>NZ_JBICLV010000014.1:0-129633 GCF_043105735.1 Leclercia sp. GLN_9
CCGTATATTACGTTTTCCTCATTCAGAGTCAAGCGATTATTTTTGCTTTTCTCTGCCGGCGTTCATCTCTGAAGCCTGCTGTCACGGCGGTTTGTAATCCGTTGTTCCGTGTCAGTGGAGGCGCATTATAGGGAGTTCTTCGGCAGTGACAAGAGCTAATTTAAAAAAATCTTTCAACCGTCTTTTTTTTGCTCAAAAACGTGCTACAGCGCTAGTTTTTCGAGCGTTTCGAAGCCGTAACGATGTAAAACGGGTAAAAGTTGCTCAGTCTCAGCGGTCAATGCCATGCAATAAGCAATATTCGCGTCGGTAGATTTCGCATCTGGCGCTTCATGTTCAAGCAGCCATGCGGTGCGACGGGCAATAGCTGCCCCCGAGTCTACCAGTCGGGTACCTTCCGGCAGTACGGCAAGCAGCTCGTCCTGCAATAAAGGGAAATGCGTGCAGCCGAGTACAACCGTATCTGGCGGCTCCTTCATACGCAGCCACGGACGCAGAACGCGGCGTAACTCTTCCAGTGATACCGGTTGGCCGTGTAATTTCGCTTCGGCCATCTCCACCAGCTCGGCTGAACCTAACATCGCGATCTGACACTCATTGGCAAAGCGTTCGATCAGCTCGCGGGTATAAGGACGCTTAACCGTCCCGCGCGTTGCCAGCAGTCCCACCACGCCATTCGCCGTCAGGCGTGCCGCAGGTTTAATCGCCGGCACCACGCCGACAACCGGGAATGGGAATTTTTCGCGTAAGGCTGGAAGGGAAACCGTACTCGCCGTATTACAGGCAATCACCGCCAGAGCGAGAGGGTAATGCTGTTGTACAGCAGTCACGATCTCAATGACGCGCTCGACAATAAAGTCTTCGCTCTTTTCCCCATACGGAAAAGCCACGTTATCGAATGCATAGATGTAATGAAGATCCGGCAGTAAATGCCGAATCTCATCATAGACTGAAAGCCCACCGACACCGGAGTCAAACACCAGTACGGTGGGACGTGGGTCAGAAGGTGTAGCTGCCAGACAAGGTGTATTCCCGTCCTGCAGTTTCGTAGCCATAAACTGTCTCGTAGTCTTTATCGAACAGGTTGGCGATTTTACCACGAACTGTAAGGTGAGAGGTGACAGGATATGAAACTGCGAGATCCCACAAACTGACCCCACCCATTTTCACGCGCTCTGAGGTGAACGTATCAGGATTGTACGCCACGTCATAACGGGTGCCCAGGTAACGGTAGGCCAGATTCCAGTCGAGATCCCACACCTGGGTATCCAACTGGTACTTCACCTGCTGCTTAGAACGGCGGGCCAGCACCTCGTTGGTTTTGGCATTGCGCGGGTCAACATAGTCATAAGAGATCTGATGTCCCACCGGGCCGGTATCAAACTGCGCCGTAGCTTCGATACCTTTAATGCGCGCTTTATCGACGTTGTAGTAGCGGAACGTACGCGGGTCGCTGCTAATCAGGTTGTCGATATCATTACGATATCCTGATACGCGCCAGGTGACCGGGCCGGTCAGCCCCTCGAAGCCACCTTCCCACTGCTTGCTCTCTTCCGGCTTCAGGTCCGGGTTGCCATAGCTCGCACTGTGGATCTGGCTCATGGTCGGCGCTTTATAGGCCGTGCCGTAGGAACCGATGATCCGGTAACCGTCGATAAACTCCCATCCGGCGCTGGTCTGCCAGGTGCTATGGTTACCAAAGTTAGAGTTATCATCATTACGTGCTGCGGCTTCCAGGGTGACACTATCAAACTGCTGCATGGCAGACAGGAATACCCCGGTGTTGCGCTGCGTGTAGCCTTGATCCAGATAACCTGTTCCCGCCTCGGTTTTTTGTTTCTGCCAGTCCAGACCCGCGCCGATATTGCCGTGGCCAACCGTCACGGTGTTCAGCCATTGAGCGGTGTACTGCTTAACGTCATCCGTAGTGGCAGAAGAAGCATAACGGCCTTTGCTCGGATCGTAGTTCTGGTCTTTACTGCGACCATACCCGCCCACCAGTTGAGTCTGGTAGATCCCCTGGTTATAGCGCAATCCGGTATCCCAGTTCTGGCTATACAGCTGGCGCGTGTCCGGCAGGCCATCGACCATAAAGTTAGCGTCATAGTGCTCATAGCCGTCATACGCCGTGCGGTTGTCATAACCCAGTCCCCGCACGAAACCGCTCAGGTTATCGGTGAGCTGCTGCTCAACCGAGCCAAACAGCGACTTACTCATAAAGCCGTCACGATCGGGCTGGCGTGGCGCATCCGCCGCATCGATATCAAAGCCGCGGGTATAGGTATAGTTGCCGCCGAGGGTGATTTTGGTTTTATCCAGTACCTGCTGGAAGGACCCATCGTAAGATTGATACCCTTTCGAGCCGACGCTGGCAGTGATTTCAGCGCCTGGCTTGTCCCGGCCGGTGATGATGTTAATCACGCCGCCAATAGCATCCGAACCATACAGGGCGGAACGCGGGCCGCGAATGTATTCGACACGTTGAATGAGCGAAACGGGGATTTGGCTGAGATCCGGTGAGTTACTGATGCCGGCGTTATTCAGTGGAATGCCGTCGATCAATATCAGCACATGACGGGATTCCGTTCCGCGAATAAAGGTAGAGGAATTGGCACCCATGCCGCCGCTTTGGGCGATATCCACACCCGGTAAGCGTGACATGATTTCAACGACGCTTTTTGCCTGCCAGCGTTCAATATCTTCCCGGGTCACAACGGAGCTAGGGGCCAGAACGGTGTTAGCAGGTTGAGCAACACGGTTAGCCGTTACGACCAGCGCGTCTGCGCCAGATTGCGCCCAGCCCGAAAATGCCGTGACGGAAAGCGCCGTCAACAGCGATACTTTTTTTATCATTGTAAAAGCATCCACAATATAAGAAGGATGCCGCAGGCCTCACCCATAGCACGCGATGATGAAACCAAATGCGACGTAATTCCGGCAGGTCTTCGGGCTAGGTGGCTTTATAAGGATGAAGACTTCCCATTTTCACAGTGTCTACAGCTCTCATCCCGCCAGTCTTTACCGCTGCGCGTCAGCTCCAGATTTGCACTGGATTCCCTTTTCACTCTCAAGAGACCGGAAACATAATGCTACATTTAGACACGTATAGATGTCCAGACTGCTGTTAACCATTAAGGCTGGACATCCCCTGTACAATCCCTACAATCCCCGCGTAATTCATCATCAATCAGGAAGCATCATGACCCCCGAACACCTCCCGACAGAACAGTACGACGCGCAACTGGCAGAGAAAGTCGTCCGTCTGCAAAGTATGATGACGCCTTTTGCTGCGCCTGCGCCTGAGGTGTTCCGCTCCCCGGTCAGTCACTACCGTATGCGTGCCGAATTCCGCATCTGGCATGACGGCGACGACCTTTATCACATCATCTTCGATCAGCAGACCAAAAGCCGTATCCGCGTGGACAGTTTCCCGGCGGCCAGCGAGCTGATTAACCAGCTGATGACCCTGATGATGGATGGCGTGCGTAATAATCCGCTGCTGCGCCATAAGCTGTTCCAGATTGACTACCTCACCACCCAAAGCAATCAGGCCATCGTCTCGCTGCTGTACCATAAAGCGCTGAATGACGAATGGCGCCAGGCCGCAGAAGCCCTGCGTGATGCACTGCGTGCGCAGAACATCAACGTGCATCTGATTGGCCGTGCGACAAAAACCAAAATCACGCTGGATCAGGATTTCATCGACGAGCGTCTGCCGGTGGCGGGCAAAGAGATGATTTATCGCCAGGTGGAGAACAGCTTTACTCAGCCGAACGCGGCGATGAACGTGCAGATGCTGGAGTGGGCACTGCATGCCACTGAAGGTTCAACCGGCGATCTGCTGGAGCTGTACTGCGGTAACGGTAACTTCTCGCTGGCGCTGGCGCGTAACTTCAATCGCGTTCTGGCTACCGAAATTGCCAAACCGTCGGTCGCTTCCGCCCAGTACAACATCGCGGCTAACCACATTGATAATGTGCAGATCATTCGGATGTCGGCGGAAGAATTTACTCAGGCGATGAACGGCGTGCGGGAGTTTAACCGTCTGCAGGGAATTGATCTGAAGAGCTACCAGTGTGAGACGATTTTCGTCGATCCACCGCGCAGTGGGCTGGACAGCGAAACCGAGAAGATGGTGCAGGCGTACCCGCGTATTCTGTATATCTCCTGTAACCCGGAAACCTTATGCAAGAACCTGGAAACATTAAGCCAGACGCACAAGGTTGAACGTCTGGCATTGTTCGATCAGTTCCCGTATACGCACCATATGGAGTGCGGTGTGTTACTGACGGCCCGGTAAATCGTAATGCCGGGTGGCGCAGCGCTTACCCGGCCTACAAACACATCTTACTCTGGCAGCTGCTGTTTACGGTTGCGCATTTTAAAGCCGATCCAGAACACCAGCGCCACAGACAGCACCGCAGGCAGGAAGTTAGAGCCAATGTCCGGGTACTCTGCACGCACCACGGTGCTATACAGCAGGACGCCCAGCACAAAGAACGCCGCCGACAATGCCGGTAACCCCACCGGCATGGTGCGATTCTGATAACGCTGATGCAGACAGTACACCGTCAGCACCAGAGAGATCATCGGGAAAACCGAAAACGGCACAATAGAGCTAAAAATCGCTGCAAACGTACCGTTAATGGATAAGCCAGCGATCAATGCCAGCAACAATGTTCCTTTATCCTGTCCTGTCTGTTTCATTACTCACCTTTCACTCATCGGATTGATGCGCCAGTTTTTCTTGTTCACGGCGATACCAGTAATAAGCCCCTTTAGAGATCATCCGCAGTTGCAATACCAGTCGCTCTTCGAGTTGTTTGCGTTGTTCAACGCTCACATCCAGTGCTTCGGCGCCCGCACTGAAGACTATTGTCACCATCGCCTCGGCCTGCGCTTCAGTGAAGGCGCGCGGCATATGGTTTTCGAGTTCAAGATAGTCGGCAAGTTCCGCAATAAAATGCTGAATCTCACGCGCCACGGCGGCACGAAACGCGGCCGACGTACCAGAGCGTTCCCGCAGCAGTAAACGAAACGCGTTGGGATTGTTGCCGATAAACTCCATAAAGGTGGAAACGGAGGTGCGGATCACGCTGCCCCCTTTAGCAATACGCTGACGCGCCTGGCGCATCAGCTGGCGGAGCATCAGCCCGCTTTCATCCACCATGGTCAGACCCAGTTCATCTACGTCACGGAAATGACGATAGAAAGAGGTAGGCGCAATCCCGGCTTCGCGTGCGACTTCGCGCAGGCTCAGACTGGCAAAACTTCGCTCGGCACTCAGTTGACTGAATGCCGCTTCTACCAGCGAACGCCGGGTTTTCTCTTTTTGTTGTGCTCTTACGCCCATCACGATAGTTGAATCCTTCCAAAGGCCCGCTGGCACTATACCAGAGAATAAAATTAATCGGTTTACCTGGCTTACAGAATGACGCTTTCCATGTTGTTTGTGCTCCATCACGCGAAAAGAGCACAACGATAATTGGGTTATCCCGCCAATGATGTTACTATTCTGTTGCTTTTATGTATAAGAACAGGTAAGCCTTACCATGTCACATTCCTACGATTACGACGCAATAGTTATTGGTTCCGGCCCTGGCGGCGAAGGCGCTGCTATGGGACTGGTTAAGCAAGGAGCCAGAGTCGCGGTTATTGAGCGCTACCATAATGTTGGCGGCGGTTGCACCCACTGGGGCACCATCCCTTCTAAAGCCCTCCGCCACGCTGTCAGCCGCATTATTGAATTCAACCAGAACCCTCTTTACAGCGATCACTCCCGTCTTCTCCGTTCATCATTTGCCGATATCCTGAACCACGCTGATACCGTTATTAATCAGCAGACCCGTATGCGTCAGGGCTTTTATGAACGTAATCACTGCGAAATTTTGCAGGGTAACGCCCATTTCGTGGATGAACATACGCTGGCGCTGGAGTGTCATGACGGTTCCGTCGAGACCATCACCGCCGAGAAGTTTGTGATCGCCTGCGGCTCACGCCCGTACCGTCCGGCAGATGTGGATTTCTCCCATCCGCGCGTCTACGACAGCGACTCCATTCTGAGCCTGCACCATGAGCCGCGCCACGTACTGATTTACGGTGCTGGGGTGATCGGCTGTGAATATGCTTCCATCTTCCGCGGCATGAACGTCAAAGTTGACCTGATAAACACCCGCGACCGCCTGCTGGCGTTCCTCGATCAGGAGATGTCCGACTCGCTCTCGTACCACTTCTGGAACAGCGGCGTGGTGATTCGTCACAACGAAGAGTATGAGAAGATCGAAGGCTGCGATGATGGCGTGATTATGCACCTGAAGTCCGGCAAAAAGCTGAAAGCCGACTGCCTGCTCTACGCTAACGGTCGTACCGGTAATACCGATTCGCTGGCGCTGGAAAACATCGGCCTGACCACTGACAGCCGCGGGCTGCTCAAGGTCAACAGCATGTATCAGACCGCTCTGCCGCATATCTATGCTGTAGGTGACGTCATTGGTTATCCAAGCCTGGCGTCGGCCGCTTATGACCAGGGGCGCATTGCCGCTCAGGCGCTGGTGAAAGGTGAAGCGACGGCGCATCTGATTGAAGATATCCCGACCGGCATTTACACCATTCCTGAGATCAGCTCAGTCGGGAAAACCGAACAGCAGCTGACGGCCATGAAGGTGCCTTACGAGGTGGGTCGCGCCCAGTTTAAACATCTGGCGCGGGCGCAAATCGTCGGGATGAGTGTGGGTACGCTGAAGATCCTGTTCCATCGCGAGACGAAAGAGATCCTCGGCATTCACTGCTTCGGTGAACGTGCGGCGGAAATCATCCACATCGGCCAGGCGATCATGGAGCAAAAAGGTGGCGGTAACACCATCGAGTATTTTGTTAACACCACCTTTAACTACCCGACCATGGCAGAAGCCTATCGGGTTGCGGCGCTGAACGGCTTAAACCGCCTGTTTTAACGCACTGTCGAAACGGCCATCCATCGAACTGCGGATGGCCTCTGCCAGCTGCTCATAGCGGCTGCGCAGCGGCGACCCCGGGCGATAGACCAGGCCAATAGTACGACGCGGCTCCGGCTTGATGCACGGCAGATAAACCACCCCGTCACGGCGACGCTCTGGCGGAACGGACAGCGCTGGCAGCAGCGTAATACCACTTCCCGCCGCTACCATGTTACGCAGCGTTTCCAGACTGGTTGCGCGGAAGTGGGTATCTTCATCGGCACCCGCTTCAAAACAGAAGCCCATCGCCTGATCGCGCAGACAGTGACCATCTTCCAGCATCAGCAGCTTTTCACCGGCCAGATCGGCCATCGGTACGCGATCGCGGTTCGCCCACGGGTGATCCTCATAGATCGCCAGCATCATCGGTTCATCAAACAGCGGGACTTCGATAAAGGATTCACTCTCTTTGACCAGCGCGAGGATCGCGCAGTCGAGTTTGCCGCTATCTAACTGCGCCAGCAGCTGATGCGTTTGCGCTTCATGCAGGTACATTTCGAGTTTTGGGAAAGTCTGATGCAGCATCGGAATAATTTGCGGCAGCAGGTATGGGCCAACGGTAGGGATCAGGCCAATATGCAGCGGGCCGGACATAGTCTCCCCCTGCTGGCTTGCCATTTCCTTGAGCACTTTGACCTCGCGCAGCACGGTGCGCGCCTGATCCACCAGCAGAAGACCTGCCTGGGTGAACAGAACCTTACGACTGGTGCGCTCCAGCAGCATCACACCAAGTTCGTCTTCCAGCTTACGGATCTGACCGCTAAGCGTAGGCTGACTGACGTGGCAGGAATCTGCCGCGCGGCGAAAATGGCGGTGTTCAGCTAATGCAACCAGGTATTCAAGATCACGAATATTCATTATTCATCCTCCGTCGCCACGATAGTTCATGGCGATAGATAGCATAGCAATGAACGATTATCCCTATCAAGCGTTCTGTTGAATAATGCATCACAGAGACGAAGCGGCACTGATTACCCTTGAAGTCCTGCCCGTCTAACGAGTTTTTCTCAAAGCTCGAACAACTAAAGCCAACGTGAACTTTTGCGGACCCCGTGGTCCGCTTTTTTTTTGCGTTAAAAAACGGGATAAAAGCAAAATGGCAACCGAAGTTGCCATTTTAGGGTGTGATCTCTCGAACTAAAGGAAAGAGCCGGGGTGGGGCACCAGCCCGCACGCATTAAAGCAGACGGGTTTTTGCATCCGCAATGGCCTGCGCCACCTGCTGCGGCGACACGCCGCCTTTTGCCGCACGCTTATCCAGGCACGACTGCAGCGCCAGAATAGGGTAAACATCATCACCAATCACGTTGCTGAATTTTTGCAGGTCAGCCAGAGATAAATCTTCCAGCGGTTTACCCTGACGAATGGCTTCTACCACCGCTTCACCCACAATATGGTGCGCTTCACGGAACGGCACGCCTTTGGCGACCAGGTAATCCGCCAGCTCGGTGGAGTTAGCATACCCCTGCTGGGCCGCTTCCTGGCAACGCGGACGTTTCACCTGAATGCCGTCCAGCACCAGCGCCGCCATATGCAGACAGTCCAGCCAGGTGTCGAGCGCGTCGAACAGCCCTTCTTTGTCTTCCTGCATATCTTTGTTGTACGCCAGCGGCAGCCCTTTCAGGGTCATCATCATGCCGGTCAGCGCACCCTGCACGCGGCCACACTTGCCGCGGATCAGCTCCAGCGCATCCGGGTTTTTCTTCTGCGGCATCAGGGAAGAGCCGGAAGTCACACGATCCGACAGCTCCACAAAACCGGCTTCGCCAGAGTTGAAGAAGATCAGGTCTTCGGCGAAGCGCGACAGATGCACCATACCGATTGACGCATTTGAGAGCAGCTCCAGCACGTGGTCACGGTCGGAGACGCTGTCCAGGCTGTTGCGGGTGGCGGAAGCAAAGCCCAGCCAGCCGGCCAGCTGCTCACGGTCGATTTCATACGCCGTACCGGCCAATGCGCCGCTGCCCAGCGGGCTAACGTCCAGACGCTTTAAGGCATCCTGCAGACGACTCTCATCACGCGCCAGCATCTCAACGTAGGCCAGCGACCAGTGAGCAAAGGTGACAGGCTGCGCACGCTGCAGGTGGGTATACCCTGGCATCACCGCGTCCTGGTTGTTTTGCGCGGTTTCCACCAGCGCGCTCTGCAGCTGACGGTTCGCCGCCAGCAGTTCCACCACGGTATCTTTACACCACAGCTTCAGGTCGGTCGCCACCTGGTCATTACGGCTCCGGCCGGTGTGCAGCTTTTTACCTAACTGGCCGACTTTGTCGATCAGTTTGCCTTCCACCCAACTGTGAATATCTTCGGCATCGCTCTCGAGGATTTGCTGCGGGTTCAGACGCACCTCTTCCAGCAGGTTGTTCAGCGCCTCTTCCAGCTGCAGCTGTTCGTCTGCGGTCAGCACGCCAACGGTGACCAGCGCTTTGGACCAGGCCACAGAGCCGACAATATCCTGCTCGGCCAGGCGGTAGTCGAAGCGCAAAGAGTCGTTGAACTGTTTGAACCGTTGATCCGCTGCCTGTGTAAAACGCCCACCCCAAAGTGCCATAACATGCTTCCTTTATTCGTTAGTTCTGCCGGGTGGCGCTACGCTTACCCGACCTACGGTCTTGTCGGCCCGGCAAGCAGAGTGCCGCCGGGCAGTAAATATTAAGCCAGAATACGGGTACCAATCGGCGTGCCGTTGAACAGGGCTGGCAGTTGCTCGGCATGACGCCAGGAGGCGATATCCACCGGGCGGCCAAGCGTGCGCGCGGCATCCAGCGCCGCATTCACTTTCACAATCATGCCGTCGGTAATAATGCCCTGGGCGATCAGCTGCTCAGCCTTCGCCGCAGTCATTTCCGCAATGCGCTGGCCTTTGCCGTCCAGAATACCGCTCACGTCAGAGAGGAGAATCAGGTCTGCGCCCAGCGTCGCCGCCAGAGCGGTAGCCGCCTGGTCTGCGTTGACGTTCATCAGCTCGCCCTCTTCGGTCACACCGATAGAGCTGACCACTGGCAGGAATCCCCCTTCCAGCAGGGTGTTAATCAGCTTAGGCGAACCCGGCTGCGCCAGGCCTACATGCCCCAGCTCTTCGTCAAGCTGGGTCACTTTTACGCTGTCGCCATCGCCGAGATAAAGGCCCACGGAGGCGATATGGTGTTTCTTCGCCCAGGCCAGCAGCGTTTTGTTGGCAGTGCCCGCCAGCGCGCCGGTAATGATGTCGATCTGGTCGGCAGGCGTGACACGCAGGCCATTCTTCTTTTTCACCGGCAGGTTAAGGCCTTTCATTAACTCATCAACCACACAGCCGCCGCCGTGGACAATCACCAGCGGGCGTTGATGGGATTCGCGATAGTTAACCAGCGCGGTAAACAGACGCTCCAGCGCCTCTTCGCTGTCCAGCAGCACACCACCAAGCTTGATAATTAATGGGTTCATCATCACACCTTAAATAAGAGACTGCGTTTCAGCATAGCCAAAACGAATATTTGCGCACTGAACAGCCTGGGCGGCTGCGCCTTTCAGTAAGTTATCTTCTGCGGCCACCACAATCAGGTGCTCACCCTGCACGGCAAAGCCGATATCGCAGAACGGCAGGCCGACCACATTTTTCAACGCCGGCACGCCTTTGTCATACAGACGTACCAGCGGTTTATTCGCATATGCCTGCGTGAAAGCCTCGCCTACCTGCTCTTTGGTCACGCCCGGTTTCAGACGGCAGGTGATGGTTTCGAGGATCCCGCGCGGGAAGTTGCCCAGGTGCGGAGTGAAGATGACTTCCGCCCCCAGATGGGTAGTGATTTCCGGGTGATGACGATGATTAAACACGCCATACGGCTGCAGGCTCACTTCACAGAAGCTGTTGGAGATAGCCGCTTTGCGCCCTGCTCCGCTCACGCCGCTGGTAGCGTTGATCACTGGCCACTGGTTGAGATCCAGCAGGTCTGCATCGATCAACGGCTTCAGGGAGAGTTGCGCCGCCGTCGGGTAGCAACCCGGCACGGCAATCAGGTTCGCTTCTTTCAGCGCATCTGCGTTCCACTCCGCCAGACCATATACTGCTTGTTCAAGCAGATCCGGGTGCTGATGGGTGAAACCATAGTATTTTTCATAGAACGCGGCGTCATTCACACGGAACGCACCGGAGAGATCGAATACCACGCAGCCGGCCGCCAGAAACTGCGGCGCCAGGTCGTGGCTAACTTCGTGGGCGGTGGCTAAAAACACCACGTCCACGCCGTCGGTAAACGCGCTGATATCCGACATTGGCTGCAACGGCAGATCAACAATCCCTTTAAGTTGCGGATGTAAATCGGAAATTAACTTTCCTGCATCATTGCTTTGCGCTGAGACAGTCAAAGCGGTTATGGTCATATGAGGATGGCGATTCACGTAGCTTACAAGCTCTGCGCCCGCATAACCGCTAGCGCCTACAATCAGCGTATTCAACATCGGGTTCCTTTATGCTCAACGTTAATGTATTTTTATTCACATTTATTGCATGAATATTGATACTATCACGACCTAAGGTGTGTCAACAATGAAAATGAATTTACCGCCATTTATCGAGATCTACCGCGCCCTGATTGCCACGCCGTCCATCAGCGCAACGGAAGAAGCGCTGGATCAGAGTAATGAGACTTTAATCAATCTGCTGGCGGGGTGGTTCAGCGATCTCGGGTTTAAAGTGGAAGTTCAGCCCGTCCCGGGAACCCGTAATAAATTTAACCTGCTCGCGAGCACCGGGCAGGGTGCGGGCGGCCTGCTGCTGGCGGGACATACCGATACCGTACCGTTTGACGATGGCCGCTGGACGCGCGATCCCTTCACCCTGACCGAGCACGACAACAAGCTCTACGGGCTGGGCACCGCGGACATGAAAGGCTTCTTCGCCTTTATCCTCGACGCGCTGCGTGACGTGGACGTGAAAACGCTGAAAAAGCCGCTCTATATTCTGGCGACTGCCGATGAAGAGACCAGCATGGCAGGCGCGCGCTACTTCTCTGAAAACACCGCAATTCGCCCGGATTGCGCCATTATCGGCGAGCCAACCTCCCTGCAACCTATCCGCGCGCATAAAGGCCATATCTCCACGGCGGTGCGCGTGCTGGGCCAGTCCGGCCACTCCAGCGATCCGGCGCGCGGCGTTAATGCCATCGAACTGATGCACGACGCCATTGGCCGCATCATGACCCTGCGCGACGATCTGAAAGAGCGTTATCACTACGATGCGTTCACCGTGCCGTATCCGACCCTCAACCTCGGCAGCCTGCACGGCGGCGATGCGTCCAACCGCATCTGCGCCTGCTGCGAACTGCATATGGATATCCGCCCGCTGCCGGGCATGACCTTAAGCGATCTTGACGGCTTGCTGAATGAAGCGCTGGCCCCGGTGAGCGAGCGCTGGCCGGGCCGCCTGACGGTTTCTGAACTGCATCCGCCGATCCCGGGCTATGAGTGCCCACCGGACCATCAACTGGTGGAGGTGGTGGAAAAACTGCTCGGCGAAAAAACCGACGTGGTGAACTACTGCACCGAAGCGCCGTTTATTCAGACTCTCTGTCCGACGCTGGTCCTCGGTCCGGGTTCCATCAACCAGGCCCACCAGCCGGATGAGTATCTGGAAACGCGCTTTATCAAACCGACCCGTGAACTGATCACCCAGGTTGTGCATCACTTTTGCTGGCATTAATGACTGTCCCCCTCTCTCACGAGAGGGGAAAAATCTCATGATCTTCGTCACACTCCTATAAGCATCTCTTATCTGACGCAAAGCGAATTAAATTTCGTAAATTGCCCGCATTTATTCGTTTGCTGAACCGTTTTCGCAGCAATTGACGACGGGGGTTTTACGTGGCTTTATAAAGGGAGATGACAAAATAATGTCCGTTGGATGTCTGGCCGGGCATAAACAAAAATGATGGGGTGACTGGGTTTTTATGAACGAACAATATTCCGCGTTGCGTAGTAATGTCAGTATGCTCGGCAAGGTGCTGGGAGATACCATCAAGGATGCGTTGGGCGAGAACATTCTCGATCGCGTTGAAACAATCCGTAAGCTGTCTAAATCTTCCCGTGCCGGTAACGAAGCCAACCGTCAGGAGCTGCTCACCACGTTGCAGAACCTCTCTAACGACGAGCTGCTGCCCGTTGCCCGTGCCTTCAGCCAGTTTCTTAACCTGGCGAATACCGCCGAACAGTACCATAGCATTTCGCCGAATGGCGAAGGGGCCAGCAACCCGGAAGTGATTGCCCGCACGCTCAGAAAACTCAAGGACCAACCCGATCTCAACGAAGCGACCATCAAAAAGGCCGTTGAGTCTCTGTCACTGGAGCTGGTGCTGACCGCCCACCCAACTGAGATTACCCGCCGCACCCTGATCCACAAAATGGGTGAAGTGAACAACTGCCTGAAGCAACTTGATAATAAAGAGATTGCTGACTACGAACGTAACCAGCTGATGCGCCGTCTGCGCCAGTTGATTGCTCAGTCCTGGCATACCGATGAAATCCGTAAGCACCGCCCAAGCCCGGTTGACGAAGCCAAATGGGGCTTTGCGGTGGTGGAAAACAGCCTGTGGGAAGGGGTGCCTAACTACCTGCGCGAGCTGAATGAACAGCTGGAAGAGAACCTCGGCTATCGCCTGCCGGTGGATTTTGTTCCGGTGCGCTTCACCTCCTGGATGGGCGGCGACCGCGACGGCAACCCGAACGTTACCGCCGAGATCACTCGCCACGTCCTGCTGCTCAGCCGCTGGAAAGCCACCGATCTGTTCCTGAAAGACATTCAGATTTTGATTTCAGAGCTGTCGATGGTCGAAGCCACGCCAGAACTGCTTGAGCTGGTAGGTGAAGCCGGTGCAACCGAACCTTACCGCTTCCTGCTCAAAAACCTGCGCAGCCAGCTGCTGGCCACTCAGGCCTGGCTGGAAGCGCGCCTTAAAGGCCAGCGTCTGCCGAAACCCGCCGGTCTGCTCAGCCAGAACGAGCAGCTGTGGGAGCCGCTATACGCCTGTTATCAGTCACTGCAAGCCTGCGGGATGGGCATCATCGCGAACGGCGAGCTGCTCGATACCCTGCGCCGCGTGAAGTGTTTCGGCGTGCCGCTGGTGCGTATCGACGTGCGTCAGGAAAGCACCCGTCACACCGAGGCGCTGGGCGAGCTGACCCGCTATCTCGGCATTGGCGACTACGAAAGCTGGTCAGAAGCCGACAAACAGGCCTTCCTGATCCGCGAACTGAATTCCAAACGTCCTCTGCTGCCGCGGAGCTGGGCACCAAGTGAAGAGACCCGTGAAGTGCTCGACACCTGCAAAGCGATCGTCGATGCGCCGAAAGGATCGGTGGCGGCCTATGTGATCTCCATGGCGAAAACCCCGTCTGACGTGCTGGCGGTTCACCTGCTGCTGAAAGAAGCGGGCATTACCTTTGCTCTGCCGGTCGCGCCGCTGTTTGAAACGCTCGATGACCTGAATAACGCCAACGACGTGATGACCCAGCTGCTGAACATCGACTGGTATCGCGGCTTTATCCAGGGCAAGCAGATGGTCATGATCGGCTATTCCGACTCCGCAAAAGATGCGGGCGTGATGGCCGCCTCCTGGGCGCAGTATCAGGCACAAGATGCGCTGATCAAAACCTGCGAAAAAGCCGGGATTGAACTGACCCTGTTCCACGGTCGCGGCGGCTCGATTGGCCGTGGCGGTGCCCCTGCTCATGCGGCCCTGCTCTCTCAACCGCCGGGCAGCCTGAAAGGCGGCCTGCGTGTGACCGAACAAGGCGAAATGATCCGCTTCAAGTACGGTCTGCCGGAAGTTACCATCAGCAGCCTGTCGCTCTACACCAGTGCGATCCTCGAAGCGAACCTGCTGCCGCCGCCGGAGCCGAAAGATGCCTGGCGTCATATCATGGACGAACTGTCCGATATCTCGTGCGATATGTACCGCGGCTATGTGCGCGAAAACAAAGACTTCGTGCCTTACTTCCGCTCGGCAACGCCGGAGCAGGAGCTGGGCAAACTGCCGCTGGGTTCACGTCCGGCAAAACGTCGCCCGACCGGCGGGGTTGAGTCCCTGCGTGCTATCCCGTGGATCTTCGCCTGGACGCAGAACCGACTGATGCTCCCGGCCTGGCTGGGTGCCGGTGCCGCTCTGCAAAAAGTGGTGGAAGACGGGAAGCAGAACGAACTGGAATCCATGTGCCGCGACTGGCCATTCTTCTCCACGCGCCTCGGCATGCTGGAGATGGTGTTCTCGAAAGCCGACCTGTGGCTGGCGGAATACTACGATCAGCGTCTGGTGAAACCGGAGCTGTGGGCGCTGGGCAGCGAGCTGCGCGAGCTGCTGCAAGACGACATCAAAGTGGTGCTGGATATCGCCAACGACTCCCATCTGATGGCCGATCTGCCATGGATTGCCGAGTCCATCCAGCTGCGTAACATCTACACCGACCCGCTGAACGTGCTGCAGGCAGAGCTGCTGTACCGTTCGCGTAAAGCGGAAGAAGAAGGTCTGGAGCCGGATCCACGTGTGGAACAAGCGCTGATGGTCACCATCGCAGGTGTTGCGGCGGGCATGCGTAACACAGGTTAATTAACCGCGACGGACATCATCACGGCAAAGGCCATCCAATTAGGATGGCCTTTTTCAATTATCAACGTTAATGTTGCCCTGTCTGCATCCGGCAAGGGAAAAACATGTATCACGACGTCAACCACCTTCTCTCCCGCCTTATCAGTGGCGCTACGCCATTGCGGCATATTTATTTTGCCAGCACCAGCGGCCCGGTGCCGGAACTGGCCTATAAGGTGGATTTCCCGCGCCTGGAGATCGTGCTGGAGGGTGAACTCATTGACGCAGGTCTCACGCTAACCCTTATCCCCTGCGATGTCCTCTATGTTCCGGCGGGTGGCTGGAACTTTCCGCAGATAAATAGCCCGGTGACGACCTTCAGCATTCTGTTTGGTAAACAGCAGCTCGGCTTTAGCGTGGTACAGTGGGATGGCAAACACTATCACAATCTGACGAAGCAGCACGTTGCACGCCGGGGGCCGCGAATTGGTTCTTTCCTGTTACAGACCCTCAATGAAATGCAGATGCAGCCGCAGGAGCAACACACCGCCAGACTCATCGTCACCAGCCTGCTCAGCCACTGTCGCGATCTGCTCGGCAGCCAGATCCAGACCGCATCGCGAAGCCAGGCGCTGTTCGAAGCCATTCGTAATTATATTGATGAGCACTACGCCATGGCGTTAACCCGGGAGTCGGTGGCGCATGCGTTTTATATCTCACCCAATTACCTCTCTCATCTGTTTCAAAAAACGGGGGGGATGGGCTTTAATGAGTACCTGAACCATACGCGGCTGGAGCACGCCCGGATGTTGCTGAAAGGGTACGATCTGAAGGTCAAAGAGGTGGCCCACGCCTGTGGGTTTGTCGATAGTAACTACTTTTGCCGCCTGTTCCGTAAAAACACCGAGCGCTCCCCCTCGGAATATCGCCGGCAGTATCACAGCCAGCTCACGGAAAAATAGTTATTCCACAATAAAGTGGGTTTGCTGCGGAGCGGAAAGCAGCCTACGCACGGCGCTCATCACGCGCTGCGGTTCCCGCAGAAAAGCGCTGATACCCGATTGTACGTAACGGCTGGAGGCAAACCGCTCCGCCCCTGCAAGCTCAATATCCGTAATCAGCAGCACCGCATCCGCCCGGCGGATATCCTCTTCCGCTAAGGGGTTTTCTATTCCCAGCGCCCCCTGGGTTTCAATCTTGATGTGCCATTTTTCTTGCTGACAAATCTTCTCGAGGCGCTCGGCAGCCATGTAAGTGTGCGCAACGCCGCTAACGCAGGCGGTTACGGCAACCAGATATCGTCCAGATGGCACTGTCATATTAACCTCCTACGGTGACCTCAAATCCGGCACTTTCCGCCCACTGACGGTAAGCTGCCACTTCTTGCGCCGACGGAGCGGACACCTCTCTCATCGACCACTGTTGCCCAAGCAGACGATACTTTGGCTCACCGTATTGATGAAACGGTAACAGATGCAGGTGCCTGATACCCAGAGACGTCAACAACGTAAGCGCCTGATGCATATTCTCTTTGCTGAGCGTGTAGCCAGGGATCAGCGGCAGCCTTGGCGTGACCGCAATCCCTTCCTGCACCAGCAACCGCAGGTTTTCCACTACCCGCGGCTGATTCATGCTGACGACTTCGCGGGCCTGCCGCGCGTCCATAATTTTAAGGTCAAACAGCACCTCATCACAGCAACGCGCCAGGGGTAGCAAGCGGCTGGCGGGCGCATCTCCGGCGGTTTCAATGGCGCAGGGCACGCCCCAGCTACGCAGACGTTGCAAAAACCGCGTCGCAAAGGGGGCCTGCATCAACACCTCGCCGCCCGATAAGGTCACGCCGCCCCCGGAAGCGCGAAAAAAGACTTCATCTTTCATCACTTCGCGGGCCAGTTCATTCAGGGTGACTTCACGCCCTACGGCCTCAAAAGCCCCGGAAGGGCATTCATCGGCATCCCGCTGGCAGGGCGAGCAGTGCAGGCATTTACTCTTACGCCGTACGGTTTCGATCCTGGGGGAGATCGATTCCGGGTTGGCGCACCACGGGCAGGTATGCGGGCAGCCCTTGAAGAAAACCACCGTGCGGATACCTTGCCCGTCGTTCAGGGAATAGCGCTGAATATTGAAGATGCGCGCGACCTCATCGCCGCGCGGATCAATCACCTCACAGCTGATGCGCGGTGCGGCGGATGATGTCATCCTGGATCTCCTTCGACAACTCAACAAAGAAGGCGCTATAGCCCGCAACGCGTACCACCAGACCGGCAAAATCCTGTGGCCGACGCTGTGCATCACGCAGCGTATCGGCATTCACCACGTTAAACTGCACGTGCTGTAATTTCAGCTGCGTAAAGGCACGCAGGAAATCCGCCAGCTTATGCAGCCCTGCATCTCCTTCCAGAGTGGCAGGTGTGAACTTAACATTCAGCAGCGTACCGTTAGATAACAGCATGTTATCCAGCTTGCTTACCGATTTCAGCACCGCGGTCGGCCCCTGCATATCCTGGCCCAGCATTGGCGACAGACCGCCGTCAGCTAACTGTTCTCCGGCATAGCGCCCATCCGGCGTGGCCCCGACGACCGAGCCCAGCGGCACATGTGCCGAGACGGTATAAGAGCCGGGAGTGAAGTAACCGCCACGCGGGTTAGCGTATTTTTCAACTTCTTTGCAGTAATGGCGAAGCAATTCGGCGCTAATATTATCCACATCATCAATATCGTTACCGTATTTTTCGAAGCGGTTAATCAGCCTGGCGCGTACTTTTTCCCCTTCCGGGGTGGCAAAATTCCCCTTCAGCACTGCCAGCAGTTCATCGAAACTTAAGCGTTGCTGTTCAAAGACCAGCCCCTTCAGCGCATGCAGCGAGTCGCTGAGGTTAGCGATACCAATCCCCTGCACGCCAGAGAAGTTATACCGCGCACCGCCATCGGTAATATCGCGGCCCTTATCCAGACAGTCACTGATAAACGATGAAAGCAGCGGCACCGGCGCCCAGTCGCGGTGGCCGATATCGCAGATATTGCTGCCCTCGACCATCAGTTGGATGTAATGGCTGATTTTGGCGCGGATTTGCGTCAGTAACCCCTCATAGCTCAGCGCATTATTGCCTTCGTTTTCATGCAGGCAAATTTCCATTACCTTCAGCAGGTTAAACATGGCGATATCATGCAGACCGTAAGTTCTGCCGGGAATCGACAGTTCCACGCAGCCCACCACCGCGTAGTCGCGGGCATCTTCCAGCGACACGCCGCGGTTCAGGAACGCAGGCACGACCACTTCGTCATTAAAGATCTGCGGAATACCCGTGCCGAGACGAATGGTCTCAGCGGTTTTTAGCAGGAATGGCGTGTCGATCAACGCATTGGTGCGCACACCAAGGTTAGGCTGCGGCAACTGGACGTTCTGATAAGCATCGAGGCAGAGGAAGGAGAGCACGTTGACTGCGCTACGCCCACTTTCGGTCAGCCCGCCGAGCAGGGCGGTGTAGCCGGTCGGGAACCCGGCAAAGTAGCGCGCACTGCTGGTAGAGCGTAACAGCACGATGTCATTGCATTTTACCCACAATGACTCCAGCAATTCCTTCAGGAAAGCGGGATTTTCACCCTGCGTGAGCGAAGCCTGATAAAACGGCAGCATATACTGGTCAAAGCGCCCCAGCGACAGGGAACTGGCGTTGGACTCGTATTGCAAAATAATGTTCATGTACCAGAACAGCTGGCACGCCTGCCAGAAGGTTTGCGGCTTGTGCTGGGCGTTATGGCGAGAGTTGGCAGCAATGGCCAGCAACTCCTGACGACGCTGCGCGTCAGGGCAGTTCTCGGCCATGTTTTCAGCCAACAGCGCATAACGCAAGATATGGCTTTGCGAGGCCTCAAGCAGCAGCAGTGCGGCCTGGTAGAACGGGTTATCCGGCTGCTGTTGGCAGTGCTGGCGCATCTGCGCTACCAGCTCGTCCAGGCCGTTATTCAGCAGATGCGGATAGTCGATAATGATGTGCCCCTGCCCTTTGTCCGTCTGGTTGACGCTAAAAATCTGCGTGCTGACGGCCGCCTTCACCTCGTCAGTCATCTGGCCGTTGATAAAATCTTTCATTGAGCGCTTTTCCCAGTAAGGGAAGAGCTCGTCACGATAGATGCGTTTGTCCTCATCGCTGATCGCAAAACGGTCCTGCGGCCGCGTCGGGAACTGTTCCAGCTCTTTCAGCAGCCAGTAGGGATCCATCTCTGGCGACATAATCCCCGCGCGCGGCTTCACAGTACGGTTACCGGCGATTAATTCCTCATCACGAATCGAAATCTCAACATGCTCAAGGATATACGCCGTGGCTTTGGCGCGACGCAGAATAACCGGCTCGCCCTCGGTCTGCCGATGGCTGGCGGTATAGAGCAAAGCGCGTTCGAGCGAAATTTCTCGGTTATGTGCAAAAAGCGCAGCTTTCAGGCGCTGGGTACGATTCGTCATGAGGAACTCCTGTAAAAATACAAACCCGCCCGAATGGGCGGGAAAGGATTAAGCGGTTTGCGCCAGATGGGCGTCGATTTTGTTCATGATGGCGTCGGCACGTTTGACGGCATCGCTGATGTTGACGCGTACAATGGTTTTCCCGGCAAAACGTTCTTCAAATTTGATGCCGATATCTTTGGTCAAAATGACCATATCGGCCTCAGCCACATCGGCGGCGGTCAGTTCGTTCTCCAGGCCGATCGACCCCTGCGTCTCCACTTTGACTTCCCAGCCCTTCGCTTTTGCGGCACTTTCCAGCGCTTCGGCAGCCATGTATGTGTGGGCAACGCCAGAAGGACATGCGGTTACAGCAATAATTTTGGTCATGGTTTATTCCTCACTTAATTCATTTCGAAATCTAAATCCAGGTCGTCTTCTTTCTCACTGACCGGGTCAACATTCTTGCGAGCCAAACTTTTCAATACGTTAACGCAGACTGCCGTCACCAGCGCCCCAACGGCAATGGCGGCGAGGTAGCCGAGTTTGCCCTCAACAACGGGCAGCACGATCACGCCGCCCCATCCTGCATAACACTGGGCACCCAGCAGCGCGGCGGTTACCGTACCGCAGGCAGAGCCCACCATGATGGAAGGGATCACGCGCAATGGATCAGCCGCCGCAAAGGGGATTGCCCCTTCAGTGACGCCAACACAGCCCATTACCAGCGCCGCTTTGCCGGCTTCGCGTTCTTCACCGGAGAAGTTTTTACGGCCCAACAGCGTCGCCAGACCCAACCCCAACGGCGGCACGCAGATGCCCACGGCGGCGATGGCAACCACGGTGTAGACTCCCTGCGACACGCAAATAAGCATGAAGGCATAGGCCACCTTGTTCACCGGGCCGCCCATGTCGAAGGCCAGCATCAGGCCCATGATCACCGCCAGCAACACGATGCTGCCCTGCTGCATACCTTGTAACCACTGGGTCAGGCTGGTGGTCAGCGCGCCGACAGGTTCGCCCAGGCCCCACATCATCACGCCCGCGGTAATAAAGGTGCCGATAATAGGAATGACGAAGATAGGCATCACCGAGCGCAGGACCTTATGCACCGGGATTTTTTTCAGGTAATAGACCACGATGCCACCGATGATCCCGGCAATCAGCGCCCCGAAGAACCCGGCGCCGAAGCTGTTGCCGACCCAGGCGCCAATCGCACAAGGTGCCAGCGCGGCGCGCTCGGCGATGGAGTAACCAATATAGGCCGCCAGGAAAGGCACCATCAGGGTCAACCCCGCCACGCCGATATCAAACAGCTTTTTGAGGTTTGGATCGGTCGCCGCATCCGGCACGGCGCCTTTGCCGTACAACATGACGGAAACCGCCAGCAGGATCCCACCCGCTACCACAAAGGGGATCATGTGAGACACGCCGGTCATCAAATGTTGACGGGTGTTTTTCAGGATCTGCACCAACTCTTTCATAAGTCGCTCCCGGGCCAGTGTGTGCCCATATCCATAAAGATGTTGTGGCAACAATAGGCAATCAGGCGGGAGGCAGACAGTGGATAAAAAGGCCATTTACTGGATTTTTGTAATGTCAGTACAAAAATGAGATCAGCCTCATAAGTTAAGCAGCCCACCAATTCTTACAGTAAGTGCTAACTTGTGAAACGACTCTCACTTTGGAACAGACATTACATTTGTCCAGCTTTTGGCATTTTTGTCACATGGTATCGGGCGACGTCGTACTTTTATTCTGTACGGAGAAAACCATTATGGGAGAGAGGCGATGGCCCTGATTGTGGAATTTACCTGTGAGCTACCCAATGGCGTCCATGCGCGCCCGGCAAGCCACGTTGAGACACTGTGCAACACCTTCAATGCCGATATCGAGTGGCATAACTTGCGTACCGATCGTAAAGGCAACGCCAAAAGCGCCCTGGCATTGATCGGCACCGATACCCTGGCGGGCGATAGCTGCCGGTTAATCATTTCTGGAGCGGACGAACAGGCGGCACATCAACAGCTGAGCAAGTGGTTGCGTGAAGAATTTCCCCACTGCGACGCGCCGCTGGCGGTGGCCGAAAACAGCGAGCTGGAGCCGCTTCCGGCTTCGCTCACTAACCTGAATCCGCGCCTTTTCCGCGCCCGCAGCGTATGTGCAGGTAGCGCGGGCGGCATACTGATGCGCCTCTCTTCGCTGGATCTGAATGCTCTGGGTGCGCTTCCTGCTGCAAAAGATGCAGAGAGTGAACAGTCCGCGCTGGATAAAGGCTTAACGTTACTGATAAAGAACATTGAGTTTCGCCTGCTCGACAGCGACGGTGCCACCCGCGCCATTCTGGAAGCACACCGTTCGCTGGCGGGGGATACCTCGCTGCGTCAACATCTGCTTGATGGCGTCTTGCGGGGATTAAGCTGCGCTCAGGCGATCGTCGACAGCGCCAGCCATTTCTGCGAAGAGTTTGGCCGCTCCAGCAGCAGCTACTTACAGGAACGCGCGCTGGATGTACGCGACGTCTGTTTCCAGCTACTGCAGCATATCTATGGCGAGCAGCGCTTCCCGGTTCCGGGCAAGCTCACTCAGCCCACGGTGTGCATGGCCGACGAACTCACGCCAAGCCAGTTCCTTGAACTGGATAAAACCCTGCTGAAAGGCCTGCTGTTGAAAAGCGGCGGCACCACGTCGCATACGGTGATCCTTGCCCGCTCGTTTAATATCCCGACGCTGGTTGGCGTGGAGATCGAAGCGCTAAATCCCTGGCTCAAGCAGACTGTCTTTATCGACGGCAACGCGGGCGCTGTTGTTGTCAGTCCGAACGAGGCGGTGGCGCGCTACTACCAACAGGAAGCCCGGGTGCATGACGCCCTGCGCGAGCAACAGCGCATCTGGTTGACGCAGGAAGCGCGCACCGCCGATGGCATCCGTATGGAGGTCGCCGCCAATATTGCTCACTCCGTAGAAGCACAGGCTGCATTTGGTAACGGTGCCGAGGCCGTTGGACTGTTCCGTACTGAAATGCTCTATATGGACCGCACCAGCGCCCCTTGTGAAAACGAGCTGTACAACATCTTTTGTCAGGCGCTGGAGTCCGCGCAGGGGCGCAGCATTATTGTACGTACCATGGATATCGGTGGCGATAAGCCCGTGGATTACCTGAAGATCCCCGCCGAAGCCAACCCGTTCCTGGGTTATCGCGCGGTGCGTATCTATGAGGAGTACGCCGCGCTGTTCACCACGCAACTGCGGGCAATTCTGCGCGCGTCGGCGCACGGTCATCTCAAGATTATGATTCCGATGATCTCCTCCATGGAGGAGATCTTATGGGTGAAAGAGAAACTTGCGGAAGCAAAACAGCAGCTGCGCAGCGAACAGATCCCCTTCGACGAGAAGATCCCTCTTGGCATCATGCTGGAGGTGCCATCGGTGATGTTCATCATCGATCAGTGCTGTGAAGAGATTGATTTCTTTAGTATTGGGAGTAATGACCTGACGCAGTACCTGCTGGCGGTCGACCGGGATAACGCCAAAGTTACTCGCCATTACAACAGCCTCAATCCGGCATTTCTCCGCGCACTGGATTACGCGGTACAGGCGGTGCATCGTCAGGGTAAATGGATTGGCCTGTGTGGCGAGCTGGGGGCAAAAGGTTCTGTACTGCCGCTGTTGGTGGGTCTGGGACTGGATGAGATCAGCATGAGCGCCCCGTCGATACCGGCCGCCAAGGCCCGGATGGCGCAGCTCGACAGCCGCGCCTGTCGCCAGCTCCTCAACCAGGCGATGGCCTGCCGCACCTCGCTGGAAGTCGAGCACCTGCTGGCGCAGTTCCGCATGACCCAGCAGGACGCACCACTCATCACCACGCAGTGCATCACCCTGGACAGCGACTGGCGCAGCAAAGAAGAGGTGCTCAAAGGGATGACTGACAACCTGTTGCTGGCAAGCCGTTGTCGCTATCCACGTAAACTGGAGGCCGATCTCTGGGCGCGTGAAGCAGTTTTCTCGACGGGACTGGGCTTTAGTTTCGCCATTCCGCACAGCAAATCAGAGCATATTGAGCAGTCCACCATTAGCGTGGCGCGCCTGAAGGCGCCGGTCCGCTGGGGTGACGAAGATGCGCAGTTCATCATCATGCTCACCCTGAACAAACACGCCGCAGGCGACCAGCATATGCGCATCTTCTCGCGCCTGGCGCGCCGCATTATGCACGAAGCCTTCCGCAACGCGCTGGTCAATGCCGCATCCGCGGACGCAATCGCCAGCCTGCTGCAACACGAGCTTGAACTTTAAGAGGACGCAAAATGGAACTGTATCTGGATACCGCCAACGTGGCGGAAGTCGAACGCCTGGCCCGCATCTTCCCTATCGCCGGCGTTACCACCAACCCGAGCATTGTGGCGGCCAGCAAAGAATCCATCTGGGATGTGCTGCCTCGCCTGCAGAAAGCCATTGGTGAAGAGGGCATTTTATTTGCCCAAACCATGAGCCGCGATGCTGAAGGTATGGTGGCTGAAGCAAAACGCCTGAGCAACGCCCTGCCGGGGATCGTGGTAAAGATCCCGGTGACGGCTGAAGGTCTGGTGGCAATCAAGCAATTGAAAAAAGAGAAAATCACCACTCTTGGCACCGCCGTTTACAGCGCCTCACAGGGTTTGCTGGCGGCGCTGGCAGGGGCGAAGTATATCGCGCCATACGTCAATCGCGTCGATGCTCAGGGCGGTGATGGCATTCGCACGGTGCAGGAGCTGCAATCCCTGCTGGAACTCCACGCCCCGGACAGCATGGTGCTGGCCGCAAGCTTTAAAACGCCGCGTCAGGCGCTTGATTGTCTGCTGGCTGGATGTGAAGCGATAACACTTCCTTTAGATGTAGCGCAACAAATGCTCGGCACCCCGGCAGTAGAGTCAGCTATAGAGAAGTTCGAGCAGGACTGGAAAAACGCGTTTGGTAACCTCAACCTCTAAGGGAGACATGTTATGGACCGTATTATTCAATCACCCGGCAAATACATTCAGGGGGCCGATGTGCTCACCCGCCTCGGTGATTATCTCAAGCCACTGGCGGCACGCTGGCTGGTGGTAGGCGATAAATTTGTACTGGGCTTTGCCGAAGAGACCCTGCACCAGAGTTTTGAACAGGCAGAGCTGTACGTCGAAATTGTACCGTTTGGCGGCGAATGTTCGCAGAACGAGATTGACCGGCTGCGTCAGCTGGCGAAAGAAGCCAACTGCCAGGCCGTGCTGGGCATCGGTGGCGGTAAAACGCTGGATACTGCAAAAGCGCTGGCGCATTTTATGGATGTCCCGGTCGCCATCGCCCCTACCATTGCCTCTACCGATGCGCCCTGCAGCGCGCTGTCCGTCATCTACACCGACAGCGGCGAGTTTGATCGCTATCTGATGCTGCCGCACAATCCGAATATCGTGATTGTGGATACCAAAGTGGTAGCGGGTGCGCCCGCACGCCTGCTGGCCGCCGGGATTGGCGATGCGCTGGCAACCTGGTTTGAAGCCCGTGCCTGCTCGCGCAGCGGCGCCACGACGATGGCGGGGGGCAAATGCACCCAGGCCGCTCTGGCGTTGGCCGAGTTGTGCTACAACACCCTGGTTGAAGAGGGTGAAAAAGCGATGCTGGCGGCAGAACAACATGTGGTAACGCCCGCGCTTGAGCGAGTCATTGAAGCCAACACCTATCTGAGCGGCGTCGGTTTTGAAAGCGGCGGCCTGGCGGCGGCGCATGCTATTCACAACGGTTTGACTGCCATCCCGGACGCCCATCATTACTATCACGGCGAGAAAGTAGCCTTTGGCACATTAACCCAGTTAGTGCTGGAGAACGCCCCGGTGGAAGAGATCGAAACCGTGGCGGCGTTATGTCACAGCGTAGGGCTACCTATCACCCTGGCGCAGCTGGATATCAAAGTGGATATTCCGGCCAAAATGCGTTTAGTGGCCGAGGCGTCATGTGCAGAAGGGGAAACTATCCATAACATGCCGGGTGGTGCAACGCCGGACCAGGTGTATGCGGCGTTGTTGGTTGCCGACCAGTACGGTCAGCGCTTCCTGCAGGAGTGGGAATAACCTTCCTGCCCGGCGGCGCTTGTAAGGGCCTACACTCCGTAGGTCGGATAAGCCGAAGCCGTTAACCGATAAAAAAATCCCCGCCGGAGCGGGGATTTTTCTGTTTACAGCAGATCAAACCGGTCGAGGTTCATCACTTTTACCCATGCCGCGACGAAATCCTTCACGAACTTCTCGTGGGCATCGCTGCTGGCATAAACCTCAGCCAGCGCGCGCAGCACGGAGTTAGAACCAAATACCAGGTCTGCACGGCTCGCCAGATATTTCACTTCCCCGCTCACGCGGTCGCGGCCTTCAAACAGCTCGCTGGACTCGTCAGTGGCTTTCCACTGCGTGCCCATATCCAGCAGATTGACGAAGAAGTCCGTGCTGAGTACGCCCACGCAATCGGTAAAGACGCCGCTCTTACCGCCATCAAAGTTAGCCCCCAACACGCGCAGCCCGCCCAGCAGCACCGTCATCTCTGGCGCGGTCAGCGTTAGTTGCTGTGCTTTATCAATCAGCAGCGACTCTGTGGTCGAAACGTCAATCGCCGCCCGGTAGTTACGGAAACCATCGGCAACCGGCTGCAGCAGGGTAAACATGCCGATATCGGTCTGATCCTGGCGCGCGTCAACACGACCCGGCGTAAAGGGTACGGTGATATTCACGCCAGCGGCTTTAGCCGCCTGCTCAACGCCCACGACACCGGCCAGCACGATGATGTCTGCCAGTGACGCTTTATGCGCCGATTTATAGATGCCTTCCAGCACCGGCAGAACACGCGCGGCCACGGCGTTAACATCCCAGCTGCGCTGCGGTGCCAGCGCCAGACGTGCGCCGTTGGCGCCGCCACGCTTATCGCCACCGCGGAAGGTGGACGCCGAAGCCCATGCCACCGACACCAGCTCGCTCACCGACAACCCAGAGTTGGCAATAGCCTCTTTCAGGCTCTGAATATCCTCCGCGGTCGGGTGGAAGAATGGCTGCGGCAGTGGGTCCTGCCAAATCAGCTCTTCTTTCGGCACTTCCGGGCCGATATAACGTGAAATTGGCCCCATATCACGGTGGGTCAGCTTGAACCACGCGCGGGCAAAAGCTTCGTTAAAGGCTTGCGGATCGTTGAGGAAACGACGGGAAATCTTGTCGAACTCAGGATCGAAACGCAGCGTCAGGTCAGTAACCAGCATGGTCGGTTTACGTTTTTTCGACGGGTCGAAGGGATCGGGCATGATCTCCGGCGCATTCGACGCTTCGAACTGGATCGCACCTGCCGGACTGCGGGTTTGTACCCAGTCGTATTTGTACAGGTTCTCAAAGAAGTAGTTGCTCCACTGGGTCGGCGTCTGAGACCAGATCACTTCCAGACCGGAGGTAATGGCGTCAGCACCAAAACCGCTGCCGTGCGTGCTGGCCCAGCCCAGGCCCTGCGCTTCAAGCAGGCCACCTTCTGGATCAACCCCCACATGGGTCGTTTCCCCTGCCCCATGGGTTTTCCCCAGCGTATGCCCCCCGGCGATCAGCGCGACGGTCTCTTCATCGTTCATCCCCATGTTGCCGAAGGTGGCGCGGATCGCCGCCGCCGCAGACAGTGGTTCACCGCTGGCGTTTGGCCCTTCCGGGTTCACGTAGATCAGCCCCATCTCGGTGGCGCCAACGGCGCTTTTCGCCAGGCTTTCTGGATGGCGATGCTCAAGCCAGGCTTTTTCATCACCCCAGTTAACGTCCAGATCCGGTTCCCACACGTCTTCACGTCCCGCACCAAAGCCAAAGGTTCTGAAGCCGGAATTTTCCAGCGCGACGTTACCGGCAAGAATAAACAGGTCGGCCCAGGAGATTTTCTGCCCATATTTTTGCTTGATGGGCCACAGCAGACGACGCGCCTTATCGAGGCTAACGTTATCCGGCCAGGAGTTGAGCGGAGAGAAACGCTGTTGACCACGACCCGCACCGCCACGCCCGTCTACGGAGCGATAGGTACCGGCGCCGTGCCACGCCATACGGATGAACAGACCGGCGTAGCTGCCCCAGTCTGCAGGCCACCACGGCTGGGAGTCCGTCAGCAGGGCTTTCAGATCGCCTTTCAGAGCAGAGTAATCAAGTTTGCTGAATTCTTTGCGGTAGTTGAAGTCTTTGCCTAGCGGGTTGGAACGTTCGGAGTGTTGATTGAGAAGATCGACACGAAGCTGTTTAGGCCACCAGTCGCGGCTGTTGGTACCGGCACCTGCGCTCTTGTCATAACCGCCCTGATGGAAAGGACACTTGCCTGAATTCTGGTTATCGTCGGACGTACTCATCGCTCTGCTCCCTCTATGGTTTTACCGTTAGGATATACACCACTGGCAACAAGAGATAATTGAAACCATCCACAGATTTGATAGTTAATACCGTGAATATCAGCCCGAAATAAAAATCCCCCACAACCGTGAGGGACTTGCCTTTACAGACCCGGGCGAACCCCCAGGGTATGGCAGATCGCGTAACTCATTTCGGCGCGGTTGAGGGTATAAAAATGGAAATCTTTCACCCCTTCGCGGCTTAAAATCTTCACCATGTCCATGGCGATACTGGCACCCACCAGCTTGCGGGTTTCAGCGTCATCGTCCAGGCCTTCATACATTTTCGCCATCCAGTGCGGGATGCGAACGTTGGTCATGTCGGCAAATTTCTTGGCCTGTTTGAAGTTCGAAACCGGCAGGATCCCCGGAATAATTTCGACGTCGATACCGGCGGAGACGCAGCGGTCACGGAAGCGCAGATAGCTTTCCACGTCAAAGAAAAACTGGGTGATAGCGCGGTTGGCCCCGGCATCCACCTTACGTTTCAGGTTGAGCAGATCCGCCTGAGCGCTTTTCGCCTCCGGGTGTACTTCCGGGTACGCCGCCACGGAGATGTCGAAATCGCCCACCTCTTTCAGCAGCGCCACCAGATCGGTCGCGTACATATCCGGCTTACCGCTGCCCGGCGGCAGGTCGCCACGCAGAGCCACGATGTGGCGGATACCGTTATTCCAGTAATCCTGGGCGATGGTACGCAGTTCGTCGCGGGTGGCATCGATACAGGTCAGATGCGGCGCGGCTTCCAGACCGGTACGATCCTTAATACCTTTAATAATGCTGTGCGTACGGTCACGCTCGCCAGAGTTGGCGCCGTAGGTCACCGAGACAAATTTCGGCTTCAGACTGCTCAGGCGATCGATAGAGGCCCACAGGGTCTGCTCCATTTCACTGGTGCGCGGCGGGAAAAATTCAAATGAGACGTTAATCTGGCCGTTTACTTCAGCCAGGCTCTGATTCAGGGCTTCCCGCTGGTTGGCGTGAAAAAAGCTCATACCTTACCTCATCAATCGCGTGTCGTTGTTTGTTGTGCTCGAACTTCTATACGTTTAGACGTCCAGATGTAAAAATGACGGAAAAGCCGACTGCCGTCAACAGAAATAATCAACAATAACGGTGAGGAATGCTCAGGGGAGTTGAGGGGAGTTCATGATGGGGTGAGAAGTCCCCTCACCCCGGCCCTCTCCCCAAAGGGGCGAGGGAGAAAAACAGCACCGTGCCGTCTTCTCTCTCCAGAGGAGCGAGGGAGGAAAAATAACACCGGGCCGCACACTCTTCCCAGAGAAGCGAGGAAGGAAAACAGCGCCGGGCCGTAACCTCTGCCAGGAAAGGCGAGGCAGGAAAAACAGCACCGGACCATCCCCTCTCCCCAGAGGAGCGAGGAAGAAAAAACAGCGCCGGACTGTCCCCTCTCCCCTGTGGGGAGAGGGTTAGGGTGAGGGGTAATCTTTGAAACTACAGCAGCTGCGCCAGACGGTTGATATCCGACTGGATCGCCCCGGCGGTCACGTCGCGGCCTGCACCCGGCCCACGGATCACCAGCGGGTTATCGCGATACCAGCGGCTTTCAATGGCGAAGACGTTATCGCACGGCAACAGCGCCGCCAGCGGATGTTCCGGGCGAACGGCTTCCACGCCAACGCGTGCTTTGCCATTGGCATCAAAACGCGCCACGTAGCGCAGGACCAGACCCATTTCGCGGGCCGCCTCCAGGCGCTGTAACATCTGCTCGTTCAGCGCATCGCCATTCTCGAAGAAGTGATCGACAGAACCCTCTTCACAGTCTGCCGGCACCAGCGACTCCACGCGGACCTGACCCGGCTCAATGTCGTAACCCGCTTCACGGGCCACGATCACCAGCTTACGCATCACGTCTTTACCGGAGAGGTCCACACGCGGATCGGGCTCGGTCAGCCCCTGCTGCCACGCCTGATCCACCAGGTCGGTAAAAGGTACGGTGCCATCAAACTGCAGGAACAGCCACGACAGGGTACCGGAGAAGATACCGCTAATCGCCAGAATGCTGTCGCCGCTTTCGATCAGATCGCGCACGGTATGGTTTACCGGCAGACCCGCCCCGACGGTGGCGTTATACAGCCAGTGACGACCTGTTTTTTCAAAGGCGTCGTGGATCTGGCGATAGTTACGGGTGTTGCTGGCTCCCGCCAGTTTGTTGGCGCTGATGACGTGGAAACCATGGCTGGCGAAATCAAGATACTGATCGGCCAGTTGCTCGCTGGCGGTCACATCCAGCACCACCAGGTCGTCGTACGGGTGGGCGCGCATCCACAGGAACAGCGACTCTTCATCCTGCTCGATGGCTTCGTCGTTAAAGAAGGCCAGCGCGCGACTCGCATCCAGCCCTTCATAGTTGAGCAGGCTGCGGCGGCTATCCACCACGCCCGCCAGCACAAATTCGAATCCGGTACGCGCCGAAAGTGTGGTCTGTTCGCGGGCGAACAGCTCCAGCCAGCGGGAACCAATGTTGCCTTTCCCAAACAGCATCAGACCGATACGTTTTTCAGCACGGAACAGCGACTGGTGCAGCCCCTGGATCAGGCTTTCGGTTGGCCCGGTACGCATGACCGCCACCAGGCTGATCCCCTCTTCCGACTGCCAGGTAAACTCCACCGGCTGGCCCTTCAACTGCTGCCAGAAGCGGTGGCAGTGCAGCGGGTTACGGGTGACGCCCGCCCCTACCATCGCAATCAGCGCCAGACCCTGACGCAGACGAAGCTCGCCCGGCAGGCCCGCTTCATCAAGAATTTTCAGCGCGCTGTCGGCCACTTCTGCGGTATAGCAGAACTGCAGCAGGTGCCGGTCAGTGTGCACACCCACGGCGAGCGGGCGCACCTGGGCGCGCTTCAGGATCAGGTCGATCTCTTTATGCGTCTGTTTGAAATCATGTCCGGCAGGAACGAGGAATTCGATCAGGCAGATGTCGTCATGGCTGGTAACGATACGCGCCCCTGTGCCGGAGGCCAGGACGCGCTCGATACGGGTTGAGCCTTGATCCGGCGTATAGCTGCAGCGCAGTTGCAGGTCGATATCGCTGCCAGACACCGGCTGCAGAGTACGGGCGTGCAGTACCGGGGCCGCCAGACGGGCCAGCTCGCTGGCTTCGTCGAGACGCAGCAGCGGCAGCAGGCACGCATCTTTAACCTTACGCGGGTCAGCGCTGTAAACACCGGCTACGTCGCTCCAGATGGTGACGCGAGACACCCCCGCCAGGGCACCGATCTGTGTTGCGGAGTAGTCAGAGCCGTTACGTCCCAGCAGCACGGTTTCACCCGCGTTGCTGCGGCTGATAAAGCCGGTTACGACGATACGTTTGTTCGGATGCTGCACCAGCAACTGCTGGAGCAGAGGATAAGAGAGGCCTTCATCAACCTGCGGTTGAGCGCCACGCTCGGCACGCAGGAAATCACGCGCGTCCAGCCATGCCGCTTCCAGACCCTGCTGTTGCAGGACGGCCGCCATCAGGCGGGCAGACCAGACTTCGCCGTGGCCCACGACTTCAGCATAAACGGCGTCAGTAACGCCACTATCGAGTAAACCGGCCAGTCGCTCCAGATCCTGAATAAAGGTGCTAATCAGGCCATCTGCCACGTCGGCTGGCAATAAACCGGCGATCAGCTCACTCTGGTAACGGCGTAACGCTTGTTGAACCTGATGCGCAGAGAGACGATCGGTCTGGCTTAACTTCAGCCAGCTAATCAACTGGTTGGTGGTGCTGCCCGCCGCGGAGACAACCATCATGTCCCCCGGCATCGAATACTCTGCCATGATCCCCGCGACCCGCAGGTAACATTTCACATCAGCAAGACTACTACCACCAAACTTGTGCAGCTGGCGACCCTTCGCCCCTGCCTGCGCTATCACACTCATGATTACCCCTTGGCTGCGACCCGGAAGCCATTTTCCAGATCGGCAATTAAATCTTCACAATCTTCAATACCGGTTGAGATTCGCAGCAGCGTCTCAGAAATTCCGGCGGCGGCACGCGCTTCTGGCGCCATGCCTGCGTGCGTCATTGTTGCGGCGTGGGAGATTAAGCTTTCGACTCCCCCTAAAGATTCCGCCAGCGTAAACAGTGACAACCCGCTCAGGAAGCGACGCAGCGTCTGCTCATCGCCATCCAGTTCAAAACTTAACATCGCGCCAAACCCCTTTTGTTGACGCGCCGCAATCTCGTGTCCCTGGTTCTCCGGCAGCGACGGGTGATAAAGCTTTTTCACCAGCGGCTGGGTCTTCAGGAAATCGACAATCGCCTGGGCATTACGCTGCGCCACGTCCATACGCGGCGACAGGGTACGTAGCCCACGCAGCAACAGGTAGCTGTCAAACGCACTGCCGGTAACGCCGATGTTATTCGCCCACCATGCCAGTTCGGTGACAAGCTCTGGATCTTTGGCAATAACGACCCCGGCGACAACGTCGGAGTGGCCGTTCAGGTATTTGGTGCATGAATGCAATACCAGATCCGCTCCCAGTGCCAGCGGGTTCTGCAAGGCCGGACTGAGGAACGTATTATCCACTACACTTATCGCTCCCGCATCCCTTGAAAGCTGACAAATTTTTGCAATGTCCACGACGCGCAGCAGTGGGTTGCTTGGACTTTCGACTAAAACCAGCTTCGGCTTTTCTGCCAGCGCCTGTTTCAGCGCCTGCTCATCACCCTGGTCGACAAACAGCACGCGATAGCAACCGCGCTTCGCCAGGCTGTCGAACAGTCGGTAGCTGCCGCCATAACAGTCGTGCGGAGCCACCAGCAGATCGCCAGGCTTCAGGAACACGGTGGTCACCAGGTGGATAGCCGACATGCCGGTATTGGTCATCACCGCGCCTGCGCCACCTTCCAGTTCCGCCAGCGCACGCTGGGTCACATCACGCGTCGGGTTACCACGGCGCGAGTAGTCATGGGCGCGTGGTTCATTAAATCCGGTGAAGTTATAGGTACTGGAGAGATGAATCGGCGGGACAACGCAGCCGTACTGTTCGTCATCATTCAATCCGCTACGCACTGCGATGGTGGCCTGTTTACGCGTCATGGTGAAGGCTTCCTGGCTTAATGGATGAAAAGTCAGGCACCAGAGTAAACATTGATTATATGGACGTCAATACATCTGGACATCTAAACTTCTTTGCGTATAGATTGAGCAATACGCAAATAGCCGTTAAAATTACATGCTTTAGCGCATAACGCAGAGGCAATATCCGTGTCACGGTGGCGTCTCTACGGTAAACTACGCAAGATTATGGCGCGAAACCCTGCGAACCGCTGCGGTGTCGGCCTCATATTAATGACAAAGAGGATTAAAGGTATCTCATGGCTGAATGGAGCGGCGAATATATCAGCCCATACGCTGAGCACGGTAAGAAGAGTGAACAAGTAAAAAAAATTACGGTTTCCATTCCTCTGAAGGTGTTGAAGATCCTCACCGATGAACGTACGCGTCGTCAGGTGAACAACCTGCGTCACGCAACCAACAGCGAACTGCTTTGCGAGGCGTTCCTGCATGCGTTTACCGGCCAACCGTTACCGAACGATGACGATCTGCGCAAAGAGCGCAGTGACGAAATCCCGGAAGAGGCGAAGGTGATCATGCGTGAACTGGGTATCGACCCGGAAACGTGGGAATACTAACGCTGCGGTATGATCCCGCTGAGGGTGCTCAGCGGGATGGTTTCTCAGAAGTTGCAGCCTAAGCCTACGCGCAGACGCGTCTGGCGGTCGTCGCTGGTGGCGGTGTTATAGCCGGAAGAGACGTTACCCACTTCCACAAACGGCACCCATGAATCAATCTTATACGCCACGCGGAAGTTATATTCGTAATCTTCTTTTTTGTTATTATACAAATCTTCGTTGTCGGCGAATTTATAAATGCCGTTCAGTTCAAACATCCAGTTATCGATATTATATCCCAGCCACATTTCCGGGCGGTATACCATACGATCATCTTTACCGTCTGCATTACGCCGGGTATATTCGGTACGATAACGGAACGCCGTCCACCAGTTATCATTAATATTATACTGCACGCGTAAATAGGGTTTATAAATGGACATATTGTCGCCCATTTCAACGGCAATACCCGGCTGCCAGACAAACCCCTGCCAGGTGAACTGATAGCTGGCAGTATATTCGCTGCTGTTGCTCTCCATATTATTGAGTGCATCGTTAGACTGCTTTTCATCAGAGCGCGAGACGGCCTCAACGGCTACGCCAAAGCCTGTCCCAAAGCGGTGCGACATGTATACGCGGTCATAGTTACGCCCATCGTCGTAATACTCGTGTCGATAATCAACATATCCTGCCTGCGCCGCACACGATATTAGCGGAAGCGCGAATAAGAGTTGCGTCAGTTTCATCCTTTTTCCCTCAACGTAAATCTACCCTGAAAGCCATCGTAACTAAAATGGCAAATAAAAATTTATGTCGAGCGCAGTGTAATTTTACAAAAAGGGATAAACCTTTTATTTATTGCCATGCCTGATAGCCAAATGGCAAAGATATCAAGAAGGCAAAGATGAAGCTCACTATCCGTATAAATAGGATGATATGACGTGGCGGGAATTATTTTCAGGAAACTTGAAATATATATTTAAAAGAAGAATATAAATATAAAATTTATTCAGGAGATATATTGCAGGCAAAAAAAAACCGCCCTGAGGCGGTTTCTTCTGGATGCTTATTTTGCGCCCGGGATGTTGAAACGCTTGTTGAAGCGGTCAACACGGCCACCGGTTGCAACATCACGCTGCTTACCAGTGTAGAACGGGTGGCATTTGCCGCACACGTCCAGGTTCAGATCGTGGCCCACGGTAGAGCGGATCTGGATAGAGTTACCGCAAGAGCAGTTTGCAGTAATCATTTCGTATTTAGGATGGATATCTTTTTTCATGGGGAGAACCTCAGTTAAGGCCGCGTCGCTCTTCCAGCCCTAACGCCAGACACCACGCGATGTTGAATGTAAGTTCTTTGATGCAAAGTGCACCAAAGGCGGCGAATCATACAGAATTTAACCAGGGTATGCAAACTGATCCGCACGCCGCCTTTCACTAATGTGTATACTAACGCGCCACTTTTCAAGTCAGGAAGATTCGATGCCCGTAGCTCACGTTGCCCTGCCCGTTCCGCTTCCCCGTACCTTTGATTACCTGCTGCCAGACAGTATGCAGGCCAAAGCGGGCTGTCGCGTGACGGTGCCGTTTGGCAAACAACAGCGGGTAGGCATTGTGGTCTCCGTGAGCCAGCAAAGCGAGCTGCCCCTCAGTGAACTGAAAAGCGTGGTTGAGGTGCTGGACGATGAGCCCGTCTTCTCCACCAGCGTCTGGCGACTACTGTTATGGGCCGCCGACTATTATCACCATCCCATCGGCGACGTGTTGTTTCACGCCTTGCCCATTCTGCTGCGTCAGGGGAAAAGCGCCAGCCACGCGCCAATGTGGTACTGGTTTGCCACCGAGCAGGGGCAAGCGGTGGATATTAATAGCCTGAAACGCTCCCCGAAACAGCAGCAGGCGCTGGCGGCGTTACGCCAGGGCCGGATCTGGCGTCATCAGGTCGAGAGCCTCGACTTTAACGATGCGGCGCTGCAGAGCTTACGCAAAAAAGGGCTGAGCGAGCTGGCCTGCGAAGCGCCCGCGCTGATCGACTGGCGCGATGGTTTTAGCGTGCCGGGCGACCGTCTGCGTCTGAATACCGAACAGGCCACTGCCGTCGGGGCAATCCACAGTGCCGCCGATCGCTTCTCGGCCTGGCTGCTGGCGGGCGTGACCGGCTCGGGTAAGACCGAAGTCTATCTGAGCGTGCTGGAAAACGTGCTGGCGCAGGGAAAACAGGCGCTGGTGATGGTGCCGGAAATCGGCCTGACGCCGCAGACCATCGCCCGTTTTCGCGAACGCTTTAACGCCCCGGTCGAGGTGCTGCATTCAGGATTAAACGACAGCGAACGCCTCAGCGCCTGGCTGAAAGCCCGAAATGGTGAAGCGGCGATCGTGATCGGCACCCGTTCATCGCTGTTTACGCCGTTTAAAAATCTGGGCGTCATCGTGATCGACGAAGAGCACGACAGCTCTTATAAACAGCAGGAGGGCTGGCGCTATCACGCCCGCGATCTGGCGGTATACCGCGCGCATAGCGAGCAGATCCCGATTATTCTCGGCTCGGCCACGCCTGCGCTGGAGACGCTGCACAACGTGCGCCAGCGTAAATATCACATGCTGCGCCTGACGCGCCGGGCGGGAAATGCCCGTCCTGCCGTGCAGCATGTTCTCGATCTGAAAGGCCAGCAGGTGCAGGCGGGATTAGCCCCGGCGTTAATCACCCGCATGCGTCAGCATTTACAAGCTAATAACCAGGTGATCCTGTTTCTCAACCGTCGCGGCTTCGCCCCGGCGCTGCTGTGCCACGACTGCGGCTGGATAGCCGAATGCCCGCGCTGCGATCATTATTACACCCTGCATCAGGCCCAGCACCATTTACGCTGCCACCACTGCGACAGCCAACGTCCGATCCCGCGTCAGTGTCCGTCCTGCGGCTCGACGCACATGGTGCCGGTCGGGCTGGGCACCGAGCAGCTGGAACAGGCCCTGACCCCTTTCTTCCCGGGCGTGGCGATCTCGCGCATCGATCGCGACACCACCAGCCGCAAGGGCGCACTTGAGCAGCAGCTGGCGGAGGTGCATCGCGGCGGAGCGCGGATTCTGATTGGTACCCAGATGCTGGCAAAAGGGCACCACTTCCCGGACGTCACCCTGGTGGCGCTGCTGGACGTTGACGGCGCGCTGTTCTCGGCAGACTTCCGTTCCGCAGAGCGCTTTGCCCAGCTCTATACCCAGGTGGCTGGTCGCGCCGGGCGTGCCGGCAAGCAGGGCGAAGTGGTGTTGCAAACGCACCATCCTGAGCACCCGCTGCTGCAAACCCTGCTGCATAAAGGCTATGACGCCTTTGCGGAGCAGGCGCTGGCCGAGCGCCAGACCCTGCAGTTACCCCCGTGGACCAGCCATGTGATTATCCGCGCCGAGGATCACAACAACCAGCAGGCCCCGCTGTTCCTGCAGCAACTGCGCAATCTCCTGCAAGCCAGCCCGCTGGTGGACAATCAGCTGTGGATTTTAGGCCCGGTTCCGGCGCTGGCCCCGAAACGCGGCGGGCGATATCGCTGGCAAATCCTGCTCCAGCATCCTTCCAGGATCCGCCTGCAACATATCGTCAGCGGAACCTTAGCGTTAATTAACACCCTGCCGGAAGCGCGCAAAGTGAAGTGGGTGCTGGACGTTGATCCCATCGAAAGCTAAAAAATGGTGGGAGGCAGATCGAAAAATTTAACTCGCCTCACACTTTTTATGAAAATTCTGTAACCGCTTCCATTCGCAATCTGATAAAACTGACGCAGTCAGAAGAGCGGTGATACGCCTGCGAGGAGAAGAGGTTGAAGTCCAGGAAAGAGGTTGCCTCGGCGACCATGAAAGATGTTGCCCTGAAAGCAAAAGTCTCAACGGCAACGGTATCCCGAGCCTTAATGAATCCCGATAAAGTCTCTCAGAGCACGCGCAATCGTGTTGAGCAGGCTGCGCTGGAGGTGGGTTATCTGCCTCATGCGATGGGCCGTAACGTTAAACGTAACGAATCCCGCACCATCCTGGTCATTGTGCCCGACATCTGCGATCCCTTTTTCAGCGAAATTATCCGCGGCATTGAAGTGACCGCCGCGGCTCAGGGCTACCTGGTACTGATTGGCGACTGCGCGCATCAGAACCAGCAGGAAAAAACCTTTATCGACCTGATTATTACTAAGCAGATCGACGGCATGCTGCTGCTCGGCTCCCGCTTGCCCTTCGATGCCAGCATTGAAGAGCAACGCAACCTGCCGCCGATGGTCATGGCCAACGAGTTTGCCCCTGAGCTGGAACTGCCTACCGTTCACATTGATAACCTCACCGCAGCCTTCAACGCCGTGAACTATCTACAGGAACTGGGCCATAAACGTATCGGCTGTATCGCCGGGCCGGAAGAGATGCCGCTGTGCCATTATCGCCTGCAGGGTTACGTGCAGGCGCTGCGCCGCACCGGGGCGACGGTGGATCCGCACTATATTGCCCGGGGCGATTTTACCTATGCCGCTGGCGGGCTGGCGCTGGAACAACTGCTGTCGCTGCCACAGCCGCCGACCGCGGTGTTCTGCCACAGCGACGTGATGGCGCTGGGCGCGCTGTCGTATGCCAAGCGCCGCGGCCTGAACGTGCCGAAAGATCTCTCTATTATTGGCTTCGATAACATCTCATTGTCTGAGTTTTGCGATCCGCCGCTCACGACCGTGGCGCAGCCCCGCTATGATATTGGCCGGGAAGCGATGCTGTTGTTACTGGATCAACTGAACGGCCAAACGGTCAGCAGTGGCTCCCGTTTACTTGACTGTGAATTGATTGTTCGCGGTTCAACCCAGGCACTAACGTAAAGCCGCCGCCTTTCAGACTTCCTCATCTGGTCAAAGGCCCGTCGCTTAAGTAACATGACGGGCTGACAAACGATAAAATACAGCGAAACGATAGTGGCACAACGAGATTATGTACGTCGCGGCCAGCCGGCACCTTCGCGACGCAAAAAGAGTAGCTCACGGAAACCGCAACGCAGCATGCCTGCGGTCTCGCCTGCCATGGTCGCGATTGCGGCGGCGGTACTGGTAGCATTCATCGGCGGCCTCTGGTTCATTACGCACCATAAAAAAGAAGAAGCAGAAGCGCTGCAGGGCAATAAAGTTGTCGGCAATGGCTTACCCCCGAAACCGGAAGAGCGCTGGCGCTATATTAAAGAGCTGGAGAGCCGCCAGCCGGGCGTCCGTGCGCCGACAGAACCTTCTGCCGGTGGCGAGGTGGTGGATCCCACTCAGTTAACTAACGAACAGCGTCAGCTACTGGCACAGATGCAGGCCGATATGCGCCAGCAGCCCACCCAGCTTAACGAAGTGCCGTGGAATGAACAGACGCCGGCACAGCGCCAGCAAACGCTGCAGCGTCAGCGTCAGGCACAGCAGCAAACTCAGCAGCAGCAACAGTGGGCGCAGAGCCAGCCGGTACAGCAGCCTAAAGCGCAGCCGCGCGTAACGGAGCAGCCGTATCAGCAGCCGCGTACCGCGCAGACTCAGCCGGTTCAGCAGCCTAAAGCACAGCCGTCGAAACAAAATCAGCCGTATCAGGATCTGTTGCAGACCCCGGCGCATACCACCGCCCAGGCGCCGAAAACGCAGCAGGCCGCGCCAATCACCAAAGAGACCGAGGCGCCAAAGCAGACGGCTGAGAAGAAAGACGATCGCCGCTGGATGGTACAGTGCGGCTCCTTTAAAGGGGCAGAGCAGGCAGAAACCGTACGGGCGCAGCTGGCCTTTGAAGGGTTTGACTCGCGTATCACCACCAATAACGGCTGGAACCGCGTAGTGATTGGGCCGGTCAAAGGCAAAGACAATGCCGATGGCACCATCTCCCGTCTGAAGATGGCAGGTCACACAAACTGCATTCGACTCGCTTCCGGGGGTTGAAACCCCCAAAATCCCCCCCATCTATACTCCTATTCAGCCCTGAGCACTGCCTCGGGGCTTCTATTCCGAATTTGTAACCAGGGGGTCTGCTCGTGACAACAATAGTAAGTGTACGCCGTAACGGCCAGGTGGTAATTGCCGGTGATGGCCAGGCCACACTGGGTAATACCGTCATGAAAGGCAACGTGAAAAAAGTGCGTCGTCTGTATAACGACAAAGTGATCGCCGGTTTTGCAGGCGGTACCGCTGACGCCTTCACGCTGTTTGAACTGTTTGAACGTAAACTGGAAATGCATCAGGGCCATCTGGTGAAAGCCGCCGTTGAGCTGGCGAAAGACTGGCGTACCGATCGCATGCTGCGCAAGCTTGAAGCACTGCTTGCGGTCGCTGATGAAAATGCGTCACTGATCATCACCGGTAACGGTGACGTGGTACAGCCAGAAAACGACCTGATTGCTATCGGTTCCGGCGGCCCGTACGCCCAGGCTGCCGCCCGCGCGCTGTTGGAGAACTCCGACCTTGGCGCGCGCGATATCGCTGTGAAAGCGTTGGATATTGCAGGTGATATCTGCATCTACACCAACCACTTCCACACCATCGAAGAATTGCCATCTAAGGCGTAAGGATTTCTCATGTCTGAAATGACCCCACGCGAAATTGTCAGCGAACTGAACAAACACATTATCGGCCAGGATAACGCCAAGCGTTCCGTGGCGATTGCCCTGCGTAACCGCTGGCGTCGTATGCAGCTGGATGAAATGCTGCGCCATGAAGTGACGCCGAAAAACATTCTGATGATCGGCCCGACCGGTGTCGGTAAAACCGAGATCGCACGTCGTCTGGCGAAACTGGCTAACGCGCCGTTCATCAAAGTTGAAGCGACCAAGTTCACCGAAGTGGGCTATGTCGGGAAAGAAGTGGATTCTATCATCCGCGATCTGACCGATTCCGCCATTAAAATGGTGCGCGTCCAGTCCATCGAGAAAAACCGCTATCGCGCCGAAGAAATGGCGGAAGAGCGCGTGCTGGATGTGCTGATCCCACCGGCGAAAAACAACTGGGGCCAGGCAGAACAGCCTGCTGAGCCGTCAGCTGCACGCCAGGCGTTCCGCAAAAAACTGCGCGAAGGCCAGCTGGATGACAAAGAGATTGAGATCGATCTCGCCGCCGCACCAATGGGTGTGGAGATCATGTCACCTCCAGGCATGGAAGAGATGACCAGCCAGCTGCAGTCCATGTTCCAGAACCTGGGCGGGCAGAAGCAGAAGCCGCGTAAATTGAAAATCAAAGACGCGATGAAGCTGCTGATTGAAGAAGAAGCGGCCAAACTGGTGAACCCGGAAGAGCTGAAGCAGGACGCCATCGACGCCGTTGAACAGCACGGCATCGTGTTTATCGATGAGATCGATAAAATCTGTAAGCGTGGCGAGTCCTCCGGCCCGGATGTCTCCCGTGAAGGCGTACAGCGCGACCTGCTGCCGCTGGTTGAAGGCTGCACAGTCTCCACCAAGCACGGCATGGTAAAAACCGACCACATTCTGTTTATCGCTTCTGGTGCATTCCAGGTGGCGAAGCCGTCTGACCTGATCCCGGAACTGCAGGGCCGTCTGCCGATCCGCGTTGAGCTGCAGGCGCTGACCACTGAAGACTTTGAGCGTATCCTGACCGAGCCAAACGCCTCTGTGACCGTACAGTACAAAGCGCTGATGGCGACCGAAGGCGTGAACATTGAGTTTACCGAAGACGGTATTAAGCGAATTGCTCAGGCAGCCTGGCAGGTTAACGAAACCACCGAAAACATCGGTGCGCGTCGTCTGCACACCGTGCTGGAACGCCTGATGGAAGACATCTCTTATGATGCGAGCGACCTGAACGGTCAAAGCATTACCATCGATGCCGACTATGTGAGTAAGCATCTTGATGCTTTAGTAGCAGATGAAGATCTGAGCCGTTTTATCTTATAATCGCGGTCATTGCATTTTCATCACTGATGATGGGGCTGAAAAGCCCCATTTTTATTGGCTAAAAATCTTATGACTGAAATCAGCCGTACACGTGCCTGGCTGGAAAGCCTGCGTCCTAAAACCCTTCCTCTCGCCTTCGCCGCCATTATTGTCGGCACGGCCCTTGCGTGGTGGCAGGGCTATTTCGATCCGCTGGTCGCTGCGCTGGCGCTGATCACCGCCGGACTACTGCAAATCCTCTCGAATCTCGCTAACGACTATGGCGATGCCGTCAAGGGCAGCGATAAGCCCGACCGTATCGGACCTTTGCGCGGGATGCAGAAAGGGGTGATCACCCAGGAGCAGATGAAGCGGGCGCTGATTATCACCGTCGTGTTGATTTGTCTCTCCGGGATTGCCCTGGTGCTGGTGGCCTGTAAAACCCCGGCAGATGCCGTTGGCTTCCTCGTACTCGGCTTACTGGCGATTGTCGCGGCGATCACCTATACCGTCGGCACCCGTCCTTACGGATACATTGGGCTGGGTGACATATCGGTGCTGGTGTTTTTCGGCTGGCTGAGCGTGATGGGTAGCTGGTATCTACAGGCGCATACCCTGATTCCGGCCCTGTTCCTGCCAGCCACCGCCTGCGGCATGCTGGCGACAGCGGTGCTCAATATTAACAACCTGCGGGATATCGACAGCGATCGCCTGAACGGTAAGAACACGCTGGCGGTCCGTCTGGGTGCGGTCAATGCACGCCGCTACCATGCCTGCCTGCTGATGGGTGCCCTGCTCTGTCTGGCCCTGTTCAACCTGCTGTCGCTGCACAGCCTGTGGGGCTGGTTGTTTGTACTCGCCACGCCGCTGCTGGTCAAACAGGCACGTTATGTGATGCGCGAGCAGAGCGCCTCGGCCATGCCGCCAATGCTGGAACGCACGGTAAAAGGGGCATTGCTGACTAACCTGTTGTTCGTAGTCGGGATTGTCCTTAGCCAGACGCTAAGTTAGCTGACAAATATCAATTAACAATTGATGATTTTGCCAACAATGCATTTCGCGCGATATACTGAAATCACTCGCAGCAACTGAACTTAAGCCTATGAAATACGATACCTCCGAGCTTTGTGACATCTACCAGGAAGATGTTAACGTCGTAGAACCGCTGTTTTCCAACTTTGGAGGACGGTCGTCGTTTGGCGGACAAATCATTACGGTGAAATGTTTTGAGGATAACGGGTTGCTGTACGATCTGCTCGAACAGAACGGCCGTGGTCGCATTCTGTTGATTGACGGCGGCGGCTCCGTGCGCCGGGCCTTGATCGATGCAGAACTTGCCCGTCTCGCCACGCAAAACGAGTGGGAAGGCATTGTGGTGTATGGCGCGGTGCGTCAGGTCGATGACCTCGAAGAACTGGATATTGGCATTCAGGCGATTGCTGCTATTCCGGTAGGTGCCGCAGGCGAAGGCATTGGCGAAAGCGACATACGCGTCAATTTCGGCGGCGTGACGTTCTTCTCCGGCGACCATCTGTATGCCGACAACACTGGCATTATCCTGTCTGAAGATCCGCTGGATATCGAGTAATAAAAAAGCCGGGTGGCGGCTTCGCCTTACCCGGCCTGTGCATGCTCTTTCACGCCGCTACAGCATGAAAGATGATAGGAATTAAACCTCTTCCATACGTCCCAGCAGGGCATGCAGACGATCCTGCCAGCCGTTCTGCTGTTCGCGCAGATGTTGGTTTTCACGCTCCAGCTCTTCGCGACCGTGCTGAGCAGTCTGAATTTCCTGCGACAGTGCGTTGTTTTTTTCTTTCAGCTCTTCGATTTCCATCTGCAGCAGGGTGATGGTATCAATCGCCTGCTGTACTTTGGATTCCAGTTTCTCAAACACTTCTAAAGACATAATCCTACCTCTCCTGAATTTGCAAGGCGACGCTTTGACGTAAACGCGCACAACACCTGGTGTCGATTGTATGGAGCGCCGCCCTCCCTGTCCAGCGGCAGACCGCGCAGATTGCGGTTTGCAACACTTTTCAGTCTCCTCCTGGTGCGTTCGCATCATATACCCCTAAATTGTTAACACTTCCGTTAATAGAATGCTTATGCCCGCCCTGGCGTATAAACGCTAATGCACACTTCATGGCGCGATATCGCTCATTTTCTTGACGCGGTACACACATTTTAATTTCGATATTTCTCGTTTTTGCTCGTTAACGATAAATTAACACTGTGTCTACAGGACATCGTGGCGATGGTGACGTTCGGCGCGATAACAATAACCATTATTTTTCTTTCAGGATCCGATTATGAGTGAAACATCAACCTTAAAAGGCCAGTGCATCGCAGAGTTCCTGGGTACTGGGTTGTTGATTTTCTTTGGCGTAGGTTGTGTGGCGGCGCTGAAAGTGGCGGGCGCCAGCTTCGGTCAGTGGGAAATCAGCGTGATCTGGGGTCTGGGCGTGGCGATGGCCATCTACCTGACGGCGGGGGTTTCAGGTGCCCATCTTAACCCTGCGGTGACCATCGCGTTGTGGCTGTTTGCCTGCTTTGACAAACGCAAGGTTGTTCCTTTTATCGTGGCGCAGTTTGCCGGTGCCTTTTGTGCAGCGGCGTTAGTTTACGGGCTTTATTACAACCTGTTTATCGACTTCGAACAGACGCACCATATGGTGCGTGGCAGCACCGAAAGCCTCGAGCTGGCGGGTATCTTCTCCACCTATCCGAATCCGCACATTAATTTTGTGCAGGCCTTCGCAGTAGAGATGGTGATTACCGCTATCCTGATGGGCGTTATTATGGCGCTGGGTGATGACGGTAACGGCATTCCGCGCGGCCCGCTGGCACCGCTGCTGATTGGTTTACTGATTGCGGTGATCGGTGCATCTATGGGACCGCTGACGGGCTTCGCCATGAACCCGGCACGCGATTTGGGACCCAAGACTTTTGCCTTCTTTGCGGGCTGGGGCGACGTAGCCTTTACCGGTGCGAAAGATATTCCTTACTTCCTGGTGCCGCTGTTCGGGCCTATCGTTGGGGCATCACTTGGCGCATTTGGTTATCGTAAGTTAATTGGCCGCCATCTGCCGTGCGACACCTGTGTGGTTGAGGAGAAGAAAAGCCTCTCCACAACTGAATCAAAAGCTTCGCTGTAATCTGACTACGGGACACTTAATATGACCGACAAAAAATATATCGTTGCGCTCGACCAGGGCACGACCAGCTCCCGCGCTGTCGTTATGGATCATGACGCGAACATCGTCAGCGTGTCACAGCGCGAATTCGAGCAAATCTATCCTCGTCCAGGCTGGGTAGAACACGATCCAATGGAAATCTGGGCATCGCAAAGCTCGACACTGGTTGAAGTGCTGGCGAAAGCCGATATCAGCTCCGATGAGATTGCGGCCATCGGCATTACCAACCAGCGTGAAACGGCCATTGTCTGGGAACGCGAAACCGGTAAGCCTATTTACAACGCCATCGTCTGGCAGTGCCGTCGCACTGCGGATATCTGCGAAAAGCTCAAGCGCGACGGTATGGAAGAGTACGTGCGCAGCGCCACAGGCCTGGTGGTGGACCCGTACTTCTCCGGCACGAAAGTGAAATGGATCCTCGACCACGTTGAAGGCTCCCGCGAGCGTGCCAAACGCGGCGAACTGCTGTTCGGCACCGTCGATACCTGGCTTATCTGGAAGATGACCCAGGGACGCGTACACGTGACCGATTACACCAACGCCTCGCGCACCATGCTGTTCAACATCCACGAGCTGGACTGGGATGAAAAAATGCTGGACGCGCTGGACATCCCGCGCGCCATGCTGCCGCAGGTACGTAAGTCGTCTGAAGTGTACGGCCAGACCAATATCGGCGGTAAAGGCGGCACCCGTATTCCGATTGCCGGGATCGCTGGCGACCAGCAGGCGGCGCTGTTTGGCCAGCTGTGCGTAAAAGAAGGCATGGCGAAAAACACCTACGGCACCGGCTGCTTTATGCTGATGAATACCGGCGAGAAGGCGGTGAAATCAGAGCATGGCCTGCTGACCACCATCGCTTGCGGCCCGCGCGGCGAAGTAAACTACGCCCTGGAAGGCGCGGTGTTTATGGCGGGGGCCTCCATTCAGTGGCTGCGCGACGAGATGAAGCTTATCAGCGACGCCTTCGACTCGGAGTATTTCGCCACCAAGGTGAAAGATACCAACGGGGTATATGTGGTTCCGGCCTTTACCGGGCTGGGCGCGCCGTACTGGGACCCGTATGCACGCGGGGCGATTTTCGGCCTGACGCGTGGGGTGAACTCCAACCATATTATTCGCGCTACGCTTGAGTCGATTGCCTATCAGACCCGTGATGTGCTGGAAGCGATGCAGGCCGACTCCGGTATTCGTCTGCATGCCCTGCGCGTGGACGGCGGCGCGGTGGCTAACAACTTCCTGATGCAGTTCCAGTCCGATATTCTGGGCACCCGTGTGGAGCGCCCGGAAGTGCGTGAAGTGACGGCGCTGGGGGCGGCTTATCTTGCTGGCCTGGCGGTCGGCTTCTGGCAGAACCTGGACGAGTTGCAGGAGAAAGCGGTCATCGAGCGTGAATTCCGTCCGGGCATCGAAACCACCGAGCGCAACTACCGCTACAGTGGCTGGAAGAAAGCGGTGAAACGCGCCCTGGCGTGGGAAGAGCACGACGAGTAAGACAAACTCACCCCTCACCCTCTCCCCAAAGAGGCGAGGGGACTTAAAATACCCTCTCCCCTTTGGGGAGAGGGCCGGGGTGAGGGGTTCAGACCGCACCACCCTCCCCCTTCCTCACTCTGTGATAAACTTCGTGCAATTCCTTTTGACCGCACGAGTATCCAATGAAACGTGAACTTGCTATCGAATTTTCCCGCGTGACCGAAGCTGCCGCTCTGGCAGGCTATAAATGGCTTGGCCGTGGCGATAAAAATACCGCCGACGGCGCAGCCGTCCATGCCATGCGCATTATGCTTAACCAGGTCAACATCGACGGCACTATCGTGATTGGCGAAGGCGAAATCGACGAAGCGCCGATGCTGTTTATCGGTGAAAAAGTGGGAACCGGCAACGGCGATGCGGTGGATATCGCCGTGGATCCGATTGAAGGCACCCGCATGACCGCTATGGGTCAGGCTAACGCGCTGGCCGTGCTGGCCGTAGGCGATAAAGGCACCTTCCTCAACGCGCCTGATATGTATATGGAGAAGCTGATTGTCGGGCCTGGCGCAAAAGGGATTATCGATCTTAATCTGCCGCTGGCAGATAACCTGCGTAACATTGCTGCCGCGCTCGGGAAACCGCTGAGCGAACTGACGGTCACCATCCTGGCAAAACCGCGTCATGATGCAGTCATCGCCCATATGCAGCAGCTGGGTGTGCGCGTCTTTGCGATCCCTGATGGCGACGTGGCGGCCTCTATCCTTACCTGTATGCCGGACAGCGAAGTCGACGTGCTTTACGGCATCGGTGGCGCACCGGAAGGGGTGGTATCCGCTGCGGTGATCCGCGCCCTCGACGGTGATATGCAGGGCCGTCTGCTGGCCCGTCACGAGGTGAAAGGCGACAGCGAAGAAAACCGCCGTATCGGTGAGCAAGAGCTGGCCCGCTGTGCCGCGATGGGGATTAAGGCCAATACCGTGCTGCGTCTGGATGATATGGCGCGCAGCGACAACGTTATCTTCTCTGCTACCGGCATCACCAAAGGCGATCTGCTGGACGGCATCAGCCGCAAAGGCAATATGGCCACCACCGAAACGCTGCTGATCCGCGGTAAATCCCGCACCATTCGCCGCATCCAGTCGATTCACTATCTCGACCGCAAAGATCCCGACGTGCAGACCTACATTCTGTAAAACCGTTTGATCAATTGAGCTTTCCGGCCCCCGCGGGCTGGAAATCTCCCTCTCAGGTAAGGAAGATATAACCCGAGATCAGCACAGGAGAACATCATGGCAGACTGGGTAACAGGTAAAGTCAAAAAGGTAGAGTTCTGGACCGATGCGCTATTTAGTCTGACCGTCCATGCGCCCATCCAGCCTTTTACGGCCGGGCAATTCGCCAAGCTGGGACTGGAAATCGACGGCGAACGTGTGCAGCGCGCCTACTCCTATGTCAACGCGCCGGATAACCCGGATCTCGAGTTCTATCTTGTCACCGTTCCCGATGGCAAACTCAGCCCGCGGCTGGCGGCACTCAAACCCGACGATGAGATCCAGATAGTCAGCGAAGCGGCAGGCTTCTTCGTGCTTGAGGAAGTACCGGACTGCGACACCCTGTGGATGCTGGCGACCGGGACTGCCATCGGCCCGTACCTTTCTATCCTGCAATACGGGAAAGACCTGGAGCGTTTTAAAAATATCGTCCTGGTGCATGCCGCGCGCTACGCTGCTGACCTGAGCTACCTGCCGCAGATGCTGGAGCTACAGAAACGCTATGAAGGGAAAGTGAAAGTTCAGACGGTGGTGAGTCGCGAGACGGTAGCGGGTTCGCTGACCGGACGTGTACCGGCGCTGATTGAAAGCGGAGAACTGGAAGCTGCCGTTGGCCTGCCGATGACCGCCGAGACCAGTCATGTCATGTTGTGCGGCAACCCGCAGATGGTACGTGACACCCAACAACTGCTGAAAGAGACCCGGCAGATGACCAAGCATTTACGCCGTCGGCCGGGCCATATGACTGCAGAGCACTACTGGTAATTAACGGTACTTTACCTCGATCGTATCTTTGCCGTATTTATTCTCGCCCTGGGTGCCCACGAAAGCGCCCAGGTCGACAATAAGCATCACAAAAATAACGGTGGGGATCAGCCTGCCAACCACCCATGGCAGCATGGAAGGCAACATCGACCAGTTACCTGCCAGCAGCATCCACGCCAGCACCACCAGCAGCGCCCACAGCCCCGAACGCCCCCGATCGTGCAGACGTTTCACTAATACCGCCGCCGTTGGCCACAACAGCGAAACCAGCGCGAAAGCCGCCGTCTGGGTGTTCAGCCACGCATTGTTGGCAGAAATAAACAGACCCAGCATGGCGATAATCCATACGCCAATCCAGATCCAGAAATCACGGCGCCCAATACGCCCTCTGAATGAAAACAACCACTGCTGTATGGTCATGCCAGGTTCCTTATTATCATCGCGGAGCGTAGTTTACCCTGGAGTCGCATCCTTTTGACAAGCCAGCCGGATATGGTTTTAATCGTGGGCAGTAACAGTGAGAGACTTTATTGATGAAGATGCGGTTTTCCCTTATTTGGCTGGGTTTAATGCTGTCGTGTGCGAGCATTTCTCTGCGTGCTGCCGAGACATCCGCACCTGCGACTGCGCCCTACGTGATGCCTGGCGCACCGTCATTTGATCAATCCATTAGTCTGTTCCGCGAAAGCTTTAATAGTGCTAACCCCACCCTGCCACTCAATGAATTTCGCGCCATAGAAGGTGCCCGGGATACCCCCACCCTGACCCGCGCCGCCAGCAAAATTAATGAGAACTTATACGCCTCAACGGCGCTGGAACGCGGAACGCTCAAAATCAAGAGCATGCAGATCACCTGGCTGCCGATCCAGGGGCCGGAGCAAAAAGCCGCTAAAGCCAAAGCGCTGGAGTACATGAGCGCCATTTTACGGGCGTTTACCCCGGCGTTGACCAAATCGCAAAGCCAGCAAAAGCTGCAAAAGCTGCTGACTGCCGGTAAAAACAAACGCTATTACGCCGAAACGGAAGGTGCGGTTCGTTACGTAGTGGCAGATAACGGCGAAAAGGGGCTGACCTTCGCTGTTGAACCGATTAAGCTGGCGTTATCTGAGACCCTCGGCGGGGCGAATTAATGACAAAAAGCAAAGCCTTTCGAGGGAAAATCTCTATACTGATTCACAGACCATGCTGCCCAGCCGGGTGGCCATATTCCTTAATTCGCTCTTGAGCGTGGAGAATTGAAATGCGACATCCTTTAGTGATGGGTAACTGGAAACTGAACGGCAGCCGCCACATGGTAAACGAGCTGGTAGCTAACCTGCGTAAAGAGCTGGCTGGTGTGACTGGCTGTGCTGTTGCGATCGCTCCGCCGGACATGTACCTGGATATGGCTAAACACGCCGCTGACGGCAGCCACATCGTTCTGGGTGCACAGAACGTTGACGTTAACCTGTCTGGCGCGTTCACCGGTGAAACCTCCGCTGAAATGCTGAAAGATATTGGCGCGAAATACATCATCATTGGCCACTCTGAGCGTCGTACCTACCACAAAGAGTCCGACGAGTTCATCGCTAAGAAATTCGCTGTGCTGAAAGAGCAGGGTCTGATCCCAGTGCTGTGCATCGGTGAAACCGAAGCCGAAAACGAAGCGGGCAAAACGGAAGAAGTGTGCGCACGTCAGATCGACGCCGTGCTGACCACTCAGGGCGCAGCAGCGTTCGAAGGCGCGGTAATTGCTTACGAGCCAGTATGGGCGATCGGTACCGGCAAATCTGCAACCCCAGCGCAGGCTCAGGCGGTTCACAAATTCATCCGTGACCACATTGCGAAAGCAGACGCGAAAGTGGCTGAGCAAGTGATCATCCAGTACGGCGGTTCCGTAAACGCAGCGAACGCAGCTGAGCTGTTCACCCAGCCGGACATCGATGGCGCGCTGGTTGGCGGCGCATCCCTGAAAGCAGACGCTTTCGCGGTGATCGTTAAAGCAGCAGAAGCAGCTAAACAGGCGTAAAACCCTTCTCCCTCTCCCCCGGGGAGAGGGAATTTATAATTTCCCCAGCACGCTAAACCACAGATAATCCAGCGGCAGCAGCACCAGATACGTTGCCACCGCCAGCGCCAGACAGAGCAACATTCCCGCCCGCGCAGGCACCTTCCCCAGCCCCATCGCCACCACAATCGGCGACGCCTGATACGGCAGCAGCGGCGTGGAGTATCCCAGCACCTGAATCATAATCACCGACAACAGCGGAAAGCCGGTGGCGTCCGAGAAGCTTTGCGCCAGGGTGGTGTACAGCGCTGGAACGCCGTTAGCAGTCATGATGAAATTCAGCGCGGTAGTGATACCGGTCAGCGCCAGGAAACTGGTGAACGGCGCATCCGCATCCAGCGGCATGACCTGCATCAGCGCCTCACCCATCGCATTGCCGATCCCGGTCTGGGTCACGGTGATCGCCAGCCCAAGAATGCCTGCCACGTAAATACAGGTGCGCATGTTCACCCCGGCCGAGAACTCATCGCCGGTGATAAAACCGATCCGCGGCAGCATCACCACAATTGATGCCGCAAGCCCGGTCCACGCAGGACCAATGCCGTGCCAGCTCTCCGTCACCCACATCACCAGCACGACCGCCAGCAGCCAGGCGAGGCGTTTTTCGTCGCGGTCCATTGGTTCCGGTGGCGTAAGATCGCGGGGTGGTTTTGGCGCCCCGGGGAACAGCCAGCAGATCAGGCCGATCAGAACCAACCCCTTGAGAATGCCCAGTACCGGCGTATGGAGCAGCAGGTAAGGGACATAATTAAGATGAATACCGTACGAGCCTTCCGCCGCCCCGCTCATCACCAGATTAGGCACATTGGCCGGGAGGATAGTGGCGGAGAGCTGGAAGGTGCCAAACCCCACCGCCAGCGCCAGTCCAAACCATGCCCGGGAGCCGTCGGCGATGCCGGCCCGCTTCGCCATCGCCGCCACAATCGGCATCAATAGCGCGATGCGCCCCATGTTAGAAGGCATCACAAACGCCAGCGCATAGGTAAGCAGCACCACGCTGGCCACCATCAGCGGCCAGGAGTCGGTCAGTCTTGAGGACAGCGCTCGCGCCGCCCTGTCTGCCAGCCCGGTTTTGCGGATCGCAACGCCCAGCACAAAACCGCTGAACACCAGCCAGAAGGCCGAGGAGGCAAAACCGCCGAAAATGACCTCCGGCGGCGCAATTTTGGCGATCATCGCGGCGGTAAAAAACAGCAGCGCCGTCAGGAACTCCGGCAGTAGCGAGGTCGCCCAAAGGATGATGGTGACGACGATAATCAGCGAGGGCAGAAACAGTGGGTGAGTGAACCAGATCGACATGCCTGTCTCCTGTAGAATTTTTCAGCAAGTCTAAGGCGGCAGGCAGCGCGAGTAAACGCTATTTATGGTAGGGATCATGCAGGATATCGCATTGATGATCCTGCAATTCCTCAGCGGACGCGAGGTTAAGCGCCAAAAGATTGCGCTCGGTCGCCAGCAGGACAAACGAGCCGTCTGACTGCTGCGCCATCGCCATCCCGTAGCGTCCCATATGCTTGCGCGCATCGGGAACCTCTTCAGCCAGCATCATGAACGGGCTGCGTTTCACCAGCTCCGCTTCCGTCACCCGACGCGCCAGATACTCGTGCCCTTCCAGCCCACCCGGAAACGGCCGCCACTGGGTGCCCACCTGGGCCTGGTGCGCATTCAATTTTTCGCGTATGTCCGGGCGCAGGCAGGAGATATGGATATGCAGATGATTTTGCGTGCGTCCGAGCCGCGAATTAATGGTCAGCAACACCGCGCTATTAGGGATTTCCGCGCCATGCTTCATGCGCATAAACCCGCGCGCCTGCCATGCCAGCCAGAAGAAGTTGGGGGTATGCGCCTTTGTCAGTAACGGACTTTCAGTTCCGTTAATACGGTACGTCGGCATCAGCAAATATTGCAGCGGGCCGTTGCGATCCTTAAAGACCACATAGCCTGCATCGGGCTTCACCTGGAAACAGGGAGCGGGATTGCGGTGTTGCAGCTGTCCGGGCAGACACTGGTCGAGAACAATATGGCGTAACGCATCAGGATGACCGACAGACTTTAGCCAGACAACGACGATGACCATCGTCACCACCACCAGTGCCAGGAGGAGTAAAGCCGCTTTTTTCATGATGCGTTCCCTGTATTCGATTCAATCAGAAGCGTAACGCACTTTGATGACAAACAAAAAAGCCCGACAGTATGATGCTGTCGGGCTTGCAAGCACTATGGCTAATTAACGCTTGCTGATCTGATCGAAAGTTCCGCCATTAGCGAAGTGATCTTTCTGCGCTTTGGTCCAGCCGCCGAATACTTCATCGATGGTGAACAGCTTCAGTTTCGGGAACTCCTTCTCATATTTCTTCGCCACCGCTTCATCACGTGGACGGTAGAAATTCTTCGCGGCAATCTCCTGGCCTTCCGGGGTGTAAAGGTACTTCAGGTAGGCTTCCGCCACGGCCTGGGTGCCTTTCTTATTCGTCACTTTATCGACCACAGAGACGGTTGGCTCAGCCAGAATCGATTCGCTTGGGGTGACGATTTCAAACTTGTCTTTACCCAGCTCGTTAGTTGCCAGCAGCGCTTCGTTTTCCCACGCAATCAGCACATCGCCAATGCCACGTTCAACGAAGGTGTTGGTTGAACCGCGCGCGCCGGAGTCCAGCACTTCAACGTTTTTAAACAGCGACTTCACGAAATCCTGGGCTTTAGCCTGGTCGCCATTATTGTGGTGCAGGGCGTAGCCCCAGGCTGCCAGATAGTTCCAGCGAGCGCCGCCAGAGCTTTTCGGGTTTGGGGTGATCACCGACACGCCCGGCTTAACCAGGTCGTTCCAGTCGTGGATCTGTTTCGGGTTGCCCTTACGTACGAGGAAAACGATGGTGGAGGTGTATGGCGCAGAGTTGTCCGGCAGACGTTTGATCCAGTTTTTATCGATACGACCGCGTTCCGCGATAGCGTCCACGTCATAGGCCAGGGCCAGCGTCACCACATCGGCTTCGATACCGTTAATGACCGAGGTCGCCTGCTTACCGGAGCCGCCGTGCGACTGACGGATCACCACGTTGTCGCCGGTTTCCTGCTTCCAGTGTGCGGCAAACGCTTTGTTGTACTGCTCGTACAGTTCACGCGTCGGATCGTAAGACACGTTCAGCAGCTGGATATCCTTTGCCAGAACGCTGGTCGAAGCCAGCAATAAAGTTAACCCCACGCCCCATTTGTTCATCGTCCCACTCTCTTGAAGTTGTGTTTAATGGTTGCAGCGTGCCAGAAAGCTGACCAATGATTAAAGAATAAAAAAAGATTGGCTATAACGTAGAGGAATAAAAATCAGGCAATAGACGTTAAAAAGCCGGGTGGTGGCTAAACCTACCCGGCCTGGAGTCACGGTGTGGGCTGATGTCCTCAACCCGGCAACGATCGGCTGATTAATACAGCTTTTTCGCGCAATCCATCCAGTCACCTTTAAACGGACGCTTCATGTTTTCGATAGCGTCAATGATGTCGTGGTGAACCAGTTTTTCGTTCTGAATGCCGACGCAACGGCCGCCAAAGCCCTGCTGCAGCAGTTCAATCGCGTACGCACCCATACGGGAGGCCAGAATACGGTCGTAAGGACCCGGGGAGCCGCCGCGCTGGATGTGGCCGAGAACGGTCGCGCGGGTTTCGCGTTTGGTTTCGGTTTCGATGTATTTCGCCAGCTCGTCAACGTCACAGATGTGCTCGGTGATTGCCACGATGGCGTGTTTCTTACCTTTCGCGATACCGGCTTTGATTTCGTTAACCAAATCTTCACGGCTGAATTCCACTTCTGGAACCACCACGAACTCACAGCCGCCCGCAATCGCCGCCGCCAGAGTCAGGTCGCCACAGTAGCGGCCCATCACTTCAACGATGGAAATACGCTGGTGAGAAGAAGAGGTGTCGCGCAGGCGGTCAATGGCTTCAACCACGGTGCCCAGAGCAGTGAAGTAACCGATGGTGTAGTCAGTACCTTTGATGTCGTTGTCGATGGTGCCTGGCAGGCCAATGCACGGGAAGCCCATTTCGGTCAGGCGTTTTGCACCCATATAGGAACCGTCACCACCGATAACCACCAGCGCGTCGAGGCCGCGTTTTTTCATGTTCTCGATAGCCACTTCACGGATGCGTTCGTCACGGAATTCCGGGAAACGTGCGGAACCCAGGAAGGTACCGCCGCGGTTAATCATGTCGGAAACACTGTAGCGATCGAGCTGCACCATGCGATCTTCATACAGGCCCAGATAACCGTCATAGATACCAAAAACTTCCAGACCTTCCGTCAACGCAGCACGAACTACACCGCGAATTGCTGCGTTCATGCCGGGCGCATCACCGCCGCTTGTCAACACACCGATTTTCTTAATCATGACTACCTCTGAACTTAGGAATGCAAAAATGAAATCTGTTGCCGGAAGACTTCTGACGACCAACGAATACTGCAAATAGTATATCAATCACTTCCAGCTGAATTGATTCAGGTCAGGCCATATGGCGGTTATTTTTCCACAAAATGCTAGCCTGGTTCACTTTTTTACAACGAATTACGAAAGCTCAAATGTCCATTGCCTGGCTTAGGTACGACTGAGCAGGGATCCTGGTGAATAATGACATCTGACCCCGGGAAACGCTGCAAAATCGCCTGCTCAACCTGCTCAGCCACCAGATGTGCCTGAACCAGCGGCAGGTTATCTTCCATTTCTAAATGAATCTGAATAAAGCGGGTCGGCCCTGACTGCCGCGTGCGAAGATCGTGAGCGCCACTGACGCCTGGCCAGGAGGTCACAATTTCGAAGATTTCATGCCGTTCTGCGTCTGGCAATGCGCGATCGAGCAGTGATTGCACCGCATCGTACCCCATGCGCAACGCACTGTATAAAATATAAAAGCCAATCCCTAACGCAAATAGCGCATCGGCCCGGTGCCAGCCATACCAGGCCAGACCGAGCGCGATCAGGATCGCGCCGTTCATCATAACATCAGACTGATAATGAAGCATATCGGCCCGTATCGCCTGACTTTGCGTTTTACGCACAACCCAGCGCTGGAACGTTACAAGAACCAATGTGCTTATAAGCGCTATTACCGTCACCACCACGCCCACGCCGGGATCTTTCATTGGCGTCGGGGTAAACAGGTGCTGAATGCCGGTCAAAAAGAGAAACAGCGCCGAACCGGAAATAAACATGCTTTGCGCCAGCGCCGCCAGCGACTCCGCTTTGCCGTGGCCAAAGGTATGCTCTTCATCCGCTGGCTGCAGCGAGTAACGCACGACCAACAGGTTAGTGAGCGAGGCGGCAATATCGACCAGCGAATCGACTAGCGCTGCCAGAATACTGACGGAACCGGTGTACCACCACGCGAAAATTTTAATGACTAACAGGCACGACGCCATGATCGTCGCAGCAAGTGCGGCCCGGCTTACCAGCCGTCCATAGGATTGATTCATAAACACTCCTGTCACGCTATGCCGCTAGTATAACGGATGCAGGGGCGTCAATAAGATGAATAAACGGTTAACGAAATTTAATGACGGGCAAAAAAAACCCCCACATCATGTGGGGGAAGACAGGGATGGTGTCTATGGCAAGGAAAACAGGGTTACTGGTTACTACGGGTATTGCTACTAAAAAGCGTCGATTCAGCGTTCTTCTGCATCCGTGCAACCTCGCGCAACTGATCCATACGTTGCTGGTGTTTCTGGTTCAAAACCGCTTGCTGCTCGGGCGTTAGCAGGTGAAACATCTGGTTGCGGACCTTAGCCATTTCGACCTGTCGGGCAACCTGTTCCTGCGCCATTTTGTTTGCCTGAGCGCGCACAGCGTTTTCATCAAAATTTTCTGCGGTGACAAGGCGATGCATTGTCTCCATTTCGCTAACATTAACAGGGGGCTGATCATGACGAGCCCGCTGCATGAGATCTCGCATCTGCTGACGCTGATGTTCGGTTAAACTTATGCCGTCGAACATATGGCCCTGGGCACTCTGCTGCGCGATGCCCTCCACTGAGAGACGGTTATCGCCGGTGATGACTCCAGCAGCCTGGCTAAATGCACTAAACGCCAGCGTTGAGGCCATGACAGCAGCGGTAACTTTGCGCATCACTTACTCCCAAAATCTTTCGTGTCGCGATTCAACGAGAGACAGTCTACGATTCAGGCTGCAAACATGCGTCAGGGGGTGTAAAACAACGTAAAGTCATGGATTAGATAGCCTTGATGACGTAATTTCTGCCTCGGAGGTATTTAAACAATGAATAAAATCCTGTTAGTTGATGATGACCGAGAGCTGACATCCCTTTTAAAGGAGTTGCTCGACATGGAAGGCTTTGACGTGTCGGTAGCCCACGACGGGGAGCAGGCGCTGAGTCAACTCGACGATAGCATCGACTTGCTTTTGCTCGACGTCATGATGCCGAAGAAGAACGGTATCGACACCCTTAAAGAGCTGCGCCAGACGCACCAGACCCCAGTAATTATGCTGACCGCGCGCGGTAGCGAACTTGATCGTGTACTTGGCCTTGAGCTGGGTGCCGATGACTATCTGCCTAAACCGTTTAACGACCGTGAGCTGGTGGCACGTATTCGGGCGATCCTGCGCCGTTCCCACTGGAGCGAGCAGCAGCAAAACACCGACAGCGGTTCGCCAACCCTTGAAGTCGACTCCCTGAGCCTGAATCCAGGCCGCCAGGAAGCCAGCTTCGACGGCCAGGCGTTGGAACTCACCGGCACCGAATTCACACTGCTTTATCTGCTGGCGCAGCATCTGGGCCAGGTGGTATCCCGTGAGCATCTGAGCCAGGAAGTGCTGGGTAAACGCCTGACGCCGTTCGACCGGGCAATTGATATGCACATCTCCAACCTGCGCCGCAAATTACCGGAGCGCAAGGATGGTCATCCGTGGTTTAAAACCCTGCGTGGACGCGGCTATCTGATGGTGTCCGCTTCATGATAGGCAGCTTAACCGCCCGCATCTTCGCCATCTTCTGGCTGACGCTGGCACTGGTTTTAATGCTGGTTTTGATGTTACCCAAACTCGACTCACGCCAGATGACGGAGCTTCTCGACAGCGAGCAACGTCAGGGTGTGATGATCGAGCAGCACGTAGAAGCAGAGCTGGCCATCGATCCGCCCAATGATTTGATGTGGTGGCGCAGACTGTTTCGCGCTATCGAAAAATGGGCGCCGCCGGGACAACGCCTGCTGCTGGTGACCAGCGAAGGCCGCGTGATCGGGGCAGACCGCAATGAAATGCAGATTATCCGCAACTTCATTGGCCAGGCGGATAACGCCGATCATCCGCAAAAGAAAAAATATGGTCGGGTAGAGATGGTAGGGCCATTCTCCGTCAATGACGGGGAGGATAACTACCAGCTCTACCTGATTCGCCCGGCGAGCAACTCCCAGTCCGACTTTATCAACCTGCTATTTGACCGCCCGTTGCTGCTGCTGATTGTTACCATGCTGGTGAGTTCACCGCTGTTGCTGTGGCTGGCGTGGAGCCTGGCGAAACCCGCACGTAAGTTAAAAAACGCCGCGGATGAAGTGGCGCAGGGCAACCTGCGACAGCACCCGGAGCTGGAAGCCGGGCCGCAGGAGTTCCTGGCGGCAGGGGCCAGCTTCAACCAGATGGTGGCGGCGCTTGAGCGGATGATGACCACCCAGCAGCGTCTGCTCTCTGATATTTCCCATGAACTGCGCACCCCGCTGACGCGCCTGCAACTGGGCACCGCCCTGCTGCGCCGCCGTAGCGGAGAGAGCAAAGAGCTGGAGCGTATCGAAACCGAAGCGCATCGTCTGGACAGCATGATCAATGACCTGTTGGTCATGTCCCGCAATCAGCAGAAAAACGCGCTGGTCAGCGAGACGGTGAAAGCCAATCACCTGTGGCATGAGGTGCTGGATAACGCGGCATTCGAAGCGGAGCAGATGGGGAAATCCTTCACCGTCAACTTCCCGCCAGGCCCGTGGCCGCTGTACGGTAACCCCAACACGCTGGAAAGCGCGCTGGAGAATATCGTACGTAACGCCCTGCGCTATTCGCATACCAAAATCGAGGTGGCGTTCTCGGTGGACAAAGATGGCATCACCATCAACGTTGATGACGATGGCCCTGGCGTCAGCCCGGAAGATCGCGAGCAGATTTTCCGTCCGTTCTACCGTACCGACGAGGCGCGTGACCGTGAATCCGGCGGCACCGGGCTGGGTCTGGCGATTGTCGAAACCGCGATGCAGCAGCACCGTGGCTGGGTGAAAGCCGATGACAGTCCGCTGGGCGGCTTGCGGTTAACGCTCTGGCTACCGTTGCACAAGCGTTCTTAGTTTTACGCTGACTCTATGTTGCAAGCCCGGTAAGCGCAGCGCTACCGGGCAGTAACAGGCGCAGAGGTAAAAAGCCGGGTGGAGACTCCGTCTTACCCGACTACTTCCCCCACAATCTCCGCGAATTATCTTCGATCTTGTTGCTAAGTCGTCGCTTCTGCATGGTTCTGGTCCAGCTGGTGGACAGCCCCGCCGCCGACAGCAGACGGTGATATTGCTCATCATCAAACGGCATATGCCAGGCGATAGCGCAGGCGTCATACACCGACACATCGCTCAGGCGAGAGACCAGCGTCAGCGGCGCATCCGTTTCGACCTTCCCTGCCAAAATCACCCGATACAGCCAGCCGGTTTTCCCGGCATTTTGCATCTGCGTAGCGATATCGCTGATACCGAAGTGGAAGTTGAGCTTGAAGCAGGGAGACCGCGGCTGGGTGACCTGGATCAAGGCCTCGCCCCAGCGAAAGATATCCCCGATAAAGACGTTCTTCTCGGTCAGCCCTTCGGTTGACAGGTTTTCGCCAAATGCCGGGGCGACAAAAAGCCCGGCCAGGTCAGGGTATTCGCTGGCCCAAAATGCATAGTGCTCGCGCGGATAGTGGCACAGCGCCCGATCCGGCCCGCCGTGGATTTTCTTCTCCGCCTGCTCATCGCCCACCAGCCCTTTTTCGGTGAGGGAGAGTTCGCCGTCAACCTGCAGTTTGGCAATCGCGCTCGGGCGGCTGCCTTCGTAATCCTTTATTTTTCCGATAAATACGTTAACGGGATGATTCATCGCGGCTCCTTACGCAGATTGTGGGTATAAAAAAAGCGAGTCATCAGACTCGCTTCTCACAGACGGCTTTGCAACCTTATTTTTTAGCGGCGAAACGTGCTGCTGCTTCGTCCCAGTTCACCACGTCCCAGAAGGCTTTGATGTAGTCCGGGCGACGGTTCTGGAATTTCAGGTAATAAGCGTGTTCCCACACGTCCAGACCCACGATTGGGAAACCGGATGCGCCAGAGATAGCTTCACCCATCAGCGGGGAGTCCTGGTTAGCAGTGGAAACCACAGCCAGTTTGTCGCCTTTCAGTACCAGCCACGCCCAGCCAGAGCCGAAACGGGTAGCAGCGGCTTTTTCAAACTCAGCTTTGAAGTTATCAACGGAGCCGAAGTCGCGCTCGATAGCGGCTTTCAGGTCGCCCTGCAAGGTGGTGCCAGTTTTCAGGCCTTTCCAGAAGAAGCTGTGGTTAGCGTGGCCGCCTGCGTTGTTACGCAGAACGGTTTTCTTGTCAGCTGGCAGTTGATCCAGTTTGGTGATCAGCTCTTCAGCAGGCAGGCTAGCGAATTCTGGCAGGCTTTCCAGCGCCGCATTGGCGTTGTTAACGTAAGTCTGGTGGTGTTTGGTGTGATGGATCTCCATCGTCTGCTTGTCGAAATGCGGCTCAAGGGCGTCGTAAGCGTACGGCAGGGATGGCAGGGTATAGCTCATAATCATCTCCATTATTGTCGGGCGGCAAACGTGTTAATGCCGCGTAAGCAGTTGGTTCATTATAGTTAATTAAATGATATTGAAAATGTTTATCAATGCCGTAGTTTTAATAAGGTTATAACTTTTCGTTATGTGACTGATCTGGCGGGGCGTGCGGTGATGCGCAGGGGGGAGCAAACAATCTATTACGCGGCGTTATGGCTGCGGTGTCGCCACTGAACCGGGGTCATCCCCACTTCACGGTTAAACACCACCGAAAAATAGTTACTGTCCTCAAAGCCGCACTGCATGGCGACTTCGCTGACCAGCAGCTCGGTATGTTGTAGCAAATACTGCGCATGGCAGATCCGCAGTTGGCGCAGGTAGTGGTTTACCGTCATGCCGGTCTGGGTGCGGAACTGCTGGCGCAGGGCGCGCTCGCTGCACTGCTCCTGCTCGCAAAACTTTTCCAGCACAAAGCTGCGGTTCAGGCTGCCCGCCAGGGCGGTGATCAGCTTATCCAGCAGCGCTTCCGGCTCGCTGGCGGCCGGGTTATCCGGGGCGTAACGGTAGCGTTTGAGCATGATCGTCAGCTGTGCAAACAGCAGCTCGGCCATATCGAATGCGTGGGGATCGGTCTTCAGGCTCTCCTGCTCCAGTTGCGTAATCACCGGGCGCACCTGCGTCATGCCGTTGCTGCCCAGCCGCCAGTGCGGGGTGTTGCCTGCTTTGAGAAAACCGGGGATGTTCGCCGCCCAGTCCACGTTGAGCTTCAGTCGGTCGGGGCAGTAGATGATGTTCTGAAGTACCAGATCGTTGACCGAGGCGTAGGAGTGTTTATCTTCCGCACGGATATAAAACAGGTCGCCACGGGTAATGCGGTAAGGGCGATCGTTGAGGACATGCAGGCCATTACCGCGCCATACCAGCACCAGTTCGCCAAAATCGTGTGTATGTTCGGCAAAGACATTTTGCGGATAGCGGTCCGCCACCGCGACGGCCTGCGCGGTGGAGGCAAAAAAATCAGCTCTGCGAAGAATCAACTGTCCGGCCACATCACAACCTCAACGGTGAATAACCTGACATTATTACCCGCTTTGCGGCAGTAAAACGGTGATTTTCCTCGCGTTACTGAAGCATCGCATCCCGGCCCTGGCGAATGTCGCGCGGGGACCAGTCAAATTCCCGGCGAAACAGGGTCGAAAAGTGGTTACTGTCGCCAAAACCGCAGCGATAGGCGATATCGGTAACGCTCTCGTCGGTATGGCGCAGCAGATGGCGCGCTTTGATTAAGCGCAGCCGGTTGAGATAGCGCTGGGGCGTTAGCCCGGTGTGCTGCTTCAGCTGGCGATGCAGCGTGCGCAGCGACAGGGAAAAGTTATCTGCCAGCGTCTCCCAGCAGACATCTTCGGCGAAGTGATCTTCCAGCCACGCCATCAACTGGTTGAGCCGCGCGTCGTTATCCACCGCCCCGTCCACCAGACTGCCACGACGCAGCAACACCAACAGCTGCATAAACAGGATCTCGCGGCTGGCGAGGGCGTGGGTAGTCTGCCCCTCTTCGGACTGCTCCATCTGGCTGACCAGCTGGCGCACCTGCTGTAGCGTGGCCTGGTTTACCCGCCAGTGCGACGGATAGTGGCCGTCCTGCTCCTGAGGCAGCAGTTGGTTCAGCCCCGACAAAAACTGGAACGCTTCCGGGGAGCGATACAGCACGTTGGTCAGGCACAGGTTATCGGTGTGTTCATACATATGCCGATCATGGTCGCGCACAAAGCACACCGTGCCGCCGCTGATGGTATAAGGCTGCCCGTTGAAAACATGGATACCCGTACCGTGCTCCACGATCACAATCTCATGAAAATCATGATGATGCTCTGGAAACGCAGCCTGGGGCAGCCGCGGCTCAATCGCCACAGGCGAGTGGCCTGAAGGGAAAAAATCCACGCTGTGCAGTACGGTCATAACGGGTCACCAGATGATAAAAGTTCTCAAAATAGTAATTTAGGGTTTCCCGGCTGACCTTAAATTTTCGACAGCAAATGGCGCAAAGCCTGTCGCTTTTTCAAGAAAAGGCGGGAAAGATCTGGAAATGCGCCCACCGTCACATCCCCTGAGAGCCGCGCTATTAGCGGAAAATGTGAACTTCCTCACGTTCATCTTTGCTTTCTTGCCAGCGCCTGAAATGCGCTGTCAGTGGTAAGAAGGTCGCCGACGCTTCCCTTTTTTACACTGTCCGGTAATGACTAAAGGAAGGACCGGACCATGACTTTTCGCCATTGTGTGGCTGTCGATCTAGGCGCATCCAGCGGCCGCGTAATGCTGGCGAGCTACCATCGCGAGCAGCGCACCCTTCAGCTGCGCGAAATCCACCGTTTCGTGAACTGCCTGCAAAAACAGGACGGTTTTGACTGCTGGGATATCGACACGCTGGAAGCGGAGATCCGTACCGGGCTAAATAAGGTATGTGAAGAAGGCATTCACATCGACAGCATCGGGATCGACACCTGGGGCGTGGATTACGTCCTGCTGGACGGCAACGGTAACCGCGTCGGCCTGCCGGTCTCGTATCGTGATAGCCGCACCGATGGGGTGATGGCGCATGCGCTGGCGCAGCTCGGGAAAGCCGAAATCTATGGCCGCAGCGGCATTCAGTTTCTGCCGTTTAATACCCTATATCAGCTGCGCGCCCTGGTGGAACAGCAGCCGGAGCTGGTGGCGAACGTCGCCCATGCCCTGCTGATCCCCGACTACTTCAGCTACCGTCTCACCGGCCAGATGAACTGGGAATATACCAACGCCACCACCACCCAGTTGGTAAACATCAATTCCGATTCCTGGGACGAGAACCTGCTCAACTGGACGGGTGCGTCGCGCGACTGGTTTGGCACCCCGACCCATCCGGGCAACGTGATCGGTCACTGGACATGCCCGCAGGAGAACGCTATCCCGGTGGTAGCCGTCGCCAGTCACGACACCGCCAGCGCGGTTATCGCCGCTCCGCTGGCCTCGCAGGATGCGGCCTATCTCTCCTCCGGCACCTGGTCGCTGATGGGCTTTGAGAGCAAAACGCCCTACACCAGCGACACCGCGCTGGCAGCGAATATTACCAACGAAGGCGGCGCCGAAGGCCGCTACCGGGTGCTGAAAAACATTATGGGCTTATGGCTGCTGCAGCGGGTGCTGAAAGAGCAACGCATCAGCGACCTGACCGCCCTGATCGGTGAGGCGGAAACCCTTCCGGCGTGCCGTTTCCTGATCAACCCCAATGACGATCGCTTTATCAACCCGGCCAATATGAGCGCCGAGATCCAGGCCGCCTGCCGCGAGACCGCCCAGCCCGTACCGGAGAGCGCCGCCGACCTGGCGCGCTGCATCTTCGACAGCCTCGCCCTGCTGTATGCCGAGGTGCTGCACGAGCTGGCGACCCTGCGCGGCAAGCCGTTCAGCCAGTTGCACATTGTTGGCGGCGGTTGCCAGAACCATCTGCTCAACCAGCTGTGCGCCAACGCCTGCGGCATCACGGTGTTAGCCGGGCCGGTTGAGGCCTCCACTCTCGGCAATATTGGCATCCAGCTGGTGACCCTCGACGAGCTGGCCGACGTGGACCAGTTCCGTCAGGTGGTGACCGGCAATTACGGCCTGACCACTTTTACCCCTCATCCCGATCATGAGATTGCCCGCTACCGCACGCAGTTTCAGCAACAACGACCGACTAAGGAGCTTTGCGCATGACCACTCAACTTGAACAAGCCTGGGAACTGGCTAAACAGCGTTTCGCCGCCGTGGGCGTGGATGTCGAGGAGGCTCTGCGTCAGCTCGACCGTCTGCCCGTCTCTATGCACTGCTGGCAGGGCGATGATGTCGCCGGGTTTGAGAACCCAGGCGGTGCGCTGACCGGCGGCATCCAGGCCACAGGTAACTATCCGGGCAAGGCGCGTAACGCCGCCGAGCTGCGGGCCGATCTGGAGCTGGCCCTGAGCCTGATCCCGGGGCCAAAACGCCTGAACCTGCACGCTATCTATCTGGAGTCCGACACGCCGGTCGATCGCAACGCCATCAAGCCGGAACACTTTAAGAACTGGGTCGAGTGGGCGAAAACCAACAAGCTGGGGCTGGATTTTAACCCCTCCTGCTTCTCGCATCCGTTGAGCGCCGACGGCTTTACCCTCGCCCACGCCGATGACGAAATTCGTCAGTTCTGGATCGACCACGTGAAGGCCAGCCGCCGCGTGTCGGCGTACTTTGGCGAGCAACTGGGCACGCCATCGGTGATGAACATCTGGATCCCGGACGGGATGAAAGACATCACCGTGGACCGCCTCGCCCCGCGTCAGCGTCTGCTGGCGGCGCTGGATGAAGTGATTAGCGAAAAGCTGAACCCGGCGCACCACATCGATGCCGTGGAGAGCAAGCTGTTCGGCATCGGCGCGGAGAGCTACACCGTCGGCTCCAACGAGTTCTACATGGGTTACGCCACCAGCCGTCAGACCGCGCTGTGCCTGGATGCCGGCCACTTCCATCCGACAGAGGTGATCTCCGACAAAATTTCTGCCGCCATGCTCTATGTGCCGCACCTGCTGCTGCACGTTAGCCGTCCGGTACGCTGGGACAGCGACCACGTGGTGCTGCTGGATGACGAAACCCAGGCCATCGCCAGCGAGATTATTCGCCATGACCTGTTCGACCGGGTGCATATCGGCCTCGACTTCTTTGATGCCTCCATCAACCGCATCGCGGCCTGGGTTATTGGTACCCGCAACATGAAGAAAGCCCTGCTGCGCGCCCTGCTGGAGCCAACCGCCGAACTGCGTGCGCTGGAAGCCGCGGGCGATTACACCGCGCGTCTGGCGCTGCTGGAGGAGCAAAAATCACTGCCATGGCAGGCGGTATGGGAGATGTACTGCCAGCGCAACGACGCCCCGGCAGGCAGCCAGTGGCTGGATAACGTCCGGGCGTATGAGAAAGAGATTTTGAGCCAACGCGGGTAAGACAACCCTCGTCCCTGCCCTCTCCCTGACAGAGCGGGATCACACCATTCCCTCGCCCCTTTGGGGAGAGGGTCAGGGTGAGGGGAAACCCCACCCCGATTTAACAGGAAATGAAAGACTATGCAGACCATTATCGACGCCTGGTTCGTCCAGGGCATGATTAAAGCCACCTCCGACGCCTGGCTGAAAGGCTGGGACGAGCGCAACGGCGGCAACCTGACGCTGCGCCTGGACGAGGCGGATATCGCCCCGTATGAAGCCGACTTCCACGCCAAACCGCGCTATATCGCCCTGAGCCAGCCGATGCCGCTGCTCGCCAATACGCCGTTTATCGTCACCGGTTCCGGCAAGTTCTTCCGCAACGTCCAGCTTGATCCCACCGCGAATTTAGGGGTGGTAAAAGTGGACAGCGACGGCGCGGGCTACCACATTCTTTGGGGGCTGACTGACGAAGCGGTGCCAACCTCTGAGTTGCCGTCCCACTTCCTTTCCCACTGTGAGCGTATCAAAGTCACTGGCGGGAAAGATCGCGTGATTATGCACTGCCACGCCACCAACCTGATTGCCCTGACCTTCGTGCTGGAGAACAACACCGACGTTATCACCCGTCAGTTGTGGGAAGGCAGCACCGAGTGTCTGGTGGTGTTCCCGGATGGCGTGGGCATTCTGCCGTGGATGGTACCCGGTACGGATGAAATCGGCGAAGCCACGGCGATTCAGATGCAAAAACACTCGCTGGTGCTGTGGCCGTTCCACGGCGTGTTCGGCAGCGGCCCGACGCTCGATGAAACCTTTGGTCTGATCGACACCGCCGAGAAGTCTGCCGAAGTGCTGGTAAAAGTCTATTCGATGGGTGGCATGAAGCAGACCATCACCCGGGAAGAACTGATTGCGCTGGGCAAACGCTTTGGCGTCAACCCGATGCAGTCCGCGTTAGATCTGTACAAATAAGAACATCGCGCCCCGCTCATTGAGACGGGGCGAAGCTACACCTGCAATCCCTACACAAATCACCTTATTAAGTGGAGTAAAAGCAATGAAAATAAAGACAAGCTTGATCCTCACCGTTGCCGCCCTGGCGTTGTCCGGTTCTGCTTTAGCTGAAGTTAAAATCGCCCTGGTGGCGAAATCGTTAGGTAATGGCTTCTTCGAAGCGGCAAACGTGGGTGCCCAGGAGGCAGCCAAAGAGTTAGGTGATGTCAAAGTGATCTATACCGGCCCAACCACCACCACCGCCGAAGCCCAGATCGAAGTGCTGAACGGGTTGATCGCACAGGGGGTGGATGCGATCGCCATCTCCGCCAACGATCCTGATGCCGTGGTGCCGGTGCTGAAAAAAGCGATGCAGCGCGGGATCAAAGTGGTGTCGTGGGACTCCGGCGTGGCGAAAGCCGGGCGCCAGATCCACCTTAACCCTTCCAATAACGCGCTGATTGGCGAGACTAACGTCAAGCTGGCGGCCGAAGCGCTGAAAGCGCTGAACGTGGAAAAAGGCGATGTGGCGGTATTGAGCGCTACGCCGACCTCCACCAACCAGAACACCTGGATTGCCGAGATGAAAAAGGTGCTGCCACAGTACCCGTCCGTCAATCTGGTAACCGTGGCCTATGGCGACGATCTGTCGGATAAGAGCTACCGCGAAGCGGTCGGCCTGCTGAAAACCTACCCGGATCTGAAAGTGATCGTCTCTCCGTCGTCGGTCGGCATCGTGGCGGCAGCGCAGGCGGTGAAAGATCAGGGCAAGATCGGCAAAGTGTACGTGACCGGCCTCGGCCTGCCATCTGAAATGGCGGGCGCGGTGAAATCCGGTGCCAGCAAGAGCTTCGCCATCTGGAACCCGATCGACCTCGGTTATGCCGCGACTTACTTAGCGGATGATCTGGTGAAAGGCACGGCGACCAAAGAAGAAGCCAGCATGGGCAAACTGGGCAAAGTGAAGCTGGATGCCGACGGCAGCGGCGCAATGGCTGAGCCGTTTGTTTACGATGCCAGCAACATTGATAAGTTCTCAAAAATCTTCTGATTCCTTTTCCCTCTCCCTGTGGGAGAGGGATACAAGTGGAGAACTATCATGACCCCATTACTGGCGCTCAATGGCATCACCAAGGTTTTCCCTGGTGTACGCGCGCTTGAGAACGTGCAGCTTGAACTCTGGCCCGGCAAAGTCACCGCTCTGATCGGTGAAAACGGCGCGGGCAAATCGACGCTGGTCAAAGTGATGACCGGCATCTACCAGCCCGACGAGGGCGAGATCCTCTACAAAGCCATTCCTATACAGCTGCCGACCCCCGACTCGGCGCATAAGGTGGGCATCACCGCGATTCACCAGGAGACCGTCCTGTTCTATGAGCTGTCGGTCACCGAAAACATTTTTGTCGGTCAGTATCTGTATAAAGGCATTTTCAAAAAGCTCGACTGGCCGGAAATGCACCGCCGGGCGCAGGCGATCCTCACCCGTCTGGAGGTGCAGATTGACCCCCGCGCGACGCTGAAAACCCTGAGCATCGCCCAGCGCCATATGGTCGCAATTGCCCGGGCGCTGTCGTTTGACGCGCAGGTCGTTATTCTCGACGAACCGACGGCGGCCCTGTCCCAGCACGAAATCCTTGAGTTCTATCAGATCGTGGAACGTTTAAAGCAGGAAGGGAAAGCGATCCTGTTTATCTCGCATAAATTCGACGAGATTTTTGAACTGGCCGATCACTACACCATTCTGCGCGACGGCGTGTTTGTCGGCGCGGGGGCCATCAATGACATCACCGAAGAGCGGATGGTGGCGATGATGGTAGGCCGCGCCATTACCCAGACCTTCCCGAAGGTGGAATGCGAAAAAGGCGATATCGTGCTCGAGGTGCAGGATCTCTGCCACCCGACCGAGTTCGCGAACATCACCTTTACCCTGCGCAAAGGTGAGATCCTCGGCTTCTACGGGCTGGTGGGCGCCGGGCGTACCGAGCTGATGCAGGCGCTCTCCGGCGTCTCGCGCCCTTCTTCCGGCAGCATTGTGCTGAACGGTAAAGAACAGCATTTCCGCCAGCCAGCGGATGCCATCAAAGCCGGGATCGTCTGCGTGCCTGAAGAGCGCCAGAAGCAGGGGGCGATTATCGAACTGTCGATTGCGCAGAACATCAGCCTGCCACAGCTCAACAAACTCAACGCCAACGGCGTGCTGAATGACGATCGCGAGTGGCAACTGGCAGACGAATATGCGAAGCGGCTGCAAGTAAAAGCCTTTAGCTGGAAACAGGCGGTCGAAACTCTCTCTGGCGGCAACCAGCAGAAAGTGGTGATCGGCAAGTGGCTGGCAACCCACCCGGACGTAATCATCCTCGATGAACCGACCAAAGGGATCGATATCGGCTCCAAAGCGGCGGTGCATCAGTTTATGTCCGAGCTGGTCGGACAGGGGCTGGCGGTGATCATGGTCTCCTCCGAACTGCCGGAAGTGATGGGCATGGCTGACAGGATCATCGTTATGCATGAAGGGTTAATGGTGGCGGAATATCAGGCGGGGGGCGCAACGGCTGAAACCATCGTCAGCGCCGCCAGCGGTGCCAGACAGGAGGCCGCATAATGGTGCAACAGCTGCTTAAACACCGCGAGGCCTTACTGGCGGCGGTGATTGTGCTGATGGTTATCGCCATCGGCACGCGTGCCCCCTCGTTTATCGCTCCGGGCAACCTGGTGGAGATATTTAACGACACCTCCATTCTGATCATTCTCGCCCTCGGGCAGATGATGGTGCTGCTCACCAAAGGCATTGACCTGTCGATGGCGGCAAACCTGGCGCTGACCGGGATGATTGTCGCCCTGATTAACTTCCATTACCCCGATGTGCCGGTCTGGACGCTGCTGATCCTGGCGACCGCGCTGGGCCTGCTGATGGGTATCATCAACGGCCTGCTGGTATGGAAAATGGGCATTCCGGCGATTGTGGTGACGCTGGGCACCATGAGCATCTACCGCGGGATTATCTTTCTGCTCTCCGGCGGCGGCTGGGTGAACTCCAACCAGATGGGTGCCGATTTCCTCGGCCTGCCACGGGCATCGGTGCTGGGCTTGCCGGTGCTGAGCTGGTGCGCCATTGCCGCGTTGCTGCTGGTGGGCTATTTCCTGCGCTACAGCCGTACCGGGCGCGCACTGTACACCGCAGGCGGTAACGCCACGGCGGCTTATTACACCGGGATCAACGCCGGAAAAATGCAGTTCGTCAGCTTCTGCCTCTCCGGGGCCCTGGCCGGGTTCTGCGGCTATCTGTGGATCTCGCGCTTTGCGGTGGCCTATGTCGATGTGGCAAACGGCTTTGAGCTGCAGGTGGTAGCGGCCTGCGTCATCGGCGGCATCAGCACCATGGGCGGTACGGGCCGGGTGTTGGGGTGCCTGTGCGGGGCGCTGTTCCTCGGGGTGATCAACAACGCCCTGCCGGTGATTGGCGTGTCGCCGTTCTGGCAGATGGCCATCTCCGGGACGGTGATCGTGATTGCGGTGCTGCTCAATGAACGTGGCAACAAACGCAAAGGACGGCTGATCCTGCGCGATGCGGCGCTGGCTCGTCAGAAACAGGCGGTGAGATGATGAGTAAAATAATGACGTCTGAAGAGATTAAACATGCCCCCGCCCCGGCGGGCATCTTCCAGCGCCTGCTGTGCTGGGAAGGTTTTCTGCTGGCGGTAACGCTGGCGGTATTCGTGGGTAACGCCCTGGCCTCCCCTTACTTCCTCGATATCTGGAACCTGTCGGATGCGACGTTCAACTTTACCGAAAAAGCGATCATCGTGTTGCCGATGGCAATGCTGATTATCGCCCGGGAAATTGATCTGTCGGTGGCCTCCACTATCGCCCTCAGCTCCACGGTGATGGGCTTTTGCGCGGCGGCCGGGCTGGATACACCGCTGCTGGTCTGCGTGGGCTTAGGCGTTGGGCTGCTGTGCGGGCTGTTCAACGGCCTGCTGGTGACCCGCTTTAACTTGTCCTCGATTGTGATCACCATCGGCACCATGAGCCTCTATCGCGGCATCACCTACATTCTGCTGGGCGACCAGGCGCTGAACACCTGGCCGGAGAGCTTCGCCTGGTTTGGTCAGGGGTATGTCTGGGGCGCGCTGTCGTTTGAGTTCGCGCTCTTTATCGTGCTGGCCATCCTGTTTGCCTTCGTGCTGCACAAGACCAACTTCGGGCGTCGCACCTACGCCATCGGCAACAATCCGACCGGGGCCTGGTATTCCGGCATCAACGTGAAGCGTCACAACCTGATCCTCTTTGCCCTGGTGGGGCTGATGGCCGGGCTGGCCTCGGTGCTGCTTACCTCGCGTCTGGGCAGTACCCGCCCGACCATTGCGATGGGCTGGGAGCTGGCGGTGGTGACCATGGCGGTGCTCGGCGGCGTCAATATTCTTGGCGGTTCCGGCAGCATGGTGGGCGTGATTATCGCCGCCTTCCTGATGGGATTGGTCACCTTTGGCCTGAGCCTGCTCAACGTGCCGGGCATTGTGATGTCGGTGATCATCGGCGCCATGCTGATTGTGGTGATCTCCCTGCCGATTATCACCCGCCGGATTATGCAGCGAAGACGGATGTAATCCCCTCACCCCTGCCCTCTCCCCAAAGGGGAGAGGGAGAAAGGCCGCACGGTGCAGTGCCCTCGCCCCTTTGGGCAGAGAGAAAGGCCGCACGGTGCAGCGCCCTCGCCCCTTTGGGCAGAGAGAGAAAGGCCGCACGGTGCAGTGCCCCCGCCCCTTTGGGCAGAGGGAGAAAGGCCGCACGGAACAGTCCCCTCGCCCCTTTGGGGAGAGGGTTAGGGTGAGGGGCCCAGATTTGCAAAATCACCATTAAGGAGAATTATCATGAGCTTTATGTTGGCGCTGCCTAAAATCAGCCTGCACGGCGCAGGCGCAATCGGCGATATGGTTAAGCTGGTGGCAAACAAACAGTGGGGCACGGCGTTGATTGTCACCGACGGTCAGCTGGTAAAAATGGGCCTGCTCGACAGCCTGTTTACCGCCCTCGACGCGCAGCAGATGTCGTATCACCTGTTCGACGCGGTTTTCCCCAACCCGACCGAAGCGCTGGTGCAGCAGGGTTATGCCGCGTATCAGGATGCGCAGTGTGATTATATTATTGCCTTCGGCGGCGGCAGCCCGATCGATACCGCCAAAGCGATTAAAATTCTCACCGCCAACCCAGGCCCCTCTACCGCTTACTCCGGCGTCGGCAAAGTGATCAACGCGGGCGTGCCGCTGGTGGCGATCAACACCACCGCAGGTACGGCAGCAGAGATGACCAGCAACGCGGTCATTATCGACGCCGAACGGCAGGTCAAAGAGGTGATCATCGACCCGAACATCATCCCGGATATCGCCGTGGATGACGCCAGCGTAATGCTCGACATTCCGGCTGCCGTGACGGCTGCCACCGGGATGGACGCCCTGACCCACGCCATCGAAGCCTATGTCTCCGTCGGTGCGCACCCGCTGACTGACGCCAACGCCCTGGAGTCCATTCGCCTGATCGCCCACTGGCTGCCGGAAGCGGTAGACAACGGGCATAACCTGGAGGCGCGCGAGCAGATGGCCTTCGGCCAGTATCTGGCGGGTATGGCCTTTAACAGCGCCGGGCTTGGACTGGTGCACGCCCTCGCCCACCAGCCGGGGGCAACGCACAACCTGCCGCACGGCGTGTGCAATGCCATCCTGCTGCCGATTATCGAAAACTTTAACCGTCCGAACGCCGTGGCACGGTTTGCCCGCGTGGCGCAGGCGATGGGCGTCGATACCCGCGGCATGAGTGATGAAGCGGCGAGCATGTCGGCCATTCAGGCGATTCGTGACCTGAGCGCCCGCGTCGGTATTCCTTCTGGTTTCAGCAAGCTTGGCGTCACCAAAGCCGACATCGAAGGCTGGCTCGACAAAGCTCTCGCCGACCCGTGCGCCCCCTGCAACCCGCGCAGTGCCAGCCGTGACGAGGTGCGCGAACTCTATCTGGAGGCATTATGATCCGCAAAGCCTTTGTGATGCAGGTAAACCCTGACGCACACGAGGAGTATGAACGTCGCCACAACCCGATCTGGCCCGAGCTGGAAGCGTTGCTGAAAGACCACGGCGCGCACAACTACGCCATTTATCTGGATAAATCCCGCAACCTGCTGTTCGCCACGGTGGAGATCGAATCGGAAGAGCGCTGGAACGCGGTAGCGAATACCGACGTTTGCCAGCGCTGGTGGAAATATATGGGGGAGGTGATGCCGTCTAACCCGGACAACAGCCCGGTGAGTACCGGGCTGCAAGAGGTGTTTTACCTGGCCTGATGTGTTAACGCTGCCGCGCTCGCGGCAGCGATATCTCGCTTATTGCTCAACGTAAAGGCTGACAACACCGTCACCGCCAGTACAAAACAGCCCAGCATCAGATAGGTATCCTGGAAGCCGATCCGGTCATACATATTCCCGGCAAACGCGGAGAGGAAAATCGCCGCCAGCTGTTTGGCAAAGTTGAAGCCAATCAGGTAGATGGTCGCAGACAGGCGAGTATCGAACACGCCAGTAATGTATTTGAACGCCCCCACCAGCAGGAACGGCACTTCCAGCGCGTGCAGCATCTTCAGGGCCACCACTTCGACGGCAGTGGTCGCAAATGACGAACCAATGATGCGCGTCGCCATGATCACCCCGGCAATCAGCAACGTATTTTTTGCGCCAATGCGGTTAATGATCCACGGCGAGCAGAACATGATGATGGCGTTGCAGATCTCCCCGGCGGTGGTCGCAAAGCCGAATGCCCGCGTGCCTTCCTCCGGCGTGGCGAAGAAGGTTTTAAAGAACGTGGCGAACTGCTGATCGAAGACGTCGTACACGCAGGCCACGCCAATCACGTACAAAATGAACATCCACATTTTGCGCTGGCGGAACAGGTTAAACACGGTTCTGGCGGTGATCTGCGGCTGGTTTGCACCGAGGGCGTTCATCACCTGGGCGGTCTGGTTAGGCTTCGGTTTTGCCACCACCAACAGCACCATCAACACCAGCGCCGCCGCGGAACCCATCCAGAACACATAGGAGGGATCAATCCCGAACAGGATGCCGCTCGTTGAGGCGCACAGCCCCCAGCCGAGACAGCCAAACATTCGCGCCTTGCCGTACTCAAAGAAGCTGTTGCGGCTCACGCGCTCAATGTAGGCCTCGATCGCGCCCGACCCTGCCGAGAAGACGAAGCCGATATAGATCCCACCGCTCAGCGCCCCGAGCCAGATATTGGTCTTCAGCAGCGGAGCAAAGACATAGAGGAAAAACGGCGCGAACAGAAACAGCAGTACCGCGATGATCCACAGCAGGTGTTTTTTCAGCCCCAGCTTGTCCGACACCACCCCCAGCACGGGCTGGAACGAGATGGCAAACAGCGAGATGCATGAGAAAACGATCCCGGTATGGGTTTTATTCAGGCCGATGATGTCCGACAGCCAGATCGGCAGGAACGGAAAGCAGGTGGCCATGATGAAGAAGTAGAGAAAGAAGAACGATCCGAAGATCCAGAAGTTCGGGTTGTCTTTGTGGGTACAGGTGGTCGTATTCATTATTTTTATCCTCAACACAGGGCCGGTTGCCCGGCCCATTACCCTTATACGCGTTCAACGCCAATCAGGATGGCAGTTTCCGGGTCCAGAACCGGCAGGGCAAGCCCCGCCTGCATCAGCCATTCGCCGCTCACCGTCTGCGGGGATTCCATCCACGCCGGCAGTTTGCGCATGGTGTGCCCCCCCTCACCGGTCAGGCGAATATTGGGGTGATCGAGCAGCGTGATGCGGTACTGCGCGCTGGCTGTCAGCCCCGGCATACGCAGCGGCATCATCAGAGTGTAATCAGGCATTGCCAACTGGCTGACAATGAACAGCCCCTGACGCTGGTCCTGACTCACTATCCCCTGCGCCAGCGTGGTGCTGTCGGGCATATCCACCCGCCACTGGGTGCCGTGGTGGATCACCTCGCGCCACTGCTTATGCAGGGCCGCATAGTGCCGGTAGCCTTCGCGCTCCTGCTCATCCACGGCGAGAGGGTCCAGCTCCAGCCCCATATGGCCAAACAGCGCCGTCAGGCCACGGAAGGCGATACTGTGCTGGCGGAAGGTGGCATGGCATTTATGATGACCGATATGCGCGCCCATCACTTCCGGCGGGAAGAAGTAACTCATGCCACGCTGGATAGTGTTGCGTTCCAGCGCGTCATTGTTATCCGATGCCCAGAAGCGATGGCAGCGGGTCAGGACTTCATAATCGATACGCCCGCCGCCGGAAGAGCAGGATTCAAATTCCACATGGGGGAAGCGTTCGCCCAGGGTATCCAGCAGGCGGTAGAACTGTCGGGTCTGGGCATCGGCAGCGGCTTTGCCGTTATGGCCCGGCTGCACCAGCTCACGATTCATGTCCCACTTCACATAGTCCACCGCGTGCTCACCCAGCAGCCAGCTCATGCGCTCCAGCAGATAATTGAAGGCAGCAGGAATGTTGAGGTTCAGCACCCACTGGTGGCGGCCAGTGGCCTGCTCATAACCCGGTAAGGCCAGCACCCAGTCCGGGTGAGCGCGGTACAGATCGGAGTTGGGATTAATCATCTCCGGCTCGACCCAGATGCCAAACTCCATACCGAGGCTTTTGACGTGATTAATCACCGGCGTTAAGCCGTTGGGGTATTTCTGCTCGTCGAGATACCAGTCGCCCAGCGCCGCATGGTCGTCATTGCGCCCTTTAAACCAGCCATCATCGATGATAAAGCGCTCCACGCCCAGCGAGGCCGCTTCGTCTGCCATACGCATGATGTACTCAGGATCGTGGTTAAAGTAGATCCCCTCCCAGGTATTGAGGTGTACCGGGCGCGGTTTGTTCTCCGGGAAGCGAATGATGTTGTCACGCAGATAGCGGTGGAACTGCTGGCTCATGCCGTTCAGCCCCTGGGCGGAGTAGCTGGCGTAAAGGCGTGGCGTCCACAGCGTTTCGCCCTCCTCCACCGCCATTTCACCCGGCAGATAGAGCGCTTCGGCCTGCAAATAACGACGGCCATCGGTTTTGGCCTCCGCGCGCAGACGATGGTTGCCGCTCCAGCCCAGATGGACGCCCCAGACGTCACCGTGCATTTCGCTAAAGCCCGGCGTGCCGCTGATCAGCGCCGGGAAATGCTCATGGGAGCTGCGGCCGCGGCGGTTTTCAATCACAAAGCTATCGTGCTCCAGCAGCAGGCGATGCGGCTGGAATTCGCGGATCCAGCGGCCATGAAACGCCATAACTTCGCGGGCACGTTCCGCCAGTGGCAGGGTGACGGCCAGGCGGTCAACCTGCCACGGCTGGCTTTTGAGATTGGTCAGGCCGTGGCGAATCGCCAGTACGCCGCTGTCATCGAGGGCGATCTCACTGGTCAGACGCAGGCCAGCCTGGTCATCTTCGGCGGTGAGGGTCAGGGTTTGTCCCTGCTGCGATACCGCGACGGTACGGAACTGCGGCGAGCCATCCCGCCCCTGGCGGTGGCCTTCAATGCCCGGCGCGCCGAACAGACCGTGACTGAGTTCAGCCATAAGCGTGACCGGCGAATCAACATCCAGTCTGCCGTTGGCAATCGGGCGGGAAAGCGTTTCCGCATCCTGCGGCGAAAAGTGGCGAAGGTGCGGCCCCCAGTAAAGAATTTCGGCGAACGGGTGGGTTTTGATCACCACATCAACCGTTTCGCTCGCGAGTCGTAATACTGCCTCTTGCATCGGACATCTCCTGTCATCGGGATATCCTGAGTGTTGATCCGAAACGTTTCGGATACAAACCAAAACGTTTCGGATTTGTGATCGGGTTTAGATATTGGGGAAATTTATGCCGTCTGACCCGGCGAGAATTCTGGCTGCCACAGCACCTGAAGCTGGCTGATTTCTTCTCCGTTAATCAGCTGAAGGACCATATCGGCGATCTGCTTGCCCACCCCCTGGCGGGTGGACTGGATCACTGCCGCCACGTCGATATCGACAATGCTGTCCTGCGGCAGGCCATCGTAGACCACCAGCGCAACGGCATCCTCGCCGGTTAAGCGCCCCATCTGCGCCAGCGCCATCGCGGCACCGTCGCCATGGGTGTTGCAATCGGTGACGATCGCCGTGGGAGCGACATCCAGCGCCAGCAGTTCCTGCGTGGTGGTGTAGCCTGCCCGGCGTGAAGGAGGCATGGTGCGCAGCCATTCGCTGGAAAGGCCCGCTTCTTTCAGGGCGTCAAGGTAGCCCTGACGGCGCTGGGTAATAAACGCCTGATTGTTGCTCTCACCCAGCAGCGCAATACGCTGATGCCCGCCCTCGATTAAGCGCCGGGTTGCGTTGAAGGTGCCCGCATAGTTGTCGAAATCGAACCAGGCGTAGGGCTTTGGCAGATGGCTGCGGCCCAGTGCCAGGAACGGGAATCCGGCGGCCTGCAGTTGCTCGAGGCGCGGATCGTTATCCAGGGTATGGGCCACGATCAGCGCATCCACACGGCGGCTTTGCACCATGCGCATGTAGCTGTGTTTGTCGGCCAGATCGTCATCGGCAATCAACAGCAGATCGATCTCATGTTGCGCCAGTTCGTGGCTAATTTCGCCAACCATGTCCATAAAGACGCTGTTATTGAGCGGAACGGGATGCACCGGAAAGACCAGCCCCACGGCGTCGATTTTGCCCATCTTCAAACGGCGGGCAAAGGTGTTCGGGCGATAGCCGCGGCGCTGCGCTTCGGCTTCCACGCGGGCGCGCGTCTCGCTGGAAACGTCAAAATAGCCGTTGAGGGCGCGGCTCACCGTCGTTACCGACAGTCCCAGTTCTTTAGCAATGGCTTTAAGCGACATGATTATCCGTGTCTTCGTGTGTCAGTTTTGTTCCGCCACCATAAGCGCCAGGGTATCTGGCTCAAGCGCTTTGAAGAGATGCGGCTGGTCGGCAGGATAGCAAATATAGTCTCCAATCCCGAGCGCTTCCGGTGCGTCGGTGAGACCAACCAGTGCCTTTCCCTTCATGATGACAATATGCTCAACCGAACCCGGCGGGTGCGGATGGGAAATACGGTCAGCCCCGGGCTGCGCCATCAGGATATAGATATCGCGTCGCGCACCAGGCGGACAGGCCGCCAGTAAAATGGCCTCATAATTGGCCTGTTCAGCAATGACTTTCGTCCCTTCGCCAAGGCGGATCACCTGGGTAGTGGGCTGTTGCGGTTCGAGCAGACGGGCAAAAGGGATATCCAGCGCCACGCACAGCGACCATAAGGTTTCGAGGCTAGGATTACCATTCCCGGACTCCAGCTGGGAAAGGGTGGATTTGGCGATCCCGGCACGGCGAGCGATTTCCGCCAGTGAAAGCCCGGTCCGCATGCGCTCCCGCACCAGACTTTTAGCGATTACGCTGATTGGCTGCGTCATAATGGGTCTCGTGTTCTATAAAACGAACAAATCGTTCATCTTGATAAACGAATATGATGCGTTCATTATAATGGATACTCGTTCGATATGGCTAAATATGTATGAAACAGACTTTCTCTTGTCTTAACGGCGACACCATCAAGGCGATTATTCTCGTGTGTCTGGCGGTGGGCGTTGTGGGGATGTCCTACGGCTCGCTGGCGATGGCGTATGGCTTCCCGCTGTGGGTGCCCTTTGTGCTCTCCATTTCGGTGCTGGCAGGTGCATCGGAATTTATGTTTATCGGCATCGTCGCCAGCGGGGGCAATCCCCTTGCCGCAGCGGCGGCCGGGCTGCTGGTTAACGCCCGCCATGTGCCGTTTGGCGTAACGGTGCGCGATCTGGTGGGTAAACGCGGCGCCAGCTTGCTGGGCTGCCACATCATGAATGACGAAAGCGTGGTGTTTGGCCTGTCGCAAAAAACGCCGGAACAGCGTAAAGCAGCCTACTGGCTCTGCGGTCTGGGAGTCGCCATCATCTGGCCGCTGGGCACACTACTGGGGGCGATGGTCGGCAAACTGCTGCCGGAGCCGGAAACCATCGGGCTGGATGCGGTGTTCCCGGCCATTTTACTGGCCTTAGTCGTCCCCGCCTTTAAGAACCGCACAACGCTTATCCGCGCCTGTAGCGGTGCTGCGCTGTCGCTGGCCGCCGTGCCCTTTGCACCAGTGGGGCTGCCGGTGCTGCTCTCTCTGCTTGGCCTCGCGGCGAGGAAAAAATAATGGAAAACATGACCGTTTTTATTCTCGGCATCGCCCTGCTGTCGGCGGGCACCTACCTGATGCGTCTCGGCGGAGCCAAACTGGGCAGCCGGTTAGCGTTGTCTGAACGCGCCCAGGCCCTGCTGTCGGATGCAGCAACGGTGCTGCTGTTTTCAGTGGCGCTGGCGACCACCTTCTATGAAGGGGAACATTTTGCCGGGATGGCGCGTGTGCTGGGTGTGGCCTTTGCGGTGTTTCTGGCCTGGCGCAAGGTGCCGTTGATTGGGGTGATCGTCGCGGCAGCCGTGGTGACGGCCTTGCTGCGTCTGGCAGGTATAAATTAAAAAAGCGCCCCGGGGGCGCTCTTTCGACAAAAACGTTGCTTTTATTTGTTCAGTTCAGCGGTCATGTGTACACGGTTACCGGCGAAAGCCTGAGTAATAGTGTAAGAAGACGCGCCTGCCTGTTCAGCCTGAGCGGCGATTTTGGCTTCTGCGCCATCAATGGTGCTGGCGGATGCGGTAACAGACTGCGCTGCGAAAGAACCGAAAGATGTTGCCAGAGCGATTACTGCTACAAAAGTTTTGATGCTTTTCATGATAGAGACCCTTGCGATTAGTTGTTGGTGTAAGGCACCGTGCCTTGATGTGATAAATAATAGGCCTCATCACCGACAACTGAAAGCGGAAGGATTTGCTAAAATAATTCAAATTTATTGAACAACATTCAACCGCTGTGGGTGGGTATAGATCGTGGCTTTTCCCGGCTTGCAGAATCCCACCAGCGTCAGGTTGCAACGCTCGGCCACCTCCACTGCCAGCGTGGTGGCGGCAGATACCGCAAACAAAATCTCGACCCCGCACATGGCCGCCTTTTGCACCATCTCGTAGCTGGCCCGGCTGGAGACCAGCGCAGCCCCCTGCTGCCAGACGGCGCTCTCTCCCGCGCGGCGGCCCAGCAGTTTATCCAGCGCCACATGGCGTCCGACATCTTCATGCCCGCCTGCGATCTCGCCCGACGGTAATACCCAGGCGGCGGCGTGGGTGCAGCCGCTCAGATTGCCGACCGGCTGTACCACGTGAAGGTTGTTCAGCGCCATATCAAGGTTCGCCAGGCTGAAGGTCTGGCTAAAAGGCAACGGGGTGATGGGTTTGCCAATGTCGTTCAACTGCTCCACACCGCACACACCGCAGCCGGTGCGTCCGGCCAGCGCGCGGCGGCGCTCTTTAAGGGCCATAAAGCGACGGCTGGAGAGTTCAATTTGCACCTCCATGCCGTTGCAGACCTGCACCACATCCATCCCGTAAATCTCCTGCGGGTGGTCGATAATGCCCTCAGAGAGTGAAAAACCGATGGCAAAGAGCGTCAGATCTTTTGGCGACGCCATCATTACGACGTGCGAGATACCGTTGTAGACCAGCGCCACGGGCACCTCTTGCGCAATCCAGTCCGGGATAGGTTGGTTGAGTTGAGGGGGTCTGCGTACCTCGCACGCCACGACGCCGACGGGCTGGGAGGAGGTATCTCGGATTTGTTTTAGCACGACTTCGTTCCTGGGCAACTTCGCAATTAAGGGGGCTATTGCAGCATAAATAGCAGCGGTTCGCCCCAGAGATGGATCAATTTTTCGTCCGGGCGTCCGTAGACCGGTTTTACCTCCTGGGGAGGAGGAGATCGAATGAGTTGATACAGTCTTGTAACACACAAAATCAATAACGTGATTTAGTTCACATTTCTAAATTAGCAAGCTTAGAATTCGTTCACTTTGTTTTAACTACATTCAAACAAGCCTACCGACAATATGGTATTCTGCGCTCTATCCCTCAAGGAATTGTGGGAATACAAAATTCCAACCCTTTGCGGTTATTTTGTAACCGTAAAGTAAAACTCTAAATACCCAAATAACACGTGTTGCAGGCAAGCAGCAAAACGCGCCTGCGGCTCGCCTTATTAAGGTAGCAATGTCGAAACAAGGAGTGACCATGCAGGTCAGCAGAAGGCAGTTCTTTAAGATCTGCGCTGGCGGTATGGCAGGCACCACGGCGGCGGCACTGGGCTTTGCGCCCGGCGTAGCGCTGGCGGAAACTCGGCAGTATAAACTGCTGCGCACCCGCGAAACCCGTAACACCTGTACGTACTGCTCTGTCGGCTGTGGGCTGTTGATGTATAGCCTCGGCGACGGTGCAAAAAACGCCAAAGCATCTATCTTCCATATCGAAGGTGACCCGGATCATCCGGTTAACCGCGGGGCGCTTTGTCCGAAAGGGGCAGGTCTGGTGGACTTCATTCACTCGGAAAGCCGCCTGAAATTCCCGGAATATCGCGCGCCAGGCTCTGACAAATGGCAACAAATCAGTTGGGAAGAGGCGTTCGATCGCATCGCTAAACTGATGAAAGAAGACCGCGATGCCAACTTTATGGCGCAGAACGCAGAAGGCACCACCGTTAACCGCTGGCTCTCCACTGGTATGCTGTGTGCCTCTGCTTCCAGTAACGAAACCGGCTATTTAACCCAGAAGTTTACGCGCGCACTCGGTATGCTCGCGGTCGACAACCAGGCGCGTGTCTGACACGGACCAACGGTAGCAAGTCTTGCTCCAACATTTGGTCGCGGTGCGATGACCAACCACTGGGTCGACATCAAAAACGCCAACCTCATTGTGGTGATGGGCGGTAACGCCGCTGAAGCGCACCCTGTCGGGTTCCGCTGGGCGATGGAAGCCAAAATCCACAACGGTGCGAAACTGATTGTGATCGATCCCCGCTTTACGCGTACTGCGTCAGTGGCGGATTTCTACACCCCTATTCGTTCAGGTACTGACATCACTTTCCTGTCAGGCGTACTGCTGTACCTGATGACCAACGAAAAATACAACCGCGAATACACCGAAGCCTATACCAACGCCAGCCTGATCGTGCGTGAGGATTACCACTTCGAAGATGGCCTGTTCAGCGGTTACGACGCCGAAAAACGCAAGTACGACAAAACCAGCTGGAACTACGAGCTGGATGAGAAAGGCTTTGCGAAACGCGACACCACTCTGCAACACCCGCGCTGCGTGTGGAACCTGCTGAAAGAGCACGTTTCCCGCTATACGCCGGAGGTGGTGGAAAACATCTGTGGGACGCCGAAAGCCGACTTCCTGAAGGTGTGCGAGATGATCGCTGAAACCAGCGTTCACGATAAAACCGCGTCGTTCCTGTATGCCCTCGGCTGGACGCAGCACTCTATCGGCGCGCAGAACATCCGTACCATGGCGATGGTTCAGCTGCTGCTCGGCAACATGGGGATGGCGGGCGGCGGCGTGAACGCCCTGCGCGGTCACTCCAACATCCAGGGTCTGACCGATCTCGGCCTGCTGTCACAAAGCCTGACCGGTTATATGAACCTGCCAAGCGAAAAACAGACCGACCTGCAAACCTACCTGACGGCCAGCACGCCAAAACCGCTGCTCGAAGGCCAGGTGAACTACTGGGGCAACTATCCGAAGTTCTTCGTCTCAATGATGAAGGCCTTCTTCGGTGACAAAGCGACGGCGGAAAACAGCTGGGGCTTTGACTGGCTGCCGAAGTGGGACAAGGGCTACGACGTTCTGCAGTATTTCGAGATGATGCACCAGGGCCAGGTTAACGGCTATATCTGCCAGGGTTTTAACCCGGTGGCGTCGTTCCCGAACAAGAACAAGGTTGTCGCCTCTCTGTCGAAACTGAAGTTCCTGGTCACCATTGACCCGCTCAATACCGAGACCTCGACCTTCTGGCAGAACCACGGTGAGTCGAACGACGTCGATCCGTCGAAGATTCAGACCGAAGTGTTCCGTCTGCCGTCCACCTGCTTCGCGGAAGAAAACGGTTCTATCGTCAACTCTGGCCGCTGGCTGCAGTGGCACTGGAAGGGCGCGGACGCCCCGGGCATCGCCATGAACGACGGCGAGATCCTGGCCGGTATCTTCTTACGCCTGCGTAAGATGTACGCCTCTCAAGGCGGCGCGAACCCGGAACCGGTGCTGAACATGACCTGGAACTACTCGACGCCGGAGAACCCATCCCCGGAAGAAGTGGCGATGGAGAGCAACGGTAAGGCGCTGGCAGATGTTATTGACCCGGCTACCGGTGTTGTTCTGGCGAAGAAAGGCGATCAGCTCAGCACCTTCGCGCACCTGCGTGATGACGGTACCACCTCCAGCGGCTGCTGGATCTTTGCCGGAAGCTGGACGCCGAAAGGCAACCAGATGGCCAACCGCGATAACGCCGACCCGTCAGGGCTGGGCAATACGCTGGGCTGGGCATGGTCCTGGCCGCTGAACCGCCGCATTCTTTATAACCGTGCGTCTGCTGACCCGCAGGGCAACCCGTGGGATCCGAAGCGTCAGCTGCTGAAGTGGGACGGCGCGAAATGGGGTGGCGTGGATATTCCTGACTACAGCACCGCGCCTCCGGGCAGCGATGTCGGGCCGTTTATCATGCAGCCTGAAGGGATGGGACGTCTGTTTGCTATCGACAAGATGGCGGAAGGGCCGTTCCCGGAACACTACGAGCCGTTTGAAACGCCGCTGGGCACCAACCCGCTGCACCCGAACGTGGTCTCTAACCCGGCTGCCCGTATCTTCAAAGGCGACTTTGAAGCGCTGGGTAAAAAGGACAAGTTCCCGTATGTCGGCACCACCTACCGTCTGACCGAGCACTTCCACTACTGGACCAAGCACGCGCTGCTTAACGCCATCGCGCAGCCGGAACAGTTCGTGGAGATCGGCGAGAAGCTGGCGAACAAGCTCGGCATTGCCCACGGCGATACCGTGAAGGTCTCTTCCAACCGCGGCTACATCAAAGCCAAGGCGGTAGTGACCAAGCGTATTCGCACGCTGAACGTAAACGGTCAGCAGGTAGATACCATCGGCATCCCGATTCACTGGGGTTACGAGGGCGTGGCGAAGAAAGGGTTCATTGCGAACACCCTGACGCCATTCGTTGGTGATGCGAACACGCAGACGCCGGAGTTTAAGTCCTTCCTCGTGAACGTGGAAAAGGTGTAACGGAGACGACTTATGGCTTATCAATCGCAAGACATTATTCGTCGTTCCGCGACTAACAGTTTCACCCCCGCGCCTCAGGCGCGGGACCACCAGCAGGAAGTGGCGAAGCTTATCGACGTAACCACCTGTATCGGCTGTAAAGCCTGTCAGGTGGCCTGTTCGGAGTGGAACGACATCCGTGACGAAGTGGGTCACAACGTCGGGGTGTACGATAACCCAGCCGATCTGACCGCTAAGTCCTGGACGGTGATGCGCTTCTCGGAAGTGGAGCAGAACGACAAGCTGGAGTGGCTGATCCGCAAAGATGGCTGTATGCACTGCGCGGACCCGGGCTGCCTGAAGGCCTGCCCGTCCGAAGGGGCAATCATTCAGTACGCCAACGGCATTGTCGACTTCCAGTCTGAGCAGTGCATCGGCTGCGGCTACTGCATTGCGGGCTGTCCGTTCGACGTGCCGCGCCTGAACCCGGAAGACAACCGCGTCTACAAATGTACGCTGTGCGTCGACCGTGTGAATGTCGGCCAGGAGCCAGCCTGCGTGAAGACCTGTCCAACCGGCGCCATTCATTTTGGCTCCAAAGAGGACATGAAAACGCTGGCGGGCGAACGCGTCGCTGAGCTGAAAACCCGCGGTTACGACAACGCTGGCCTGTACGATCCGTCCGGGGTTGGTGGTACGCACGTGATGTACGTGCTGCACCACGCCGACAAGCCGAATCTGTATCACGGCCTGCCGGAGAACCCGGAAATCAGCGCCACGGTTAAGTTCTGGAAAGGCATCTGGAAGCCGCTGGCTGCCGTCGGTTTTGCCGCGACGTTCGCTGCAAGTATCTTCCACTACGTCGGCGTTGGTCCGAACCGCGCGGAAGAGGAAGACGACAACCTGCATGAAGAGAAAGACGAGGTGCGCAAATGAAAAGACGTGACACCATCGTGCGCTACACGGCGCCGGAACGTATCAACCACTGGGTCACCGCCTTCTGCTTCATGCTGGCGGCGATAAGCGGGCTGGGGTTCTTCTTCCCCTCCTTCAACTGGCTGATGCAGATCCTCGGTACGCCGCAGCTGGCGCGCATCCTCCACCCGTTCGTTGGGGTGGTGATGTTCGCCTCGTTCATCATCATGTTTTTCCGTTACTGGCACCACAACCTAATCAATCGGGATGATATCTTTTGGGCGAAGAATATTCGTAAGATCGTCGTCAACGAGGAAGTAGGTGATACCGGACGCTATAACTTCGGCCAGAAATGCGTATTCTGGGCGGCGATTATCTTCCTGGTGCTGTTGCTGGTCAGTGGTGTGATCATCTGGCGTCCGTACTTTGCGCCTGCTTTCTCAATCCCGGTGATCCGATTTGCGTTAATGCTGCATTCATTTGCCGCAGTGGCGTTAATTGTGGTTATCATGGTGCATATCTACGCCGCCCTCTGGGTGAAAGGCACCATTACCGCGATGGTGGAAGGCTGGGTTACTAAGACGTGGGCGAAGAAACATCACCCGCGCTGGTACCGTGAAGTCCGCCAGAAACAGGAAAAGTCATCTGAATGAGTATTCGCATAATCCCGCAAGATGAGCTGGGTTCGAGCGAGAAACGCACGGCGGAAGTGATTCCGCCGCTACTGTTCCCCAGACTGAAAAACCTCTACAACCGCCGCGCTGAACGCCTGCGCGAGCTGGCTGAGAACAACCCGCTTGGCGATTATCTGCGCTTTGCCGGGCTGATCGCCCATGCCCAGGAAGTGGTGCTGTACGACCATCCGTTGCAGATGGACCTGACCGCGCGCATCAAAGAGGCGAACGCTCAGGGCAAACCACCGCTGGATATCCACGTCCTGCCGCGCGATAAGCACTGGCACAAGCTGCTGAATTCGCTGATTGCCGAGCTAAAGCCCGAGATGAGCGGCCCTGCCCTGGCGGTGATCGAGAATCTCGAGAAAGCCTCTGAGCAGGAGCTGGAGCAGATGGCGAGCGCGCTCTTTGCGTCCGATTTTGCGTCGGTCAGCAGCGATAAAGCGCCCTTTATCTGGGCCGCCCTGTCGCTCTACTGGGCGCAAATGGCGAGCCTGATCCCAGGTAAAGCCCGCGCCGAATACGGCGAAGCACGCCAGTTCTGCCCGGTGTGCGGTTCGATGCCGGTCTCCAGCATGGTGCAAATCGGGACGACCCAGGGGCTGCGCTATCTGCACTGCAACCTGTGCGAAACCGAGTGGCACGTGGTGCGCATCAAATGCAGCAACTGCGAGCAGACCCGCGATCTGCACTACTGGTCGCTGGAGAATGAGCAGTCTGCGGTGAAAGCCGAAAGCTGCGGCGACTGCGGCACCTACCTGAAGATCCTGTACCAGGAAAAAGACCCGAAAGTGGAGGCCGTCGCTGACGATCTCGCTACCCTGATTCTGGACGCAAAAATGGAGCAGGAGGGCTTTGCCCGCAGCTCTATTAACCCGTTCCTGTTCCCGGGTGAAGGGGAGTAATTCCCTGTGATAGTGCCGGGCGGCGCATGGTTGCCCGGCCTGTCAATCCCAAACTCCATCCGTTTCTGGACATCACAGCCGCTTGACATAGCGCTATTTTTTCAGAATTCATTTAGCCGCTAAACGTAGAAAACCCACCTTCACTGCGTCACTATCCCTGCAACAAAACATTACATTATGTAAGGGAAAGTGTTGAAAATGGAATTCCGGCTATTACGATTACGGATTAAGAGAACCGTCTTTTTCATCTGCGCGCTTCTCAGTCTTTCATCAACGGCTGTCGCCGCACCGGCCGATGCGCAATTTATCCTTCAGCAGCAACGCCAGCAGGCACTGGAAGACCAGCTAACGCCTCAAACGCCCGACGTTCGTCTGCCCTCTCCTGCGAGAAGTGACGATAGCGGTGAATTTGCAGCCGAAACGCCCTGCTTCACGATTCATGACGTCACGCTGTCTGGACAGGATGCGTTCCCGCACTGGGTGCCGCTGCAACGCATGGCGAATCAGGCTGTGGGTAAATGCCTGGGTGCTAAAGGCATCAACCGCGTCATGAGCCTGCTGCAAAACCGCCTTATCTCCCACGGCTGGACAACGGCACGCGTGCTGGCTCCCTCGCAGGATTTAAAAAGCGGGCATTTAGCGCTGGCGGTTATTCCGGGCAAAATCCGCCACGTCTCGTTAACCGACGACAGCAGCCGCTGGCTGTGGCTGTATAGCGCCTTCCCCGCGCACGACGGCAACCTGCTGGACCTGCGGGATATTGAGCAGGGTCTGGAGAACCTTCAGCGCCTGCCCACCGCTCAGGTCAAGATGGACATCGTTCCGGCCGAACAGCCCGGCGAAAGCGATATCGTGATTACCCGCCAGCAGAGCAAGTTTTGGCGGCTTGGCCTGTCGCTTGATGATTCAGGCACCTCATCCACGGGCCGCTATCAGGGCGGGATGACGCTTTCGCTGGATAACCCCCTGGCGCTGAGCGATCTCTTCTGGTTCTCCATTAACCACGACCTCCAGACCGGGCCGGAAAAAGGCAATCAGAACCTCAGCGCCCACTGGTCCGTTCCTGTGGGCTGGTGGGCATTTTCCGTCACCGGCAGCGACTATCACTATCACCAGTCCGTCGCCGGGCTAAACGGCGACATTCGCTACAGCGGGAAAAGCCAGAGCCTGGTGGCGCAGGCCAGCCGGGTGCTGCACCGCAGCAGCGCGCAGAAACCCAAGCCAGCTCAACGGTTACATCGAGGTGGCCGGACGAAAAGCCGACGTGGTCATCGCCAGCCCGTCGGGCATCACCTGCGACGGCTGCGGCTTTATTAACGCCGGGCGCGCCACGCTGACGACCGGCACCGCCCAGATGCAGGATGGCCGGATAACTGGATACCAGGTGGAGCGCGGTGACATTACCGTGAACGGCAGCGGGCTGGACTCTACCCGCCAGGAGCACACCGACATCATCGCCCGGGCGGTTCAGGTGAACGCCGCCATTCACGCACAGGATTTACGCGTCACCACCGGGCGCAACGCGGTGGATGCGGCTCATGAAAAGGTTTCCGCCCTTGCGGATAAGGGTGCGGCAAAACCCGCGCTGGCGCTGGATGTCGCGCAGGTCGGCGGCATGTACGCCGGGAAAATCCGCCTGCTCGGAACGGAAAAAGGCGTCGGGGTGCGCAACGCGGGCAATATCGGCGCGGAAGCCGGGACGGTCACCCTCTCTGCCGACGGACGCATTGAGAACAGCGGCGCCCTCTGGTCTTCAGCGGACGCGACCCTCTCCAGCACGGCCTCCGTGCAAAACAGCGGTTCGATTGCCGCTGAGCATAACGTCAGCCTGACCGGCACGGAGATCGCCAGCACCGGCACGCTGGCTGCGGGCGTGCTGTCCGATGGCAGCATCGGCAATGATGGCAATCTCACGCTGAACGCCAGTGGCACGCTCAATATGCACGGCCTGAATGCGGCAGGCGGAAACATCAAAGCCGTGGGTCAGGGGCTGGATGCATCAGGCAGCGTGACGCAGGGTAACGCCATTACGCTTGACGCCGGACAAGGCAGTCTCAGCACTGAAAACGCGCAGATCGTTGCCCGGGACACGCTTAGCGCGGCCACCTCAGGCACACTCGACAATAACGGTGGCCTGCTCGCCGCCGACCAGCTCACGCTCTCGGCAAAACGCCTGCAAAACCAGAAAGGTCAGATAAGCCAGAGCGGTACACGGGCGCTGACGCTGAACCATCAGGACGGCATTGATAATCGCGAGGGCGTGATTGCCGCCAACGCCACGGTCAACGTTAACGCCGCGTCGCTGGATAACCGCAAGGGCCAGGTTGTCGCCGCCGATACCGGCACCCTGACCATAAAAACGACTGACCTGACGGACAACCGCGAGGGCGAACTGGCGGCGGCAGACAGCCTCAGCGTGACCGCCAACAGGCTGGACAACAGTGGAGGCTTTATCGGCGCTGAACAAGGCCGTGTCGGGCTGACCAGCACCAAAGCGCTGATGAATGCCGGCGGGACGATTGCCGCCCGCGATACCCTGACGCTCGACAGCGCCGGGTTGAATAACGATGAAGGTTTGATTCAGTCTGGTGCGGACACGATCGTCGATACCCACGGCAACAGCATTTCAAACAGAGATAACCAGACGACGGGCGGCATCGTCAGCTTTGGCAAACTGCACGTTAACGCTGGCAGTATTAACAACCAGCACGGCATGCTTGCCGGGGTGAAAGAGACTGAAATTTGGGCCAAAAACGTAGATAACCGCGACGGCACGCTGGCCTCTGATTCTACCCTGCAACTGCATGCGCATGCCGTTGACAACCAGCGCGGTACGCTCAGCACCGGGAACGACCTGTCGCTGGCGCTGGCTGATAACCTGGACAACCGCAACGGCACCCTCAGCGCGGCTGGCTCGCTGAGTATTCATGCCGGGGCGCTGGATAATACGCAAGGTACGCTGGTATCCGGTAAGGATGCGCGAATAGACACGTCCCGGATAACTAACCAGAGAGGGCTGATTGCCGCCCGGAGCGATCTTGCAATCACCGGGCAAAGCCTGAACAACGACAGCAGCGGGCTGGTACAGAGCGGGAGCGATCTCACCCTGGCCGTTGAACATATCAACAACCGCAACAGTGGCGATATGGGCGGCATCGTGAGCCAGGGCAACCTGTCGATCAAAACGACCGATCTGCAAAATGATGCGGGCGTCATCCTCACCGAAAAACAGGCCACGCTGGACGCCACACGCTTTAGCAATATTGCCGGAACGCTGTTTGCCCTGGATACGCTGGCGCTGGCCACACACAGTGATAGCGACAACCGTCAGGGGATCATTCAGGGAAGCGGGATCGTTCTTGATACCCACGGCTATCAGCTGGATAACCGCGAGGGGACGCTCTACAGCCTGGCGGCCATGCAACTTGCTACCGCCGGGCTGAACAACCAGAACGGTACCCTGGGCGCAAAGGGTGATTTTTCACTGCTGGCAACCTCGCTGGATAACCGTTCCGGCGGGCGTCTGGTTAGCGAACAGGCAATGGCCCTCACCCTCGACCGTCTTGATAACCAGGACGGGCAGATCCAGTCTCTGGGTAAGCTGGTGGTGAACGCCGTATCAGGCGCAATCGACAACACGCTGGGCCTGATCCGCAGTGGCGCAACGGTGACGCTCAACGCAGCCTCACTGCTCAACCGCAATACTCAGGCCGAAGAAAAGGGCATTGAAGGGCTGGATGTGACAATCCATAGCCAGCAGCTCGAGAATGCCCAGGGAACGGTGCTGGCAGGCAAGACACTCTCCATCACCAATGTCGGAACCCTCGATAACACGCAGGGCGAGCTGTCCGCCGCTGGCAAGCTGTCGCTAAGTGGAGCAGCCATGCGGCTCCTCAACACCGATGGTGTGGTCATCGGTGGCGAGCGCGTGAACATTGACGCGAGCGATGTCACGGGTGATGGTCAGTTGCTGTCGCTGGGCGACATGGCGCTTCGCACACGCCAGGCCTTTAACAACACGGGTGATATTATCGCCAACGGCAGCGTCACGTTTACCACGCCAGGCCGCGTGACCAACGCCGGTAATCTGCTGGCCGGTACAACGCTTGACCTCACTGCCACCAGCCTCTTCAACGCAGCTTCCGGTGAAATAGCCGCGGGTGCAACCTGGCTATCAGTTGCCGGTTCGCTCGACAACTATGGCCTTATTGATGGTAGCCAGACGTGGCTGCGTGCCGGGACCTTAACGAACGCGGGCACCGGCCGTATCTATGGCGACCATCTCTCGCTGCAGGCTACCACGCTGAATAACCTGGCTCAGGGCGGAAAAGCGGCGACCCTCGCCGGGCGTCAGCGTGTGGATATTGGCGCAGACACCATAAACAACCGCGATCATGCGCTGATCTACAGCGACGGTGCGCTGGCTATCGGCGGACAGATCGATGCCCGTGGTTTTGCCACCGGTCAGGCGAAGACGCTGAACAACCATAGCGCAACGATTGAATCTGCGGGTGATATGGCGCTGTCCATCAGCCAGATTAATAACGTCAACGATCGTTTCAGCACCGAGGTGGCGCTGATCTCCACGGAGGAGATGCACGAGTATCAGCACAGGGGATCGCCTGACCGCTGGGACGCGAATACCGAAGGGGTTTTTGTCGACCGTAACTCTGCCGACCGCTTGCTGAATCTCAACACCCCGGACGATACCGGGGCCAATAATGATAACTTCTACGAATACCGCTACACCCGCACCATCGAAGAAGAGGTAATCACCGAGAGTGACCCGGGAAAAATCCTCTCCGGTGGAAATATGCTGATCGCTGCACACCAGGTGCTGAACGATAAAAGCCAGATTGTGGCAGGAGGAACGCTCGGCATCTTCGCCGATTCAGTAGATAACGTGATGCCAGAAGGCAGCCGCTGGATCACCGATGCAGGCTCGGTGACGCACTACAGCCGTAAATCCAAAAAAGGCGGTGACTCTCAGGGTAAGAGCACCTCAGACTACACGCCGCCAGTGGTGATCCAGTCCATCACCCTCAACCCCGGACGCATGGAGGGCAACAGCCAGGCTGAAGGCAGCGACATTTCCCTCTCCCCTGCCACCGCGCACGGAACGGACGCCACGCTCCATGAAGTGGGTAGCCTGACGGTTGGCGTTGAAACCACCGTACCCGGACAGGGGGCGTTGTCCCCTGAACTACCTGCCGGACATACCCCAGCGAAATGGCTCGAAACGCCTGCCAGCGATGCGCAGGGCGTGGTGATCCGTGCGGCAGGGCCAGACACCCGACTGCCAGACAGCAGCCTGTTTAATACCCTACCCGATCCGTCGGCGGCGTATCTGGTTGAAACCGATCCACGCTTTACCAACAACAAAACGTGGCTCGGCAGCGACTACATGCAGAATGCGTTCGCGACAGATCCAAACAACGTGCATAAGCGACTTGGTGACGGCTATTACGAGCAGCGACTGGTGCGCGAGCAGATCATCGCCCTCACCGGCGGGCGCTATCTGGGCGACTACCGCGATGACGAGACCCAGTTCAAAGCACTTATGGATGCGGGTATTGCTTTCGGACAAGAACATCAGCTTATCCCGGGCGTGGCGCTCACCGCCGAACAGATGAGCCTGCTGACGGAGGACATGGTCTGGCTGGTGAATACACGGGTGCAGCTTGCAGACGGCAGTTGGCAAACCGTGACGGTGCCGCAGGTGTATGTTCGCGTACAGCCTGGCGACATTGACGGTTCCGGCGCGCTGATGGGGGGCCAGAACGTCGTGATGAACCTGAACCGTGACCTGGTCAACAGCGGCACAATTCATGGCCGTGAAGTGGTCCAGCTTAGCGCCGACAACATCACTAACAGGGCGGGGACGATTCAGGGGGCAGACGTCAGCCTGCTCGCCCGTACGGACATCAATAACATCGGCGGCACAATTTCCGGCAACCATTCCGTACTGGCCTCTGCCGGACGGGACATTAACATCACTACCACGACCCGCAGCGCACAGAGCACCGCCGGGAAAAATAGCTTTGAACGCACCACTATTGAACGTGTGGCGGGGATCTACGTCCAGGGCGATGACGGTAAGCTGGTATTGAACGCCGGGCGCGATCTCAGCCTGACCGGGGCGCAGGTGGTGAACAGCGGCAGCGACAGCCAGACGGTGCTTAACGCCGGGCGGGATCTGAACCTGTCGACCGTTACCACCTCGACCAGCGATAACCTGACGTGGGATAAAGACAACTGGCTGAAGCAGTCCGTCACGCAACAGATGGGAAGCCAAATCTCCGGGGCTGGCGACGTTACGATGATAGCCGGACGCGACGTGAACGCGCAGGCAGCCTACGTCGAGGCGGGTAACCAACTCGGCGTGGGTGCGGGCCGTGATATTTCCATCACGGCCGCCACTGAACGCAGCGAGTTTGAGTCGCACCATAAATCCACCGGCAGCAGCGGCGCGCTGTCGAAAAAGACCGTGACCACCCACGATGTGGTCAACCGTGAGACCGCACAAGGTACCCTGTTCAGCGGCGACACCGTGATACTGCAGGCAGACAATAATCTGCTTGTTCAGGGCAGTAATATCGTTGGCGATAACGATGTCCACCTGGCGGCAGGCAACAACCTGACCCTGACCACGGCGGAAGAGCACAACCAGGAGAGCCATCAGCGACAGGAGAAAAAATCGGGCTTCTCCGGCACGGGCGGCATTGGTTTCAGCTACGGCAAGCAGAGCCTGAAGGTCACTGACACCGCGCAGGACACCACGCATCGCGGCAGCACCATCGGCTCCATTAACGGCAACGTCACCCTGAGCGCGGGCAGCGACCTGAACGTCCACGGCTCGGAGCTGATTGCCGGGCAGGACATGACGCTGGCCGGGAAAAACGTCAGCATCACCGCCGCCAGCGACAGCGGCACCCAGACCCACACCGTTGAGCAGAAAACCTCCGGCCTGACCCTTGCGCTCTCCGGCGCGGCGGGTGGTGCCCTCGACAGCAGCGTCCGCACCCTGAAGCAGGCCGGTGAGACAGACAACGACCGCCTCGCCGCCCTGCAGGCGGTGAAAGGCGCCCTGACCCTCGGACAGGGTGCACAGGCCGTCGTGCTCGACCAGGCCACCGGCGACCAGAAGGGCAATGACAACACCATCGGCGTCAGCCTCTCTTACGGCAGCCAGTCGTCAACATCCACCCAGACCAGCACGCAGACTACCGCAAAAGGCAGCAGCCTCACCGCCGGGAATAACCTCACCGTGGTGGCAACGGACGGCGACCTGCTGGTTCACGGCAGCCAGCTTGATGCCAGCAATGACCTGTGGTTACAGGCGAGCCAGGACGTGAACCTGATATCTGCCCTGAACACCTCCACGCTCGACGGCAAAAACGAAAGCCACGGCAGCAGCGCGGGCGTGGGTATCGGCTATGGCTCCGGCGGCCTGGGCATCAATGTCTCCGCCAGCGTCAACGGCGGCAGGGGGACAGAGCGCGGCAACGGCACCACCCACACCGAGACCATGGTGAACGCCGGGGAGACACTCAGCATCGTCAGCGGGCGCGACGCCACCCTCGCCGGGGCGCAGGCCAGCGGGAAAACCGTCGTGATGGATATCGGGCGTAACCTGACCCTCGTCAGCGAACAGGACACCGACAGCTACGACAGCAAACAGCAGAACGCCAGCGCGGGCGGCAGCTTCACCTTCGGCTCGATGAGCGGCTCCGCCAGCGTTAACTACAGCCGCGATAAAATGACCAGCGACTATGCCTCCGTGAAGGAGCAGACCGGCATCTTTGCAGGCTCCGGCGGGTTCGACATCACCGTGGGCGACCACACGCAACTCGACGGCGCGGTTATCGCCTCCACCGCCGAGGCGGACAGGAACCGTCTCGACACCGGAACGCTCGGCTGGCGCGATATTCACAACACCGCTGAATACGAGGTAGAGCATCAGAGCGTGGGCATCAGCACCGGCGGCAGCATCGCCGGGCAGTTCGCCGGGAACATGGCAAGCAACCTGCTGGCCGGGGCGGACAGCAGCGGCAGTGCGGAGGGCACGACGCACGCGGCTGTCGGGGAAGGAACCATTACCGTTCGTGATGGCGCAAACCAGACGCAGGATATCACCACCCTCTCCCGCGACACGGCGAATGCCAACGGCAGCATCGACGCCATCTTCGATAAGGAGAAAGAGCAGCGCCGGATGGAGGAGGCGCAGCTTATCGCGGAAATCGGCATGCAGGTGGCGGATATCGCCCGTACCCAGGGCGAAATCGCGAAGCAGGAGGCCATGAAGGACCCGGCCGCCCTCAGCGCCGCAGAGGAGAAGCTGAAAGCCGAAGGCAAGAGCAACCCGACTCCGCAGGAGATAGCCGACCAGGCCGGACGCACGGCAATGGAGCAGTACGGGACGGGCAGCGACATGCAGCGCGCCATCCAGGCGGCCACCGCAGCCGTTCAGGGGCTGGCGGGCGGCGACATGACCGCCGCGCTGGCCGGGGCTGCCGCTCCGTACGTGGCGGAGGTTATCGGGCACCGTTCCGGGCTGGACGACACGATGGAAAAAGCTGCCGCCCACGCAGTGGCGAATGCTGTGCTGGCCGCAATGCAGGGGAAAGACGCGCTCGCGGGTGCCGCGGGTGCCCTGGCCGGGGAACTGGCAGGGACGATTGCGCTGGAGATGTACGGGAAGGATGTTGCTGCGCTGAGTGAAAGTGAAAAGCAGACCATCAGCGCCCTGGCGACCCTTGCCGCAGGAATAGCGGGCGGCGTTGCGGGCGACGGCACGGCCAGTGCCATTGCGGGGGCCCAGACCGGGAAGACGGTGGTTGAGAATAATACGCTGAGTATACCGTCGGGTATGATGAATTACGGACAGGCCGCTGCTTCATGGAACCAGTACGCAGTAGATAACAATCTGACGCCAGAACAAACGCAGGCAGGGCTGAATAAGCTGGCAAAAGGTGATTTACCGGAAGGTGCTAATATCAGCAAAGCCATTGTTGAAGGTTATCAGGACGGTGTATTTATCGCCGATGCATTCTATCTTGCGCCTCAAATAGCGATAGCCAAAGGTATTATCGGAGCGGTAATTGGAGGTGGGGCAAACTCGGCTTTCCAGTATATGAATATGGCACCTGACGGTGAGTTTAGTTATTATAGCGCAACTGTTGCAGCAGGGGCAGGTTATCTGGCTCCGGGATATAATATTGGCGGGAACACTCTGATTAATATGGGCGGAGCCTTTATGACTGATGGACCGAGCTTGTCTGGTCAGGGAGGCGCTATTGCAGGTTCACTGGCTGGGGGAACTTTCGGAAAATATGCGCCGGACTTACTTGCGCCATATGCTGGTAGCGCTTCTGGTGTTTTAGGTGATATAGGCGCGGCACTGATATTCGAGTCGATAAATGACAGAACGAAAAATATTGTCAATGAGAAAGAGAAAAAACAATGAAAAGAAAAATGACTTTGAGAATATCTATCTTCTTATTTTTTTATCTTTTTACTGCATTTTTTCTGTTAGGTATTGCAGCAAGAATTGTAACTGGGTTTATTGCTTCCGGTGAGATATATCTACTTCAGGAAGAATTAGTTAAATCGGCAAAAATGAGTTTTGTAGCAGGGGCTTTAGGAACATTGGTTTCCTTCATCTTCTACAAAATAGACGAGTACAATGCTCGTAAAAAGCCGCCCACAGGCCCTGACAAGTGATCCAGGCGACTAAAACCCCCGCCTTCCAAAGCGGGAATTTTTGCTTTTTATTCGTCTTCACAGCGTATCAAGCAGTCATCATTAGGAGCCAAAACACAACAAACAACGAAAGCAATTAATTCATTCGATGAATGTGAAGGATAATGTCACTCTTAGCGCAAAAGCTCGTGAATCTTCTAATTTCAACCAGTTCAGTAAAGCTGAGGGGCCATTCAGGAGTCACTGGGTATTTGGCCCCCTAACTGCGGTGCTTATGGCCCTGTAAATAAAGTCACGCTACCGACGGGTGCAACTATTTATCGATATGGATACCCAGGCGGCAGTTTTATGTCATCTGTTGGTGTACCTTTTGAAAATCGAGAATTACCTTAATCTTATGAAACGACGAAACCGTACTTTCAGTACGAAATTATTATATTAATACCAGATATCCCAAGATCAAAGAGCTTGCCATGGTTCGGACAAAAGTACTGGTACTCAATATGAACTACTTAAATCAATTGAATATTTTCTGGATAACGATTAAATGAAGTGAGTGAATAAATGAAGGTTCACGAACTTATAGATCAGGATTATGGCCTTTCAAAGAAAATGAAACCAAGCAATATTCTTTGTGATTTCGGTGACATTAGAGCCTCTTTCCCCTCTGAATATGGCGGAAAAAAAATTGAACCAGTTATTAAGGATTCGCTGAAATGAAATACATCAATGAAAAAGCATTAAATCTTCTGATGTTATTTATCGTATGTGTAATGGGAATTACAATTACATTCTTATGTATAGCACTGTCGGTGGACATTTTAGTTTGGATACTGACTGGCTCTTTTGATTTAACAAAAATAGAGATATTAAAAATCATTAAAATTGGCTGTGCTATTGGCTCTTTTACTGGCGCGATTTTTGTTATTGCTAATCTATTAAAATTAAGGGGGTTTTAAGGGAGGAAAGCCGCCGCCCACGCAGTGGCGAACGCCGTACTGGCCGCGATGCAGGGGAAAGACGCACTCGCAGGTGCCGCGGGTGCGCTGGCCGGGGAGCTGGCCGGGGAGCTGGCGCAGCTTATCACGGAAATAGGTAGAAAGAATGGGAACTTATGACAGCAATCTGAATAGGATTAAGGACTACTATATGTTTGGCATTTTCCCAGAGGATAAACCAGTGGATGTTGAGGGTGAGCTTGTCTTACCTGCATCAATAGTTATTGATGATTTTTCAGAAATAATCAATATCCCTTTATCTTACTGGAATATAAATGACTATAAAAAATCATGGTTAAGCTCACTTGAAAGTGGTTTGGCAAGTAAGAAGCATGCTACTTTAGTTGTCTCAATGTATGAACCTGACCACACGAATTTTATATTCACTTGGGTTTTATATTTCCATGGAAATAGAGTTTTCGTGCAAAACGAAATATTATTCCTCGATGAACATCCTGATTTTACAGTGGATAAAATCAATGATTTTATGGAACCACGCGTTACTCATAATGAAGATGGTATGAAAATATCTGAATGGTGTACCGATCTAAAAAGTGTTTTGGATTTTATCAATAGTCTTAACGATTAAAAATCATCTGGCCGCCTCGCCGGGATTCGCCTTGAATCACTACTTCCGGCACATTTTCACCGGTTAATCTCCCGCGTCACACACCGCCCCAGGAACTTCCCCAACCCCTTATGCACTTCCAATTTATTTATACAGGTGATACTTAGACTTTCCAGACCCTTTCACAGCCAATAAATATTCACCGCCCCCTCTCCATACTCAGCAAATAAAAAAACACATTCATAACCAAGCTATAAATATCTTCCTAAAAATAGATCGCCAGGGCTAAACCCTCTCTTTTTACTTTTACTACCCCTTTAAAATCCCCTCGTCAAAAACACTAAGGGAATATATAAATGAATAAAATATCTTTGGCGATATTTCTGGCATTCACCATGGCAAGTGGGGCAACCTTCGCTAACGAACAAACGTTATCTCTTGGCTATGCACACGCCGATGTGCAAAACTTTAACAATCTAAGCGGTGTAAACCTACAATATCGCTACGAATTGAGCTCGCCGTTAAGCATCATTGGCTCTTTTACCTACATGCAGGGCGATGGTTCCACTCAATATTATGTGGCTAATGACTTCGTAAAAAACGATGTTGATGTGAAATATTATTCCGTACTAGCTGGTCCGTCATACCGTATTAATGATTATATCTCCCTGTATGCCCTGGGCGGTATCGCTTATGTCAAAGCAACGGGAACGACAAAGTGGATTAACGCTACGCTGGACTATACCGGTCATGACAGTCTTTCTGAAAAATCGACCTCTTTTGCCTATGGCGCAGGTCTAATGATTAATCCAGTCGAAAATGTCTCGATGACGCTCGGCTATGAAGGAACAGAAGCCGATCTGAATGGTAATTACGCCATCAATGGGTTTATTTTGGGTATTGGCTACCGCTTCTGATATCACGTGAGAGTTATCTTCTGAAAAGATAACTCTCTTTAAATATCCCTACTCCTCTTCATTCCCCCCTTCCTCATACGCGCCATAGGGCTTCGCAGGCAGAACAATATAGGTGCCTTCAAACACCGCGCCCGGCGTTTCATCGCCGAACAGCTCAACCTGCATTTGTACGCGCGCCTTGCGGCCACGTGCCAGACGGTCGAGATCGCCGCCCAGTGCGCCGAGGTCAGCTACCGCGCTTGGCTTACCGCTGATCGGGGCGCTGTAACGAATATGGGCATCGGCAAGAATAATCGTGCCGCCAAGATGGCGCTCGCGCAGCATCAGCCAGATAAGCCCCCAGCCGGTGAGCGTGGCCAGAGAAAACAGGCTGCCGGCAAACAGCGTATGGTGCGGGTTCTGATTGCCGATCTCCGGCATGGTGGTGATAAATTTTTGCCCGGTGTACTGCTGAATGCGCACCCCCATCTTTTCGCTCAGCGGGATGTGCTGATACCAGGCCTGCTGCAGCTGACCGCACCAGTCGGCACGATGCAAAATATCATCCAGCGAAGCGATGGGTTTGATCATCAAAAAGTGGCGAATCGGGGTGGTTTGCGGCGTAGTGATTTCGCCCTGGTTTATAAAACCCAGCTTGGCAAAGAACTCGACCGCATCTTCACGCGCGCTACAGGTGACGCGCTTCACGCCCTCCTGACGGGCAACAGACTCCAGCGTCATCGCCATCAGCGTACCGAGACCTTTATCCTGTACGCTGGGGTGCACCGCCATAAAGCGAATGGAGGCTTCATTATCAGCGTTGATATACAGCCGCCCGACGGCGACAAGGTTGCCCTCTTCATCCATGACCATCTGGTGATGCGCCATGGCGTCCCAGGCGTCGCGCTCCGACCCTTTCGGCTGATGCAATGGCTTACGCAGCATCTCCCAGCGGAACTGATAATAAAGCGCCAACTCTTCTTCCGTTTGCGGTACTCGAAGGTGATACATAGCTGTAGTCTCTCTTGTTACCCGCGGCCATGCCGTCAGCTCACTCATACCTGGAGCCAGAACGTGACGGGGCCATCATTTACCAGCGAGACCTGCATATCTGCAGCGAAACGTCCGGTCTGTGTATGCATCTCTTGCTCACGGCAACGGTCAACAAAGTATTCATATAACGCTTCTGCCCGATCCGGCGCCGCCCCTTTAGAGAAGCCCGGACGCATGCCGCGCTCGGTATCGGCAGCCAGCGTAAACTGCGATACGACCAGCACGCTGCCACCCGCCTGCTGGACGTTGAGGTTCATTTTGCCTTCTGCATCGCTGAAGATGCGATAACCCAACACGCGCTCGCATAAGCGGTTGGCTTTCTGCTCGTCGTCATCCCTTTCGACACCTAACAAGACTAAAAGTCCCGGGCCAATTTCACCCGTCACCTCTCCCTCCACGGTGACGCTGGCACGGGTTACGCGCTGGATTAATGCAATCATGGTTGGTCTGCTTCTCGTCGTTTTTCGGCTTCGGCCGCTTTTTTTAGCTCGCGATATACCCCGAGAGTGACAGTAATTTCAGCGCCAAGCAAGACGATGCACCACGTCCAGTAAACCCAGAGGAACAAAATGGGGATCACCGCCAGTACGCCATAAATCAGCTGATAGGAGGGGAACATGGTGATGTAGAGCGCAAAGCCTTTCTTACCCAACTCGAAAAGCAGAGCGGCCACCAGCGCGCCCAGCATCGCATCGCGGTTAGGCACCCGCATGGTAGGCACAATGCTGTAGAGCAACCAGAAAGCGAGCCAGGACAAGAGCAACGGGAAGATGCGCAGCACGTCGTCAATCACGCTGTCGAGTTCGCTGGCCCAGCGTAACGAGAGCAGATATGAGCTGATCGCCAGGCTGGCACCGGCCAGCAACGGCCCCAGCGTCAGGATCATCCAGTAGACTGCAAACGAGTAAACCTTAGGACGCGCCCGGGTGCTGCGCCAGATGGTATTGAGCGCGCTATCGATGGCATACATCAGCAGCAGCGCGGTGACAATAAGCCCGCACGCCCCCACCGCCGTCATCTTGCTGGAGTTCGCGACAAACTGCTCAATGTAATTCTGAATGACATCCCCGGTGGCAGGCATGAAGTTCGCAAAAACAAAATGGCGGAGCTGCAGGCTGACATCCGAAAACATCGGAAAAGCGGCAAAAAGGGCAAAAATAACGGCCACCAGCGGCACCAGAGACAACAACGACACGTAGGCAAGGTTGCCTGCCAGAGTGGTCATGTTGTCCTCATCGATGCGATGCCAGAGGAGTTTTAGCCACGCACGAAACGGTCGGGTGTGGTGGCTGGCTTTTTGATGAACGATTTTTAGCATAACTGCTTCGCAAAATAGTCAGGTATTGTCTGTTTTCCGGTCACCAGAATTGACGTGATACCCAACTGGTTAGCTCCCTCTATATTATCGACGTTATCGTCAAAAAAGATGGCGTCGGCGGCAGAGAATCCTTCGGCCTGCAAAACGGCCTGGTAGATCCGCGCTTCCGGTTTGCGCATCCCCATCTCCTGGGACAGGTAGATTTTGTCTGCCGCCGCTTTCACTTCGGGATATTCATCCGGCCAGAAAGTGGTATGCAGACGGTTGGTATTGGACAGCACCACTACCCGATGCCCTTGCTCACGCAGCTTGTGCATGATGGCAATCACCTCGGGACGAATACCGACAAAGATCGCCTGCCAGCCGTGGGAAAACTGTTCGTAACTGAGGGCAAGTTCCATCTCCTGGCAGAGCTTTTCGGCAAATTCTTCATCCGAAATCTCACCGCGCTCATGCTGATGGAAGGTATCGCCCATCGTAAAACTCTGCTTAAGCGTTGCCAGCGGAACGCGGCTGAAATCACTCCATGACCCCAGCACACGATTAAAGTCGATATCGACGATTACGTTTCCTAAATCAAAGATATAGAGCATCTGCTTCTCCTTTTCGCCGTGAAAATTAACTTTAGCGGGAAAGAAGATGTTTGGCTATGCGCCAGCGCCAGCTTACAGAAAGGAAGGAACGGCCCGCAGGGTACCTGCCAGGCCGTGAGAGCAAAAACCGCGAAGCGGTCTGTTATTCGTCGCCCGGATTGACTTCAACAACCTCAACCTTGCCGGATTTCAGATGACCTTGCAGGGCAGAGCCGGGGAGTTTATCGGTGAAGAGCGCCGTAGCCTGCGCCACGTTACCGACTTCGATCGCGGCGGAAGCGTGGTATTTCGTATGATCGGCCGCCAGTAAAATGTGCCGGGAGTGCGCCATCATGGTCTTCGCCACGCTGGCTTCGTTAACATCAAATTCCATCAGCGCACCGTCGGATTCAATCGCCCCGACGCTGGTCACCAGGTAATCAGCACGGAAACCCGACACAAACGCCGTGGCCGCCGGCCCGATGATGCCGCCGTTGTGCGGACGCAGCGTACCGCCGGGGACCATCACCTCAAAGCGCGGGTTTTTGTAGAGAATATGCGCCACCCGCAGGCTGTTGGTGATAATACGCAGATGATTATGGTTAAGCAGGGCACGGGCCACATGCTCCACGGTCGTACCAATGGTGATAAACAGGGTTGAGCCATCAGGAATATAGTCCGCAATGGCCTCGGCAATCGCTCGCTTCTCTTCGGTCAGAGAGACTTCGCGCTGCTCAAAAGCCGTGTTGACCACGCTGGATGCCCTGCCCGCACCACCATGATGACGTGTTATCAGCCCCTGGTCGCTCAGTTTGCGGATATCCCGACGCACCGTTTGCGTGGAGACATCCAGCAGGTTCGCCAGTTCATCAATGTTCATATAACCACGATCGGCAATTAGCGTTAGCAGCTGATCGTGGCGCGGGTTGCCGGTCAGTTCGGTAAGGCTCATGGGCTGTCCTCTGAAAACCATCACGCCCCGCATTTTATACAAAAAGTGACAAAAAAGAGCGGGTTTGATCACAGTCAGGTATACCTGCGCGCCCGCCCGGTTTGGTGCATTTCAATGCCGCGACGGCACTGGCATAACGAACTGCCTCTGATGACGGCATCTGTTGCGCCAGACTGAGCGCCAGCGCGCCATGAAAAACATCCCCCGCGCCTGTTGTATCAACCACTTCAACGGCATACCCCGGCTGATGGCAAAGTTCGCCCTTTTCCAGCCAGTAACACCCCTCACGGCCCTGCGTGACATACACGTGTCCATTTGTGAGCGTTTGTGCTTTTTTTAAGGCATCGAGTGGATTATCTATGCGCGTTAAACGTTTCAGACCCGGCGCGGAAAAGGCCGCATGGTCGCTCAGCGCAACGAGTTCAGCGATATCCTGCGGAGTGACATCCGCATCAAGCACCGTAGGCACGCCCTGCTGACGGGCAAGGGTAAAGGCTTGCTTTGCGCCCTCATGCCAGCGTACATCGGCCAAGACACTGTCCCACTGCGAAAAATCGATCTCCTTTAGCCAGTCTGCGGTCGCAGGAAGATCGGCGCTGGGATAGTTAGCAATAACACGCTCACCGCTCGCATCCACCAGCACGGCCGACTGTGAAGAGCGGGCACCTTTAACAACGCGGGTGTACCGCGTATTTACCCCCAGGGACTCCAGCTCCGCGAGTAATCTTCTGCCGGTGTCGTCATCCCCCACCCGGCCAATAAAATCCACTTCTGCCCCCAGTTTTGCCGCCGCCACCGCCGCAGTTGCCGCCGGGCCACCACCCACTTCCGTATAGTCTTTTGCGACATATTTCCCACCTTCTTTCGGTAAATCATCGAGATACCAGATGCGATCCAGCACGGTAATGCCAACACAAACAATGCGAGTCATGGTGATTCCTTCTGCGTTTCTGATGCTCTCATTTTAATTTCACAAAATGTTTAAAAAGTGACCCGTGTCAATTTTTTGACTATAAATTACAAATACGATCAAAAACAGACAACATAAACGCTCAATAATTGACACGATGTGACAGGAGAGAAGCATGTCAGCAATTGCCTTTATCGGTTTAGGACAGATGGGCGCGCCCATGGCGAAGAATCTTTTACAGCAGGGCCACCAGCTTAGCGTCTTTGATGTAAACCCCCAGGCGATTCAGGCTCTGGTAGAGAGCGGCGCACAAGCAGCGGCAACCCCTGCACAGGCGGCAACCGATGCTGAATTTGTCATCACCATGCTGCCAAACGGCGACCTGGTGCGCACCGTTTTGTTTGGTGAGCACGGCGTTTGCGGCGGGCTGTCCCGCGACGCGCTGGTGATTGATATGTCCACCATTCATCCGCTGCAGACCGACGCGCTGATCCGCGACATGGCTAAACAGGGTTTCAGCCTGATGGATGTGCCTGTCGGGCGCACGTCGGATCATGCTATCGCCGGAACGTTGCTCCTGCTGGCGGGCGGCACGGCCGAACAGGTTGAACGCGCCACGCCGGTGTTGATGGCGATGGGCAATGAACTGATTAACGCAGGCGGGCCTGGGATGGGCATTCGCGTGAAGCTTATCAATAACTACATGAGCATCGCCCTGAACGCGCTTTCTGCTGAGGCAGCGGTACTGTGCGAAGCGCTCGGCCTCTCCTTTGATGTGGCCCTGAAAGTCATGAGCGGCACCCCTGCGGGGAAAGGGCACTTCACCACCTCGTGGCCAAACAAGGTGCTGAAAGGGGATCTTTCACCCGCCTTTATGATCGACCTTGCACATAAAGATCTGGGGATCGCCCTGGACGTAGCCAACCAACTGCACGTCCCGATGCCGCTGGGTGCCGCCTCCCGCGAAGTCTACAACCAGGCACGCGCCGCCGGACGCGGACGTGAAGACTGGACGGCCATTCTTGAACAGGTTCGCGCATCCGCCGGACTGAATAATCACACTGATAAGTAAGGACTGAGGAATGACGATGTACACCCTGAAAGATATCACCCGACCTTCCGGCGGTTTTGCCATGCTGGCCGTGGATCAGCGCGAAGCGATGCGTCTGATGTTTGCCGCAGCGGGTGCGCCTGTGCCAGTCACCGATCAGCATCTGACTGACTTTAAGGTCAATGCGGCGAAAATTCTGTCGCCGTACGCCTCCGCTATTCTTGTCGACCAGCAGTTCTGCTATCGCCAGATCGTGGAACAACAGGCGGTTGCCAACAGTTGCGCGATGATTGTGGCGGCTGACGAGTTTATTCCGGGGAATGGCATTCCGGTCGACAGCGTGGTGATTGATAAAAATATTGATGCGCAGGCGGTCAGGCGCGATGGCGGTAAGGCGCTGAAGCTGCTGGTGCTGTGGCGTAGCGACGAAGATCCGCAGCAACGTCTGGAGATGGTGTCGGCGTTTAATAAGCTGTGCCATGACAACGGGCTACTTAGCATTATTGAGCCGGTGGTTCGTCCGCCGCGTCGCAGCGCTGTGTTTAACCGCGAACAGGCCATTATCGATGCGGCAAAAGAGCTGGGCGACAGCGGCGCCGATCTCTACAAAGTCGAGATGCCGTTGTTCGGTAAAGGCACGCAGCAGGAACTGTTAGCCGCCTCGCAGAAACTGAATGAACAGATCAACATGCCGTGGGTGATCCTCTCTTCCGGCGTGGATGACAAGCTCTTCCCGCGCGCAGTGCAGGTTGCCATGCAGGCGGGGGCTTCAGGCTTTTTAGCCGGTCGCGCCGTGTGGTCGTCCGTGGTGGGGCTGCCGGATACTGAAATGATGCTGCGTGACGTCTCTGTACCGAAACTGCAGCGTCTGGGCGAAATCGTCGACGAAATGATGGCTCGCCGTTAAGAAAGGATACGAACATGAAATGGTTTAACACCCTGAGCCATAACCGCTGGCTCGAACAAGAGACCGACCGCATTCTCGATTTCGGCAAAAACGCCGCCGTACCCACTGGCTTTGGCTGGCTGGGCAATAACGGCCAGATCCGCAGCGACATGGGCACCCATCTGTGGATCACCGCCCGTATGCTGCACGTTTACGCGGTGGCCGCGAACATGGGACGTCCCGGTGCTTACACCCTGGTTGAGCATGGCATTAACGCCCTCAACGGCCCGCTGCGCGACAAACAGCACGGCGGCTGGTACGCCTGCGTCAACGACGAGGGCGTGATCGACGCCTCCAAGCAGGGCTATCAGCATTTCTTCGTGCTGCTGGGCGCGGCGAGCGCCGTCACCACGGGTCATCCACAGGCGCGCAAGCTGCTGGACGAGGCGATTGAGGTGATCGAGCGCTATTTCTGGAGCGAGGACGAACAAATGTGCCTCGAATCCTGGGACGAGGCATTCAGCAAAACCGAAGATTACCGCGGCGGCAATGCCAACATGCACGCCGTGGAAGCCTTCCTGATCGTTTACGACGTGACGCACGACCGCAAGTGGCTTGACCGCGCCCTGCGCATCGCCTCGGTGATTATTCACGACGTGGCGCGCAAAGGGGAGTATCGCGTTAACGAGCACTTCGACACGAACTGGAATCCAATCCGCGATTACAACATCGACAATCCAGCCCACCGTTTCCGCGCCTACGGCGGCACGCCGGGGCACTGGATCGAGTGGGGACGCCTGATGTTACACCTGCGCGCCGCCCTGGAAGCTCGCTTTGAAACGCCGCCAGAGTGGCTGCTGGAAGATGCGAAAGGGCTGTTCCACGCCACTATACGCGACGCCTGGGCACCCGACGGGGCGGATGGCTTTGTCTACTCCGTGGGCTGGGATGGCAAACCTATCGTGCGCGAACGCGTACGTTGGCCAATCGTCGAAGCGATGGGAACAGCCTATGCGCTCTATACCGTCACCGGCGAGGCGCAGTACGAAGCCTGGTATCAGACGTGGTGGGAATACTGCATTAAGTACCTGATGGATTACGAGAACGGCTCCTGGTGGCAGGAGCTGGATACCAATAACGAAGTGACCACCAAAGTCTGGGATGGAAAACAGGATATTTACCATCTGCTGCACTGCCTGGTGATCCCACGTTTGCCGCTGGCACCAGGATTAGCCCCTGCGGTCGCCGCCGGATTACTGGATAGCCAGGCCAAATAATAAAGACGGAGTTTTTATGCGTACCCTACACAATATTGACCTGAAAAATAACGAAAGTGGTTTTACCCTGCACTGGGAAAACCGACTGATTTTGTCCCACACCGCGGATGCCCCCTGCCTGTGGATCGGCGCTGGCGTTGCCGATATCGACATGTTTCGTGGCAATTTCAGTATCAAGGACAAGCTCAACGAAAAGATTGCCCTGACGGACGCGACCGTCACACAGCAAAACGCGGGCTGGGCCATTCGCTTTACCCGTGGCGACGCGGTGAGCGCGACGCTGCTGGTAGGCGTCGATGAAACAGGCCGTCTGGCGCTGAAGCTCAAAAACGATGCCCCCCACCATAACCGTATCTGGTTGCGCCTGGCGGCTCAGCCCGACGATCACATTTACGGCTGCGGAGAGCAGTTCTCGTACTTCGACCTGCGCGGCAAGCCGTTCCCGCTATGGACCAGTGAACAGGGCGTTGGGCGTAACAAACAAACCTACGTGACCTGGCAGGCCGACTGCAAAGAGAATGCAGGCGGCGATTACTACTGGACCTTCTTCCCGCAGCCCACCTTCGTGAGCACCCAGAAGTATTTCTGCCACGTGGATAACAGCTGCTATATGAACTTCGATTTCAGCGCGCCGGACTTCCACGAGCTGGCCTTCTGGGAAGATAACGCCACGCTGCGCTTCGACTGTGCCGAAACGTATGTCGATCTGCTGGAAAAACTGACCGGCCTGCTGGGTCGTCAGCCTGAGCTGCCAGACTGGGTTTACGATGGCGTGACGCTGGGTATTCAGGGCGGCACCGAGGTGTGTCAGCAGAAGCTGGATACCCTGCGCAAAGGCGGCGTGAAGGTCAACGGCATCTGGGCGCAGGACTGGTCCGGCATTCGCATGACCTCCTTCGGCAAGCGCGTGATGTGGAACTGGAAGTGGAACAGCGAGCTGTATCCGCAGCTTGATGAGCGTATTCAGCAGTGGAAGCAGGAAGGCGTGCAGTTCCTCTCCTACATCAACCCGTACGTGGCCAGCGATAAAGACCTGTGCGAAGAGGCGGCGAAGCGCGGCTATCTGACCAAAGATGCTGACGGCAAGGACTACCACGTCGAGTTCGGTGAGTTCTACGCAGGCGTTATCGACCTGACTAATCCTGAGGCCTACGACTGGTACAAAGAGGTCATTAAAAAGAACCTGATTGAACTGGGTTGTAGCGGCTGGATGGCCGACTTCGGTGAATATCTGCCGACCGATACCTTCCTGCACAACGGCGTCAGTGCGGAGATTATGCATAACGCCTGGCCTGCGCTGTGGGCGAAATGTAACTACGAGGCGCTGGAGGAGACGGGCAAGCTCGGCGAGATCCTGTTCTTCATGCGTGCGGGTTACACCGGGAGCCAGAAGCACTCGGTGATGATGTGGGCGGGAGATCAGAACGTCGACTGGAGCCTCGACGACGGTCTGGCATCAGTGGTGCCGGCTGCGCTCTCTCTGGCAATGACCGGGCATGGCCTGCACCACAGCGATATCGGCGGGTATACCACCCTGTTCGAGATGAAGCGCAGCAAAGAGCTGCTGCTGCGCTGGTGCGATTTCAGTGCTTTTACGCCGATGATGCGTACCCACGAAGGGAACCGTCCTGGCGATAACTGGCAGTTTGATGGTGATGCCGAAACCATTGCGCACTTTGCGCGCATGACCACCGTCTTTACCACTCTGAAACCCTATATCAAAGATGCCGTGGCGCAGAATGCGAAAAGCGGCCTGCCGGTAATGCGGCCGTTATTCCTGCACTACGAGGATGACGCGCACGTCTACACGCTGAAATACCAGTATCTGTTTGGCCGCGATCTGCTGGTGGCCCCTGTGCACGAAGAAGGGCGTCATGACTGGTCGCTCTATTTGCCAGAAGACAGCTGGGTAAATGCGTGGACGGGGGAAGTTTGCCATGGCGGTGATGTCACCGTTGATGCTCCACTCGGCAAGCCACCGGTCTTCTATCGCCAGCAAAGCGAATGGGCAGATCTGTTTAGCACTCTGCGTCATATCTGATAAGGCTCGCCCGCAGGGAAACCTGCGGGCAGACGGAGAACAATAATGAGTCAACATACTTCTGATCCGGCAACCCTGCGCCTGCCGTTTAAAGAAAAACTCGCCTACGGGATGGGCGATCTCGGCTCTAACATCCTGTTGGACATCGGCACGCTGTATCTGCTGAAGTTTTACACCGACGTGCTGGGCCTGCCGGGTACCTACGGCGGGATCATCTTCCTGATTGCCAAATTCTTTACTGCCTTCACCGATATGGGCACCGGGATCATGCTCGACTCCCGGCGCAAGATCGGCCCAAAAGGGAAATTCCGCCCGTTCGTGCTCTACGCGGCGTTCCCGGTGACCCTGCTGGCCATTGCCAACTTCGTCGGCACGCCGTTTGAGGTGACCGGCAAAACGGTGATGGCAACGGTGCTGTTTATGCTCTACGGCCTGTTCTTCAGCATGATGAACTGCTCTTACGGCGCAATGGTACCTGCCATTACTAAAAACCCGGACGAGCGCGCCTCACTGGCCGCCTGGCGTCAGGGCGGCGCCACGCTGGGTCTGCTGCTGTGTACCGTCGGTTTTGTACCGGTGATGAACCTGATTGAGGGCAATGACCAGCTTGGCTACATCTTTGCCGCGACCCTCTTCTCGCTGTTCGGGCTGTTCTTTATGTGGTGGTGCTACAAAGGCGTGACCGAGCGTTACGTTGAGATGCAGCCCGCCAGTGCGACACATAAACCCGGGCTGCTGCAGTCGTTTCGCGCCATTGCCGGTAACCGCCCGCTGTTTATTCTGTGCATCGCCAACCTGTGTACGCTGGGTGCCTTTAACGTCAAACTCGCCATTCAGGTTTACTACACGCAGTACGTGCTGAACGACCCTATTCTGCTGTCGTATATGGGCTTCTTCAGCATGGGCTGTATTTTTATCGGCGTCTTTATGATGCCCGGTGCAGTGCGGCGGTTTGGTAAGAAAAAGGTCTATATCAGCGGGCTGATGATTTGGGTGGCAGGCGACCTGCTCAACTACTTCTTCGGCGGCGGGTCGGTGAGCTTTGTGGCGTTCTCCTGCCTGGCGTTCTTTGGTTCCGCCTTTGTAAATAGCCTGAACTGGGCGCTGGTGTCCGACACCGTGGAGTATGGCGAGTGGCGCACCGGGGTGCGATCCGAAGGAACGGTCTATACCGGATTTACCTTCTTCCGCAAGGTGTCGCAGGCGCTGGCGGGCTTCTTCCCGGGGATCATGCTCACGCAAATCGGCTACGTACCCAACGTGGTGCAATCCAGTAGCACGGTTGAGGGACTGCGGCAGTTGATCTTTATCTACCCAAGCCTGCTGGCGGTCATCACCATCGTGGCGATGGGCTGCTTCTACAACCTCAACGAGAAAATGTATGTGCGCATTGTAGAAGAGATTGAACTGCGCAAACGTACCGCATGAATGACCTGATCGAGCGCCCTGCGGGGCGCCCTGCGGGGCGCTATGAGGATCGACCATGACACACAATATTGATCCCTTAACGCTGAAGTTGAGCCTGCGCGAGAAGTGCGCCTATGGGATGGGCGATTTTGGCTCTAATTTGATGCTCTGTATCGGCACGCTGTATCTGCTGAAGTTTTACACTGACGAGCTGGGCATGCCCGCGTTCTATGGCGGCATTATCTTCCTGGTAGCGAAGTTCTTCACCGCCTTTACCGACATGCTCACCGGCGTGCTGCTGGACTCCCGGCGTAACATCGGTGCCAGAGGGAAATTCAGGCCGTTTATTCTTTATGCTTCCGTTCCGGTGGCACTGGTCGCCACGGCCCAGTTTATGGCGAATGATTTTAGCCTGACGGTGAAAACAGCCATCGCCACGGTGCTGTTTATGATGTTCGGCCTGTGCTATAGCCTGATGAACTGCTCTTACGGCGCGATGGTGCCAGCGATCACCAAAAACCCGAATGAGCGCGCACAGCTTGCGGCCTGGCGTCAGGGCGGCGCAACGGTGGGTCTGTTGCTCTGCACTGTCGGCTTTATGCCCATTCAGGCGCTGTTCGTTAGCCAGCCGTCACTCGGCTATCTGGTTGCCGCACTGGTGTTTGTCACCGGGGGGCTGGTCTGTATGTGGTGGTGCTACAGCGGGGTGAAAGAGCGCTACGTGGAGATCACGCCCGATCATCATAAGCCGGGTATCCTGAAATCCTTCTGCGCCATCTTCCGCAATCCACCGCTGCTGGTGTTGTGCATCGCCAACCTCTGTACCCTCGCGGCGTTTAACATCAAGCTGGCCATTCAGGTTTACTACACCCAGTACGTGCTGAACGATCTCCATCTGCTGTCGTGGATGGGCTTTTTCAGTATGGGCTGCATTCTGGTGGGCGTGTTTCTGGTACCGGGCGCGGTTAAGCGTTTCGGCAAGAAGCCGGTCTATCTGGGCGGGCTGGCGCTATGGGCGGTGGGCGACGTGCTGAACTTCTTCTGGGGGACCAGCTCCCTGCTTTTCGTGCTGTTTTCCTGCATGGCCTTTTTTGGTACCGCATTTGTGAATAGCCTCAACTGGGCGCTGGTGCCGGATACCGTCGATTATGGCGAGTGGAAAACCGGCATCCGCGCCGAGGGGTCGGTTTATACCGGTTACACCTTCTCACGCAAAATCTCCGCGGCCCTCGCCGGATTCCTGCCGGGTATTATGTTGACCCAGATTGGTTATATTCCGCATGCCGTGCAAAGCGCGGGCACCCTGCTGGGGCTGCGTCAGCTTATTTTTCTCTGGCCGTGCGGCCTGGCGATTATCGCCGCCATCACTATGGGACTGTTTTATAAACTCAACGAAGCGCGCTTCGCTTTTATTATCGAGGAGATAGGGAAACGGAAAAAAGAATTAGCGGATACGCCTGAGATAATCGCCAACAATAAAGCGTCAGCAGTCACTTTATAACAATAAATCCGGCCATTGTTTCCTTCCTGTTAATCAGGAGGGAGGCCTTTCTGTACCTGATACATGGACAAATTATGAAAAGAATCATCACTGTACTGATCGTGTCGTCTGTGTCCTGCCCGGTATTTGCCGGTGCCTACGTCGAAACCCGCGAAGCCTACAATACGGCCTCGGAGATGCACGAGGTGATCCTGCGTGCGGGCTATAACTTCGATATGGGCGCGGGACTGATGTTCACCAATGCTTATAACCTGGGAAAATGGGATGAGCTGAAGCACAGCTATAACGAAATAGAAGGATGGTATCCACTCTTTAAACCCACCGACAAACTTACTTTCCAACCCGGCGGATTGATTAACGACAGCAGCGCGGGTTCGGGCGGTGCCGTCTATCTGGACACCAACTATAAATTCGTTGACTGGTTCAACCTGACGTTCCGCTATCGCTACAACCACAACAATTACGATACGCCGGACTATAACGGGCAGATGGATAAGAACGATACGCACGAGCTGGCGAATTACTGGAATTTCAAAGTGACGGAGGCGTTTTTCTATACCTTTGAGCCGCACTTTTTTCAGCGGGTGAATGATTACCGCAGCAAAAATGGCAAAGATCACCACTGGGAAATTACCAATAAATTCAGCTATAAGATCGACAAAAACTGGCTGCCGTACCTTGAACTCCAGTGGCTGGACAGATGGAATGATTACAACCGCGAGCAGTACCGGGTTCGGTTAGGATTGCGCTATTCGTTCTAATAAAAAAGCCGCTGAGGGATCAGCGGCTTTTTAGTTACCGGGCGGCGCTCGCGCTTGCCCGGCCTACGGCATCACCGAATTAGTCTTCTTTCGGGCCGCGCATTGCGCGTTTACGATCGTTCTCGGTCAGGTGACGTTTACGGATACGGATAGAAGTTGGGGTGACTTCTACCAGTTCGTCGTCATCGATGAATTCCAGAGCCTGCTCCAGAGTCATCTTAACCGGTGGAACCAGAACCGTTGCTTCGTCAGTACCGGAAGCACGCATGTTGGTCAGTTTCTTACCGGTCAGGCAGTTTACAGTCAGGTCGTTAGAACGGCTGTGAATACCGATGATCTGGCCTTCGTAAACTTCTGCACCGTGACCCAGGAACAGCTTACCGCGGTCCTGCAGGCTGAACAGGGCGAACGCAACTGCTTTACCCTGACCGTTGGAGATCAGAACGCCGTTGTTACGCTGGCCAACATCGCCTGGACGCACGTCGTCGTAGTGGCTGAAGGTGGAGTACAGCAGACCCGTACCGGAGGTCATGGTCATGAACTCTGAACGGAAGCCGATCAGACCACGGCTTGGGATCACGTAGTCGAGACGTACGCGGCCTTTGCCATCTGGATTCATGTTTTTCAGGTCGCCTTTACGCTCACCCAGTGCCTGCATCACAGAACCCTGGTGCTGCTCTTCGACGTCCAGCGTTACGTTTTCGAATGGCTCTTGTTTACGGCCATCGATTTCGCGGAAGATAACTTTCGGACGGGAAACCGCCATCTCGAAACCTTCACGACGCATGTTTTCGATCAGAACTGACAGGTGCAGCTCACCACGACCGGAAACACGGAATGCATCAGCGTCTGGCGTTTCTTCAACACGCAGCGCAACGTTGTGCACCAGCTCTTTGTTCAGGCGGTCAAGGATCTGACGAGAGGTAACGAACTTACCTTCTTTACCACAGAACGGAGAGGTGTTGACGTTGAAGAACATAGATACAGTTGGTTCATCAACAGACAGGGCTGGCAGCGCTTCTACCGCTTGCGTGTCGCAAATGGTGTCAGAGATGTTCAGCTCGCCCAGACCGGTGATCGCGATGATGTCGCCAGCTTCAGCGATGTCGCTCTCGATACGCTCCAGACCCAGGTGAGTCAGTACTTTACCGACTTTACCGTTACGGGTTTTGCCTTCGCTATCGATGATAGTAACTTGCTGGTTAGGCTTAACTTTACCGCGCTTGATACGACCAATGCCGATTACACCAACGTAGTTGTTGTAGTCGAGCTGAGAGATCTGCATCTGCAGGGTGCCGTCAATATCAACGTTTGGCGCAGGAACACGGTCAACAATCGCCTGGTACAGCGGGGTCATGTCTTCAGCCATGTCTTCGTGGTCCAGACCTGCGATACCGTTCAGCGCAGACGCGTAAACGATAGGGAAGTCCAGCTGCTCGTCAGTGGCGTCGAGGTTTACGAACAGGTCGAAGACCTGATCCACAACCCAGTCAGGACGCGCGCCAGGGCGGTCAACTTTGTTGATAACCACGATTGGCTTCAGACCATGGGCAAATGCCTTCTTGGTTACGAAGCGCGTCTGCGGCATTGGGCCATCCATTGCGTCAACGACCAGCAGCACGGAATCGACCATGGACATTACACGTTCAACTTCACCACCGAAGTCGGCGTGCCCCGGGGTATCAACGATGTTGATACGGTAGTCATTCCATTTGATAGCGGTGTTTTTAGCGAGGATGGTAATCCCACGCTCTTTCTCCAAATCGTTGGAGTCCATCACGCGTTCTTGAGTTTCGGCACGAGAGTCGAACGTACCAGATTGCTGCAGCAGCTTATCAACCAGGGTAGTTTTACCATGGTCAACGTGCGCGATGATGGCGATATTACGCAGATTTTCGATCACAACTTTGCCTCAGGCATTTAGAAATAGCGCGTTATTGTACACGGATTAATCGCACTACAAAACAGGATCACAAACATCCCCCGCAAACAAGTATCGCAGAGATGCTTTGTGATCGCTTTCACGGAGCGGTAAAAGGGCACTTTAACGTAAATTGCACCAATATGGTGCTCAATGTTCACATTGAAGCACTATACTGGTGCAACAAAACCATCATGGTGCAGCCCTTTTGCACTATGGTGCGCATGATAACGCCTTTTTGGGGTGTTTTAAAAGTTGGCACAGATTTCGCTTTATAAAAAATACGGCAACCCGAGGCAACATTGCCTGCCTTATACAGAATTTGAAGACCTCGTTACCACGACGACAATGACCAATCTGGAGAGTTAAGTATGTCCGCTGAACACGTTTTGACGATGCTGAACGAACATGAAGTGAAGTTTGTTGATCTGCGCTTCACCGATACTAAAGGCAAAGAACAGCACGTCACTATTCCTGCTCATCAGGTGAATGCCGAATTCTTTGAAGAAGGCAAAATGTTTGACGGCTCCTCGATTGGTGGCTGGAAAGGTATTAACGAATCTGACATGGTTCTGATGCCTGACGCATCGACTGCGCTCATTGACCCGTTCTTCGAAGAATCTACCCTGATCATCCGTTGCGATATCCTCGAGCCAGGCACTCTGCAGGGCTACGACCGCGACCCACGCTCTATCGCTAAACGCGCTGAAGAGTACCTGCGCTCCACCGGCATCGCAGACACCGTTCTGTTCGGGCCAGAGCCAGAGTTCTTCCTGTTCGACGACATCCGTTTTGGTGCGACCACTTCCGGTTCTCACGTTGCTATCGATGATATCGAAGGCGCATGGAACTCCTCCACCAAATACGAAGGCGGCAACAAAGGTCACCGTCCTGCTGTTAAAGGCGGTTACTTCCCGGTTCCTCCGGTCGATTCTTCACAGGACATCCGTTCTACCATGTGTCTGATCATGGAAGAGATGGGCCTGGTTGTTGAAGCGCACCACCATGAAGTTGCAACTGCTGGCCAGAACGAAATCGCCACCCGTTTCAACACCATGACCAAGAAAGCGGACGAAATTCAGATCTACAAATACGTTGTTCACAACGTTGCACACCGTTTCGGTAAAACCGCGACCTTCATGCCAAAACCAATGTTTGGTGACAACGGTTCCGGTATGCACTGCCACATGTCCCTGTCCAAGAACGGTACTAACCTGTTCTCTGGCGACAAATATGCCGGTCTGTCCGAGCAGGCACTGCACTACATCGGTGGCGTCATCAAACACGCTAAAGCGATCAACGCCCTGGCGAACCCAACCACCAACTCCTACAAGCGTCTGGTCCCAGGCTACGAAGCTCCGGTCATGCTGGCGTACTCTGCCCGTAACCGTTCTGCTTCTATCCGTATTCCGGTTGTTGCTTCTCCGAAAGCACGTCGTATCGAAGTGCGCTTCCCGGACCCAGCGGCTAACCCATACCTGTGCTTCGCAGCACTGCTGATGGCGGGTCTTGACGGTATTAAGAACAAGATCCACCCGGGCGAAGCCATGGACAAAAACCTGTACGACCTGCCGCCAGAAGAAGCGAAAGAGATCCCACAGGTTGCCGGTTCTCTGGAAGAAGCACTGAACGCGCTGGATGCAGACCGTGAGTTTCTGACGGCTGGCGGCGTGTTCACTGACGAAGCGATCGATGCTTACATCGCGCTGCGTATGGAAGAGAACGACCGTGTTCGCATGACGCCACACCCGGTTGAGTTCGAACTGTACTACAGCGTTTAATCTTCAATCCCTGTCGCACGGATTTTTCCGCGCGAGATTGATAGTCGTTTTTTTTGTTGCCGTGGAAACTTTTCAGCCCATCTTCGGATGGGCTTTTTTCTCCACCAACAAGCTGATCTTACGCGCTTTTTACCGCAAAAACGCTATAATGCACTAAAATGGTGCAACCAACTCCAGGAGACTGCTGAATGGCAACTGGCACGCTGCCCGATGCTGGGCAGATCCTCAATTCTCTTATCAACAGCATTTTACTGGTCGACGACGATCTGGCGGTACATTACGCCAATCCTGCGGCCCAGCAGCTGCTTGCCCAAAGCTCACGCAAACTGTTTGGTGCGCCGCTACCCGAGCTGTTGAGTTATTTTTCCCTGAACATCGGCCTGATGCAGGAGAGCCTGCAGGCGGGACAAGGCTTTACCGATAACGAAGTCACACTGGTGATCGACGGGCGCTCGCATATTCTGTCCCTGACCGCGCAACGGCTGCCGGAAGGTCTGATCCTGCTGGAGATGGCGCCGATGGATAATCAGCGTCGCCTGAGCCAGGAGCAGCTGCAACATGCCCAGCAGATTGCGGCCCGGGACCTGGTGCGCGGCCTCGCCCATGAAATTAAAAATCCGCTCGGTGGCCTGCGCGGCGCGGCGCAACTCTTAACCAAAGCCCTGCCCGATCCGGCGCTGGCGGAATACACCAACGTCATCATTGAACAGGCCGATCGCCTGCGTAATCTGGTGGATCGCCTGTTAGGCCCGCAGCAACCCGGGATGCACGTCACCGAAAGCATTCACAAAGTGGCCGAGCGCGTCGTCAAACTGGTGTCGATGGAGTTGCCGGATAACGTCAGGCTGATTCGGGATTACGATCCCAGCCTGCCGGAACTCCCGCACGACCCCGACCAGATTGAACAGGTCTTGCTGAACATCGTGCGTAATGCTCTGCAGGCCTTAGGCCCGGAAGGCGGCCAGATTGTGCTGCGTACCCGTACGGCATTCCAGCTCACCCTGCATGGCACGCGCTACCGTCTGGCGGCCCGCATCGACGTGGAAGATAACGGCCCGGGCATTCCCTCCCATTTACAGGACACGCTGTTTTACCCGATGGTCAGCGGCCGTGAAGGCGGGACCGGGCTAGGCTTATCGATTGCCCGTAATTTGATAGATCAGCACTCCGGCAAAATTGAATTTACCAGTTGGCCGGGTCATACCGAGTTTTCGGTTTACCTGCCAATCAGGAAATAGAGGGTTAGGTTATGCAACGAGGGATAGTCTGGGTAGTTGATGACGATAGCTCCATCCGCTGGGTGCTTGAACGGGCGCTTACCGGAGCAGGATTAAGCTGCACCGCTTTTGAAAGTGGCGCCGATGTGCTTGATGCACTCACCACCAAAACCCCGGACGTGCTGCTGTCCGATATCCGTATGCCGGGGATGGATGGGCTGGCGCTGTTAAAACAGATCAAGCAGCGGCACCCGATGCTGCCGGTCATCATAATGACCGCGCACTCCGATCTGGATGCGGCCGTCAGCGCCTACCAGCAGGGCGCGTTCGATTACCTGCCAAAACCGTTCGATATTGATGAAGCGGTGGCGCTGGTTGAACGTGCCATCAGCCACTATCAGGAGCAGCAGCAGCCGCGAAATGCCCCGGTATTTGGCCCGACTACCGATATCATTGGCGAAGCACCCGCGATGCAGGATGTGTTTCGCATTATTGGCCGCCTGTCACGCTCTTCCATCAGCGTGCTGATTAACGGCGAGTCAGGCACCGGGAAAGAACTGGTCGCACATGCCCTGCATCGCCATAGCCCGCGGGCCAAAGCGCCGTTTATCGCCCTGAATATGGCCGCGATCCCCAAGGATTTGATTGAGTCCGAGCTGTTTGGTCACGAAAAAGGCGCCTTTACCGGCGCCAACACCATTCGTCAGGGCCGCTTTGAACAGGCCGACGGCGGGACGCTGTTTCTGGATGAGATTGGGGATATGCCGCTCGACGTCCAGACGCGACTGCTGCGCGTGCTGGCGGACGGTCAGTTTTACCGCGTGGGCGGCTATGCGCCGGTTAAGGTCGATGTACGTATCATTGCCGCCACCCACCAGAACCTTGAGCTGCGCGTCCAGGAGGGGAAATTCCGTGAGGACTTATTCCACCGCCTGAACGTTATTCGCGTCCACCTGCCGCCGCTGCGCGAGCGCCGGGAGGATATCCCGCGTCTGGCACGTCATTTCCTGCAGGATGCCGCCCGTGAGCTGGGGGTAGAAGCTAAACTGCTGCACCCGGAAACCGAAGCCGCGTTAACGCGTCTGGCCTGGCCGGGCAACGTGCGTCAGCTGGAAAATACCTGCCGCTGGTTAACGGTGATGGCCGCAGGCCAGGAGGTGTTGATCCAGGATTTGCCGCCTGAGCTTTTCGAAACCCACGTGCCGGAAAGCAGCACAGGTCAGAGCCTGCCCGACAGCTGGGCCACACTGCTGGCGCAATGGGCCGATCGCGCCCTGCGTTCCGGTCATCAAAATCTGCTCTCCGAGGCGCAACCCGAGATGGAACGCACGCTGCTTACCACTGCGCTGCGTCATACCCAGGGCCATAAGCAGGAGGCGGCACGCCTGCTTGGCTGGGGTCGCAATACCCTGACGCGGAAGTTAAAAGAGCTGGGAATGGAGTGATTTTTACCCGCTGTGTAAAGTGCATTAATTAAGCGCAAACTGCCGCTATTTTGCGCTTTACTGTTCCGATGAGTTAAGTATGATCTTGCCGGGAAAATGGGGGGAGCATCATGCTGGAATCAATCGTGACGGTATTGTCTGGCGGCGTCGAAGCCAGCGCAGCAGTGGGGCATACGCCACAAGCGGCCATTGCGGCAGTGCTGTGTGCGGCGCTGGTTGGGCTGTTTAGCTAGAAAAGTCGGGTGGCGCGAACGCTTAACCGGCCTACGGTTCGATTCTGTAGGCCCGGTAGGCGTTAGCGCCACCGGGCAATACCGTTAAATGACGCGCGAGAACTGCTGTAAGCGCGCTTTCTGACGCAGATAGGCGTCAAAGCACATACAGATATTACGAATCAACAGACGCCCTTTCGGCGTGACCTCAATCGCACTCTCCGTGACATCCACCAGCCCATCTTTCGCCAACGGCGCCAGCAATTTCAGGTCTTCAGCAAAGTAATCATTAAATTGCAGATCCCACTGCGCTTCGACATCACTGAAGTCGAGGCGGAAATTACAGATCAGCGCTTTAATCACGTCCCGGCGAATACAGTCGTCGCGGGTTAAGGCGATGCCGCGCCACAGGGCGTTTCCGGTTGCATCTACCTGTTGATAATAGTGCTTCAGCTCTTTCTGGTTCTGCGCGTAGCAGTCGCCAATCATGCTGATGGCCGAAACGCCCATGCCCAGCAGATCCGTATCGCCCTGGGTGGTGTAACCCTGGAAATTACGATGCAGCACACCTTCGCGCTGGGCGATCGCCAGCTCATCGTCCGGGCGGGCAAAGTGATCCATGCCGATAAACTGGTAGCCGGTCTCGGTCAGAGAGGTGATGGTTTCCTGCAGGATATCCAGCTTTTGCTGGGCAGAAGGCAGGTCCGCATCTTTGATTTTGCGTTGCGCGGCAAACAGCGTCGGCAGATGCGCATAGTTAAAGACGCTCAGGCGATCCGGGTTAAGCTCCGCCACGCGCTTCAGCGTGTAGGCAAAGCTTTCTGGTGTCTGTTTTGGCAGACCATAAATCAGGTCGATATTGGTGGACGTAAAGCCAATCTCCCGCGCGTGATTTAACAGCGCGAAGATGAACGCTTCATCCTGCTCGCGGTTGACCAGGCGCTGGACCTCTTTGTTGAAGTCCTGCACGCCCATACTCAGGCGGTTAAAGCCTTCGCCACGCAGGTGATCGAGCACATCCAGCTCGATTTCGCGCGGATCCACTTCGATGGAGATTTCCGCATCGGCATCGAAACGGAAGTTATTCCGCAGCAAATTCATCAGGCGGCTGATTTGCGCTTTATTCAGGTAGGTCGGCGTACCGCCACCCCAGTGGAGCTGGCTGACATGGCGTCCGGCAAACTGCGGCGCGCGATGGAGGATCTCCTGCTCAAGCGCGTCCAGATACTGATCTGCTTTGTGCTGCTGGCGGGTAACAATTTTATTGCAGCCGCAGAAATAGCAGAGCTTGTGGCAGAACGGGATATGAACATACAGAGAAAGCGGGCGATCGGGGTAACGCGCAACCGCCTGCTGAAAATGGCTATCACCGAAGGCGTCGGAAAATTCCAGCGCGGTTGGATACGAGGTATAACGCGGCCCGGAATAGTTATATTTTTGGATCAGGGCCAGATCCCAGTCGATGGTTGGTACAGACATGTTCACTCCTTCCGATGGTGCCGCGTTCGTTTACGGCGGCCCGTTCTGGCCCCTGTGCGGGCCATGAATCGGGTGCGCAGCCACTTTTGTCGCCGCGACAACCGCCGTAGTTTAACGAATAACCACACCAGATAACATATAACCGGAAGGGTTATAAGCAGGACGATAAAGCCTGCCGGGTGCAAATGTTAGTTTCCACCTTTCAGCAGGCGCATCATGTCTTCCTGCTTCTCTTCTTCTTCCTCTTCCTCTTCGTCGTCGTAAGAGAGACCAAGCTTCTGCATCAGTTCATCGATGCGATCCAGTTTGGCATCAACCCAGGATTGCTCTTCAGCATTCAGGGTTTCACCCTCTTCAAGACGTTCCAGCAGCGCATCCAGGCGCTCATCATTCTCCAGCAAATCCAGCTCAGCCTGCGGTGAAAGCATAGGTTTCTCGCTCTTGGGTTTGTGCTGCCTGGTGACCGGGGCATTGGTCACGCCTAATGGAACAGGTGTTTTACTGCCGATACGCGGGTCTTTCTGCTGCTTACTTTTCGCAGACGCACCCGATTCACCGCTGCCGCTTGTGCGACTGCCCGCAGCATGGCCACGATGCTTTTTATCGCGTTTGCGATCGCGCGCTTCCTGATTCAGTTCTTCGCGCGTTTTACGGCGTGCTTTTGCTGGACGTTTAGCGCCTGCAGCGGAGGTCGGTTTTTTCATGTTGTTTTGTCTTTACGTCGTTTTATTCAGTATAGAATTGCGGCGAAATCTAGCAGAAAGCAAGCAAAGAAAAAAGGCGACAGAGCAATCTGTCGCCTTTTTTCCTGACTCATAACGCGTTATGGGTCTGACAATCCCTGTTTGCTGACAACTCACCCTGTTTTTCCGTGAGCAGCTACCGTCCGTGACAGGTCCTTTTCCTTTTTCAAACGCCTCCAGGCGTACGTCTTCCTGACTGTCCTTTGTCTTCGCCTCCTGGCGCTCCTGACCCTCATCCTTAAGTCCGCTTCCTGTTGGCATCCTCGCCGTTGAGCGCTACTTTACGCGGTCCGGTTAAACCTACAACCCACAAAGGCGATTTACGCGCGCTTTTCAGATTAGGACTAAGCGTTAATAGTTTGATTTTAATGATTATGATTTTTAAAGGCTCTGCGATTTTTCTTAAATCTCCCATAATTTAAAGGGCAGATCTCTTACAAAGTTCATGGTTTTTACTTACAGCCAGACTGCCGATGGGAAAAGCCTTTTCTCTCTGTTCAGGTATAATCCCCCCAACGTTACGAATTTCTGGAGACAACCACGTGACCAACCTGAATTATCACCAGACGCATTTTGTTCTTAGTGCGCCTGATATTCGCCATTTACCCGCCGATGCGGGTCTTGAAGTGGCATTTGCTGGCCGGTCCAACGCGGGGAAATCCAGCGCTCTGAATACCCTGACCAATCAGAAAAGCCTCGCCCGTATCTCTAAAACGCCTGGCCGTACCCAGCTGATTAACCTGTTTGAAGTTGCGCCGGGCAAACGCCTGGTCGACTTACCGGGCTATGGCTACGCCGAAGTACCGGAAGAGATGAAAATCAAATGGCAGCGCGCCCTGGGTGAATACCTGGAAAAACGCCTGTGCCTGAAAGGTCTGGTCGTGCTGATGGATATTCGTCATCCGCTCAAAGATCTTGATCAGCAGATGATCCACTGGGCCGTCGAAAGCGGGATCGAGGTGCTGGTGCTGTTGACCAAAGCCGACAAGCTGGCAAGTGGCGCGCGTAAAGCGCAGGTGAATATGGTGCGTGAAGCGGTTCTGGCGTTTAACGGCGACATCCAGGTTGAGGCTTTTTCTTCACTGAAGAAACTTGGCGTGGATAAACTGCGTGAAAAACTGGATCGCTGGTACAGTGAGCTGGAACCCGCGACAGAAGCGGAAGAGTGATAATAAGCGCGGCGATGTCCGCGCTTTTTTTTGCGCTGAAACTTTTCTTTGCCGCAATAAAAAACGCCCCAGTCATTACTGACTGGGGCGGCTAAAATATTCAGCCAAATCCGATTACGTGAAGTAAAAGGTCTGAAAGATAGAACATCTTACCTCTGTACCCTACGCGAATAACTCTACCCTTTTTTAGACTATAGACAAAGCACTTTTTGTAGTTTTTTTTCATTCTTTACATAGGTAATTCTAATGATCATCACAAAACGTTCATGGATATGTTGCTTACTTACAAAAAGTGTTCATATTCCAGAAAGAGTTAGTGAGCCTGATCCCAGTTTTCTCCGCTACCCACTTCCACCAGCAACGGCACATCCAGTTTCATGCTGTTTTCCATCAGTTCATGGATCTTTTTCGAGACGGACTCCAGATCGTCTTTGTGCACTTCGAACACCAGTTCATCGTGTACCTGCATGATCATACGAACCCGCGGCTGGTCTTTCTCCAGCCAGGCATCAACGGCGATCATCGCACGTTTAATGATATCTGCTGCTGTCCCCTGCATCGGGGCGTTGATCGCGGCACGCTCGGCACCGGCACGGCGCGCTGCATTGCTTGAGTTGATATCCGGCAGATAGAGACGACGTCCGTCCAGCGTTTCGACATAACCTTTTTCTTTCGCCTTGGCACGGGTGCTCTCCATATATTGCAGCACGCCCGGATAGCGCTCGAAATAGAGATCCATGTACTTCTGCGACTCTTTACGTGGAATATTGAGCTGACGGGAGAGGCCAAAGGCGCTCATACCGTAGATCAGACCAAAGTTGATCGCTTTTGCGCTGCGGCGCTGTTCCCCGGTTACACTCTCCAGTGACATCCCAAAGACTTCGGCCGCCGTCGCCCGGTGGATATCCTGCCCTTCAGCAAAGGCGGTCAACAGGCCTTTATCCCGGGACAGGTGCGCCATAATACGCAGCTCAATCTGCGAATAGTCAGCGGAGACAATCACGTAGTCCTGCGGCGCAATAAACGCCTGACGGATACGACGCCCCTCTTCATTACGCACCGGAATGTTTTGCAGGTTCGGATCGGTCGAGGACAGACGCCCGGTGGCTGCCACCGCCTGATGATAAGAGGTATGCACGCGACCCGTTTTCGGGTTGATCATCAACGGCAGCTTATCGGTATAGGTCGATTTCAGCTTTGCCAGCCCACGGTATTGCAGGATCACTTTCGGCAGCGGATAGTCCAGCGCCAGCTCTTCCAGCACCTCTTCAGAGGTTGACGGTGCACCACCCGGCGTTTTCTTCAGCGGCTTAATGCCTTGCTTTTCAAACAGGATGGTCTGCAGCTGTTTGGTGGACGAGAGGTTAAACGGCTCGCCGGCGATCTCATGCGCTTTTTGCTCAAGCTCGTTCAGGCGCAAGGTGATCTCTTCTGAGTGCTTATGCAGTACTGCCGGATCGATCTTAACGCCGTTGCGCTCAATGCGAGACAGAACCGGCACCAGCGGCATCTCGATATTCTGGAACACGTTCAGCGGCCCGGCGTGTTTTTGCAGCTTTGGCCACATCTTTAAATGCAGTTGCAGCGTGACGTCAGCATCTTCTGCCGCATAGTGTCCCGCCTCTTCCAGGGCAATCTGGTTAAACGTCAGCTGATTTTTGCCCTTGCCCGCGATCTCTTCGAAGGTTACGGTTTTGTGCTTCAGCCAGCGATCCGAGAGTGAATCCATATCATGACGACCGGCAACGCTGTCGAGGATATAGGATTCCAGCATGGTATCGAACGCGATGCCCCGCAGTTCAATGCCGTAGTTTTGCAGGATACCGCGGTCAAACTTCAGGTTTTGCCCCACCTTGAGTGCTTTTTCGTCTTCAAGGATCGGCTTGAGCAGTTCGAGCACCCGCTCACGGCTGATCTGTTCAGGCGCATCCAGGTAATCGTGGGCGACCGGCACATAGGCGGCAACGCCAGGCTCAGTGGCAAAGGAGAGGCCGACCATATTGGCGGAGACATTATCGAGGCTGTCAGTTTCGGTATCAAAAGCGAACACCGGCGCCTGCTTTAATTTTTCAATCCAGACCTGCAACTGGGCTTCATCAAGAATGGTTTCGTAATGTTCAGAAGAGAGGACCGTGGCTTCTTCTTCCGGCTCTACTTCCGCATCAATCACCAGCGTCTGTTTTGGTTTAGCCGCCGGTTTTGCCCCTTTCGCCTGCAGCCATTTTCCTGCGTCGAGATCGGTTATCCAGCGTTTGAATTCATACTGTTTAAACAGGCTCAACAGCTCCTCTACGGCAGGTTGCTGTACTTCCAGCTGTTCGCAGGTCAGATCCAGTTCAACGTCGGTTTTAATGGTCGCCAGTTGATAGGAGAGATACGCGACCTCTTTATTTTGCTCAAGCTTAGCGGCCATGGTTTTGGCGCCGCGGAAGGTTAACCCGGCAATTTTATCCTGCTCGCTGTACAGCGTATCCAGCCCACCCAGACCTTGCAGCAGCGCCTGGGCCGTCTTCTCGCCCACACCCGGCACGCCCGGAATGTTATCGGAGGAGTCGCCCATCAGCGCGAGGAAGTCGATGATCAGCTCCGGCGGCACGCCATATTTGGTCACCACCTCTTCAGGGCCAAGGATGGTATTGGTCATGGTGTTAATCAGGGTGATCCCTGGCGTGACCAGCTGCGCCATGTCTTTATCGCCGGTACTGATCAATACCGGGCGGCCCATTTTCTCGGCTTCTCGTGCCAGCGTACCGATTACATCGTCTGCTTCCACGCCAGAGACGGCCATTAAAGGCAGACCCATCGCTTTTACCATCTTATGCAGAGGCTCAATCTGCGCGCGCAGATCGTCCGGCATTGGCGGGCGATGGGATTTATAGTGTTCAAACAGCTCATCCCGGAAAGTTTTGCCTTTCGCATCGAATACGACGGCGGCATGGCTCGGCTGATACTGCAAAATCAAACTACGCAGCATGTTCAGCACGCCATACATTGCGCCAGTAGGCTCTCCGGCGCTATTAGTCAGCGGAGGAAACGCATGATACGCCCGATAAAGATAAGACGAACCGTCGACGAGAATAAGCGGATTTTCGGGGATCTGAACCATAATGTCCGTGCCTTTAAGTAATTTATGGTTAAAGGATGCCACAGAAGGATGAAAACATCAGTTTTTCGCGGTCAATACAGCCAAAGATTTTGCGATCCTGAGGATCGGTCGCAAATTAAATCTGTGGATAAGTTTGTGAATAGTTTCTGCGACTTGGACTAAATGTGCTATCTGTTGATCGCTATGCTAATAATTAATCTTAATAATCAATATATTATTGTTTGATCGCGATCTCATATCTCTGATTGATGACAATTTACTCCATGTGGATATAAGCCACGCCGGATCTGTGCCATAGAATTTTTCTCCGCTGACAGGTAAAACGCTGTTCATACCAGGTTAAAGCCCCATCCTTTTAGCGTTTTCTGGTAAAATCAGCGCCCGGTGTCTGTTTATCAGGCGCATATTATATCTAACCACCTGAAAACACTCATCATGTCTAGACTGCTGGCTGCGATCACGCTTCTGTTAAGTATCGCATTAACTATTCTGGTCACCATCGCCTGTTCTGTGCCGATTATCATCGCCGGAATAATTAAACTGTTACTACCGATCCCCGTCGTCTGGCGTGCCGTATCAGGTTTTTGTAATTTCATGATGCACTGCTGGTGTGAAGGCCTGGCAGTACTTTTGCGTCTTAATCCGCATCTGAAATGGGATGTTCAGGGTCTGGAAGGGCTTAACAAGAAAAACTGGTATTTGCTCATCTGTAACCACCATAGCTGGGCCGATATTGTGGTGTTATGCGTGCTGTTCCGCAAACATATCCCCATGAACAAATACTTTCTTAAGCAGCAGCTCGCCTGGGTGCCTTTTATTGGCCTGGCCTGCTGGGCGCTGGATATGCCCTTCATGAAACGCTATTCGCGTAGCTATCTGATTCGCCATCCTGAGCGCCGCGGTAAAGATGTTGAAACCACCCGCCGCTCCTGTGAGAAGTTTCGCTCGCACCCCACCACAATCGTTAATTTCGTCGAAGGCTCTCGCTTTACCGAAGAGAAGCAGCAGCAAACGCGCTCGCCGTATGCCAACCTGCTGCCGCCAAAAGCGGCCGGGATCGCCATGGCGCTTAACGTGCTAGGCAAACAGTTCGACAAATTACTGAACGTCACGCTCTGTTATCCAGAAAACGATAAGACGCCATTTCAGGATATGCTCAGCGGCAAGTTAACCCGGATCGTGGTGCGTATTAATCTGGTGCCTGTGGCGGAGGAATTATACGGGGACTACGTCAGCGATAAGAACTTTAAGCGACGTTTTCAGCTCTGGCTGAATACGTTGTGGAGTGAGAAAGACGCGCTCATAAACACAATTAAAGCGGAATACAAAAACGCCGGTCATTGACCGGCGTTTTCTTTATTACTTCTTCTCAACCAGATACTTCACGGTATCAGCATATTGCTGGACGAAGATGTCCATGCTGCTGGTATCCATACCCTGCATATTCAGCTGATATTTGCCGTTAACATACATGGCTGGCACGCCGCGCAGCTGCAGGTCAGCAGCAGCTTTTTCCTGCTGAGCTACCAGAGATTTCACAACGAAGCTATTCCAGGCTGCATCGTATTCTTCTCCTTTAATACCGGCATCAACAAAGACTTTGCGGATATCAGCTGTGGTTTGTACGGCCTGTGTTTTCTGAACTGCTTCAAACATTGGCGCAGTAATTTTGTCTTCCACACCCAGCGCCATCGCAACGGCCCATGCCTGAGTCAGGTCTTTGCCCAACGGGCCAAGAAACTCAACATGATACTTGGTCATTTTGGTGCCTTCTGGCAGCTTCTTCTTCACGTTATCGGAAACGTGCAGAACCTGCTCGAACTCATAGCAGTGCGGGCAGTAGAATGAGAAGAACTCAAGGACCTGAGGCTCTCCGGCTACCGGTTTGTCGAGGGTAATATACTGCTTGCCATCGCTGAACTGTGCAGCCGATGCGCTAAAAGCCAGAATCATACCTGCCAGCGCCAGCCATATTTTTTTCATGATCAAATTTCTCCTGGGTGTGTTCGATTAATACATTGGCGTTAATTGCAAAGGGGGTTCCTGCAGAACCTTTACCTGTTCAGTAAATGTCGATATCTGGTTACGCCAGTAATCTTCCCCGGTAAGCCACGGAAAGTTTCTGGGGAAAGCGGGGTCATCCCAACGCCTGATTAACCAGGAAAGATAATAGACAAAACGCATGGCACGTAAAGGTTCAATTAATGCAATTTCGTCTGAATCAAAGGACGAGAACTCTTCATAGGCTTCAATAATCGTCTCAAGCTGCATTCGCTGCTCGGCTTTATCGCCATTCAGTAGCATCCAGAGATCCTGAATAGCAGGTCCCATTCGCGCATCATCAAGATCGACAAATAACGGCCCATCACGCCAGAGGATATTTCCGGCATGGCAATCGCCGTGCAGACGCAGCGTGGTGACGTTGTTATCCCAGCGCGAAATGACGGCGTTAATTAAGCCATCCGTTGCGGCAAGGAATTGCGCTTTCAGCCCTGAAGGAATGAGCGTGGATGTTTCAAATACCTGACGCGGTTCAAGCAAGTATTCCTGAATGCCGATGGTCGGGCGCGCGGTAAACACGCTTTTCTGTCCTGTCTGATGAATGCGCCCTAAATAACGGGCAACCCACTCCATCTGATCAATGTTGTCGGCTTCAAATTGCCTGCCACCAAGACTTGGAAACACAGCAAAATAAAAGCCCTGGTGCGACAGCAGCGTCTGATTATTGAATTTAAGGGGGGCGGCGACAGGAACATCATCGGCCACCAGGTCGAGTGCAAACTGATGCTCTTCCTGAATTTGTTCAGCTGACCAGCGCTGCGGGCGATAAAATTTCACCACAAAGCGCTGGCGATCCTCATCCTGAAACTGGTAGACGCGGTTCTCATAGCTGTTTAAGGGTGTCAGGCCTGAGTCTACCCGGATGCCCTGTTCAAACAGCGCATCCATAATGGTATCCGGGTGTAAGGTCTGGAAAGTAAAAGCCTGGTCGTTCATCCGATCATCCGGAAATTATACGAATGATTGAGGATATCATTTAACAGCGTTTACGGTGGCGCCTCTTACAAGCTTTTACTCTTTAATTACGCCACGTGCGCGCAGCAAGGCGGTTTTAAAATCTTCTTCATAATCTTTCTGGATGCCCGGGATCACCGCATCTTTGCCGGAATCACGCATTTTCAGGTGATAGATCAGGATGTCATCAGAAAGGTCGGCCAGCTCACCGTCATAACCTGACTCCTGCGCCAGTTTCTGTAAGAATTGCATCAGGTTAAGTTCTGACTCTTTCTGCCAGGCTGGCTGGAGGAGTTCGATAACTTCGTTCAGACGTTTACATTTCATGGGAATACTCCTTTCATTAAGAGAGACACGTTAGCAGGGTCAATCCCACAATAAAAGAGGCGATATTAGTGAATCAGTGCCGGGAGATTATTGGGGTTGTTCTGGCGGGTGGCAGAGCGACGCGTATGGGTGGCAAAGATAAGGGGCTTCAACAACTGAACAATAGACCCCTATGGCGTCATGTCGCTGACAGGCTTGCCGGCCAGGTATCAGCACTCGCCATCAGCGCGAATCGTCATATCGATATTTATCAGCAAAGCGGATATCCCGTTTATCAGGATAACCTTGCTGATTATCCTGGCCCGTTGGCCGGTATGCTCTCCGTGATGCAGCAATCCCCGGCAGAGTGGTTTCTCTTTTGTTCGTGCGATACACCTTTTATCCCCTCTTGCCTGGTTGAACGTTTGGTGCAGCAGCGCGGTGATGCCCCTGTAGTCTGGGCGCATGACGGCGAGCGCGATCATCCTACTATCGCGTTAATTAACCGATCGTTAGTGCCTGATTTAAAGGAATACCTGGCCGCAGGAGAGCGACGAGTAATGTTGTTTATGCGCGAGTCTGGCGGCCATCCGGTTGATTTTAGCGATCTGAAATCTGCTTTCGTGAATGTGAATACCACCGAAGATTTGCAGACCATGCAGGAGAAGAGATGATACCCGTTTTAGCGATTTCCGCCTGGAGCGGTACTGGGAAGACCACTCTGCTAAAGAAACTGATACCTGCGCTTTGCGCCAAAGGTATTCGTCCCGGATTGATTAAGCACACTCATCATAATATGGATGTCGATAAGCCGGGCAAAGACAGTTATGAGCTGCGTAAAGCGGGTGCGGCACAAACGATGGTGGCGAGCAATCAGCGTTGGGCGCTGATGACCGAAACCCCGGATGAAGCGCCATTGGATCTTGCTTATCTGGTCAGTCGAATGGATCACTCAACGCTGGATCTGGTGCTGGTTGAGGGGTTTAAGCATGAGGCTGTTGCAAAGATCCTGCTGTTTCGAAGCGATGCAGGACATGATGTTTGCGAGTTAACGCTGGATGAGCATGTGATTGCGGTAGCCAGTGATGTTGCATTGCCGCTGCAGGTACCAGTGCTGGATTTGAATGATGTGGATGGGATTTCGGAGTTTATTATGCAGTGGAGCGCGGCCTGATCTATTGGGATTTCGGCTCCGCCTTACCCGGCTTTAGGGTTTTACAGGCGGGGCAAAAGCAGTGCCGCCGGCTGCCCGGCGCCACAACGCAAAAAGCCCATCCGTGAGGATGGGCTTTTT
>NZ_JBICLV010000015.1:0-215954 GCF_043105735.1 Leclercia sp. GLN_9
CCGTATATTACGTTTTCCTCATTCAGAGTCAAGCGATTATTTTTGCTTTTCTCTGCCGGCGTTCATCTCTGAAGCCTGCTGTCACGGCGGTTTGTAGTCCGTTGTTCCGTGTCAGTGGAGGCGCATTATAGGGAGTTCTTCGGCAGTGACAAGAGTAAATTTAAAAAAAATAACCAACCGTGCTTTTTTTCACCAAAACACCCGTCTTTAAGCCAAAAATTGCGCTAATTGTCGTTTTACCAACCACAACCATCCTGCAGATGGCATACTTACTAGCATTAAGAATCAAGGAATATGCGTTATGCCTTTGAGCGCGCAACAGCTGGCGGCACAAAAGAACCTTTCATATGTGCTGGCAGAAAAACTGGCACAGCGGATCCTGGCTGGTGAATACATGCCAGGTAGCATCCTGCCGGGCGAACTGGAACTCGGTGAGCAGTTTGGCGTGAGCCGAACCGCTGTGCGTGAGGCCGTGAAAACCTTAACTGCGAAAGGGATGGTGCTTCCTCGTCCGCGTATCGGTACACGCGTGATGCCCCAGAGCAACTGGAACTTCCTCGATCAAGAGTTGCTCTCCTGGTGGATGACGGAAGATAACTTCCATCAGGTTATTGAGCATTTCCTGGTCATGCGCAGCAGCCTGGAGCCTCAGGCCTGCCTGCTGGCCGCCACGATCGGAACGGCAGAGCAAAAAGCGCGGTTAAATACTTTAATGGATGAGATGGTGCATCTGAAAAAGCACTTTAACCGGGAGCGCTGGATAGAAGTAGATATGGCCTGGCACGAGCATATCTATGAGATGAGCGGTAATCCGTTCCTGACCTCTTTCGCCTCGCTCTTTCATTCTGTCTACCACACTTACTTTACGTCTATAACGCAGGACGAGGTGGTGAAGCTGGATTTACACCAGGCTATCGTTGATGCCATTCAGGACAGCGATGGGCTGCGCGCTATGGCGGCCAGCCAGACACTGCTTGCCACACCGGCACGATAGCAATAAACAACAGGAATTCGAATGACAGTAAAAAAAGCACGCAGCATGGCGGGTTTGCCATGGATTGCGGCGATGGCTTTCTTTATGCAGGCGCTGGACGCCACCATCCTTAACACCGCCCTTCCGGCGATTGCCGAAAGCCTTAATCGTTCTCCGCTGGCCATGCAGTCAGCCATCATTAGTTATACCCTGACCGTTGCGATGCTAATCCCGGTGAGCGGCTGGCTGGCCGATCGCTTCGGCACACGCCGTGTCTTTATGCTGGCGGTAACGTTATTTACGCTGGGGTCGCTGGCCTGCGCCCTCTCCAGTTCGCTGGGTGAGCTGGTTATCTTCCGGGTGATTCAGGGCGTAGGCGGTGCAATGATGATGCCGGTCGCGCGCCTGGCACTGTTGAGAGCCTATCCGCGCAGCGAACTGTTACCGGTGCTTAACTTCGTCACCATGCCGGGCCTGGTCGGGCCGATCCTCGGGCCGGTACTGGGGGGCGTTCTGGTTACCTGGGCCAGCTGGCACTGGATATTCCTCATTAATATTCCGATTGGGATCGCCGGTCTTTTCTATGCCCGCAAGTTTATGCCGAACTTCACGACTCCGCGGCGCAAATTCGATATGGGCGGATTCTTCCTGTTTGGCCTGAGCCTGGTGCTATTTTCCAGCGGCATGGAGCTGTTCGGTGAGAAAGTGGTGGCAACCTGGCTGGCCATCTCCATTATCTTCAGCGGCATTCTTCTTTTTCTTCTTTATATACGTCATGCGCGTCGTCACCCTACGCCGCTGATTTCGCTCTCGCTGTTTAACACGCGTACCTTCTCGGTGGGCATTGCCGGAAACATCGCTTCGCGGCTGGGCACAGGCTGTGTTCCCTTCCTTATGCCGCTAATGCTGCAGGTCGGGTTCGGTTATCCGGCGTTGATTGCAGGCTGCATGATGGCGCCTACGGCGGTGGGTTCGATTCTGGCTAAATCCGGGGTGACCCAATTGTTACGGCGGCTGGGATACCGCAGAACCCTGGTCGGAGTGACGGTATTTATCGGCGTGATGATTGCGCAATTCTCACTGCAGTCGGCAGCGCTGCCGGTGTGGATGCTGATCCTGCCGCTGTTTGTGCTGGGGATGGCGATGTCCATCCAGTTCACCTCAATGAACACCATTACCCTTGCCGATCTCAGCGATGAGAATGCCAGCGGCGGTAACAGCATGCTGGCAGTCACGCAGCAGCTTTCAATCAGTCTGGGGGTTGCGGTCAGTGCGGCGGTATTGCGCTTTTACGAAGGGTTCGACAGCAACAACACTGTCGAACAATTTCACTCAACCTTTATCACTATGGGTGTGCTGACGGTTGTCTCTGCACTGGTGTTTATGCTGTTAAAACCGAAAGACGGTCAGAACCTCATAAAAGAACGGCACAAACCTAAACAGAGCCCCGTTCCATCAGAACAGGAGTAAGCTGCAGCCGCTGCTGTTGCAGTGCGGGCTGGGCGATACGATGGATCAATACATCAATCGCCAGCTCGCCCAGTTCATCCTTGGGCTGATGAATGGTAGTGAGCGGCGGCGTCATATACTTCGCCAGTTCGATATCGTCATATCCCACCACGGCGATATCGTCCGGGATACGAAGTCCCGCCTGATAAAGCGCCTGATAAGCCCCCACCGCCATTGCATCATTACCGATAAAGACTGCCTGCGGACGCTCTTTCTGCGCCAGTAACGACTGCATCGCCTCGAAACCACCGCTAAATTCAAAGTCACCGGTAATTTGATATCCGTCCGGGACAGGTAAACCGGCGCGCGCCATGGCCACCAGAAAACCTTCCAGACGCAGACGGGCCGGAGTTTTATCCAGCGGGCCGGTAATGCAGGCGATACGGGTATGGCCTTTATCAATCAGATGCTGCGTCGCCATGTCCCCGCCCAGCAGCGAGTTATCCTGAATCAGGTCGCTGGTACCGTCGAACGGTGCCCAGTCCATCATCACCGTAGGAACGGAGGGGTAGCGCTGCATAATCTCGGGTGAGGGTTGATGCGTTTCGGTACACAGCAGTAATAACCCGTCGACACGCTTTTGCATCAGCGTCTCCAGGTTGCGGTTCATGCGCTGTTCGTCGCCTTCGGTATTACAGAGCACCAGGCTGTAGCCACGCTCGAAGCAGCTGCGCTCCACACCGCGCACCAGCTCAGAGTAAAAGGGGTTGGTACTGGCGGTAATGAGCATGCCGATGGTGCGGGTCTGGTTAAGTTTCAGACTGCGCGCCAGGGCGGAAGGCGCATAATTGAGGGATTTCACTGCGGCTTCGACCTTCTCCCGGATCGCCTCGCTGACGAAGCGATCCTTATTAATGACATGGGAGACCGTCGAAGTAGAGACGCCCGCCACGCGAGCGACATCTTTCATTGTGGCCAAACGCTACCTCTGCTGACTTAAAAATTCATCGATCTCATTGCGCCATGGAACAGAAGGCTGCGCCCCTGGACGGGTCACGGCAATGGCTGCTGCCGCGTGGGCAAAACGAATCGCGTTATCCAGCGGCTCACCTTCCAGCAGCGCCGTAACCAGCGCACCATTAAAGGTATCTCCCGCGGCGATGGTATCGACTGCTTTCACCTTAAAACCAGGAACGCGACGACCTTCTCCCTCGACGCTGGCCCATACGCCACGGCTGCCAAGGGTAATGATGACCTTACTGATGCCTTTCTGGTGCAAGGCTTTCGCCGCGCGCGCCGCATCGTCATCGTTTTCAACGCGAATACCCGTCAGCTTTTCGGCTTCGGTTTCGTTAGGGGTAATGATATCCACCAGCGCCAGCAGCTCGTCTGATAATACACGGGCAGGGGCGGGATTAAGTACGACAGTGGTGTGATTTTTATGAGCAATTTGCGCAGCCGCCAGCACGCTTTCTACCGGCGTCTCCAGTTGCATCAGCAGGGCGTCGGCCTGTGCAATACTCTCCTGCTGCGCCACCACGCGTTCAGAGGTCAACGCCGCATTCGCACCCGCGTGAATACCGATGACATTCTCACCTTCCGCGTTGACAAAAATCAGCGCCACGCCGGTTGATTCGCCTTCCACCACGCTGACCGGCGCAATATCGATGTTGTCGCTTGCCAGCTGTTTGCGCACGCGCTCACCGGTATCATCATCGCCGGTACAGGCGATAAAGGCGATGTTGGCACCGCTGCGTCCGGCGGCAACCGCCTGGTTTGCGCCCTTGCCGCCAAAGGCGACCTGATAGCGGTTACCCGTTACGGTCTCGCCCGGTGTCGGGAAAGCGTCAAGGTTAAGAATGTGATCGGCATTAATACTGCCAAGGACGACGAGCTTACCTGCGGTTTTCATCATTGAAGTGTCCATCAGAGAGTGCCACCGGGATAACCCGGTGGCGTATGCCACTCTTTTCTTTATATGTTGCCCTTCAGGCAACCGTCGGCTGCCTGAATCGCATATTACTGCTTGATGACCAGTTTCAGGTCAACAGGGTATTTAGCCTGAACTTTCTCGCCCTTCAGCACTTTGTCAGCAGTCTGCACGCCAGTCGCGCCAATCTGCTCCGGCAGCTGAGCAATGGTCGCAGCCAGTTTGCCATCGTTTACCGCTTTTTCACCATCCGGCGTACCGTCAAATCCAACCACCATCACATCAGATTTACCTGCGGTCTGCAGTGCACGCAGCGCGCCCAGCGCCATTTCATCGTTCTGTGCGAATACCGCTTTAACGTCCGGGTGAGCAGTCAGCAGGTTCTGCATAACGTTCAGACCCTTAGTGCGGTCAAAGTCTGCTGGCTGGCTGGCCAGCACGTTGAATTTGTGGGCAGCCACAGCCTGCTGGAAGCCTTCGCCACGCTCACGCGCTGCGGAAGTTCCGGCGATGCCCTGCAGTTCGATAACTTTGGCGCCTTCGCCTGCTTTCTTGGCGATGTAGTCACCGGCGATTTTGCCGCCCAGCACGTTATCAGAGGCAATGTGGCTAACCACTTCGCCTTTAGAGGCCTGACGGTCAAGGGTGATCACCGGGATGTTAGCCTGGTTTGCCATCTTCACGGCGTTACCTACCGCGTCGGAATCGGTTGGGTTGATCAGCAGAATTTTGGTGCCGCGAACGGTTAAGTCCTGCACATTAGCCAGCTCTTTTGCCGGGTTGTTCTGGGAATCCAGGATCACCAGGTTGTAGCCCAGTTTGTCGGCTTCTTTCTGCGCGCCATCCTTCAGGGAGACGAAGAACGGGTTGTTGAGGGTAGAAACCACCAGCGCGATGGTATCTTTCGCCATGGCGTTTGCACTCACAGTTGCGCTCAGCGCGACAGCAGAAACCAGGGTAGCCAGTTTTTTCATGTTCATATCAAAGATGTCCTGTAGTGTCGTCAGTTACTGTTTTTTGTTGTCTACCAGTACCGCCAGCAAAATCACTACCGCTTTGACGATCATCTGGTAATAGGAAGAAACACCTAACAAATTCAAACCATTGTTCAGGAAGCCGAGGATCAGCGCACCGATCAGCGTCCCCACGATACGACCTTTACCGCCTGCCAGGCTGGTGCCGCCCAGTACGACCGCAGCGATGGCATCCAGCTCATAACCCGTACCCGCCGTTGGCTGAGCAGAGGAGAGACGTGCCACCTCGATAATGCCCGCCAGCGAAGCCAGCAGGCCGCACAGGGAGTAGACGATAACTTTGACTTTATTGACGCTGATGCCGGACAGACGCGTTGCCGCTTCGTTACCGCCCAGAGCATAGATATAACGGCCCAGGCGGGTGTGATGCAACATGTACCACGCCGCAAGGAACACCAGACCCATGATCCAGACCGGCGTCGGAATACCCAGCGGGCGGCCGATACCGAACCAGCCAAACAGATCGGCGTTGTCGGTAAAGCCAGTGTTCACCGGACTACCGTTGGTGTAGACCATGGTCACACCGCGCAGCAGTAACATCATTACCAGGGTGGCGATAAAGGCCTGCACGCGGCCTTTCGCCACGATCATTCCGGTGACGGCCCCAATTGCGGCTCCCAGCGCCAGCGCCGCTGCTACGGCCACCAGCGCGTTGACTTCAATCCCTACAATTGAAGCAGCAACCGCGCCGGTGAGCGCCAGCAGGGAACCGACGGACAGGTCGATACCCGACGTCAAAATCACCAGCGTCATCCCCACCGCCATAATGGCGTTTACGGACGTTTGCTGAAGAATATTGAACAGGTTATTAACGGTAAAAAAGTTCGGACTCATGGTGGAGACAATCGCGATCAGCACCAGCAGGGCAATCAGCGATTTTTGTTCCAACAGCCATGCCTTAGTGAAATAACGGCGTCCAGAAACAGCCTGGGTAGTCATCTTCTTACTCCTGATCCACGCGATTAAGCTTGCCCACAGCGGCAGCCATCAGAATTTCCTGGGTGGCCTGCTCGCGACTGAATTCACCGCCGAGATGCCCTTCATGCATGACGATAATGCGATCGCTCATGCCTAATACCTCTGGCATCTCGGAAGAGACCAGAATGATGCTCAGCCCGTCAGCCTTAAACTGGTTGATGAGCTGATAAATTTCTTTCTTCGCCCCGACATCCACGCCACGGGTTGGCTCATCGAGGATCAGCACTTTCGGACGGGTCATCAGGCCGCGGGCAATCGCCACTTTCTGCTGGTTGCCGCCGGACAGCAGACCGATAGCCTGTTCCATCGACGGCGTTTTGACGTTAAAGAGGCGGATAAAATCGCTAACGGCCTGCTGCTCGTCTTTATGTTTCAGGCCTCCGCCACTGCGGCTGAAGTAGCGCAGCGCGGTCAAGGACATGTTCTCTTTCACCGACATGCCCAGTACCAGGCCATCGCGCTTACGGTCTTCGGAGATGTAGACGATACCGTTCGCCAGGCCATCCTGCGGCGTACGGGTAACAACCTCATGGCCATCAAGCGTAACGTATCCGCTGGTGCGAGGGCTGGCACCATACAGCACCTTCATCAGCTCGGTACGCCCGGCGCCCATCAGCCCGGCCACGCCGAGGATTTCGCCCTGGCGCAGCGTAAAGGAGACATTATTTACGCCCGGGCCGCACAGGTTATCAACCTTGAGACGAATATCACCCGGCTGCTTATCAATGCGTGGGTACTGATCTTCCAGCTTACGTCCCACCATCATCTCAATCAGCGAGTCTTCGGTCAGCGTCACCACTTCACGCTCGGCAATAAACTGCCCGTCGCGGAATACCGTCACGTCGTCGCAGATCTCGAAGATCTCTTTCATACGGTGGGAGATATAGACAATGCCGCGCCCCTGGGCTTTCAGCTCGCGGATCACGCGGAACAGGGAGTCGGTTTCGGTATCAGTGAGGGCGTCAGTCGGCTCATCCATCACGATAACCCGGGATTCGAAGCTCAGGACTTTCGCGATCTCCACCATCTGCTGATCGCCAATGGAAAGTTCGCCCACCAGCCGATCGCTTTTGAAGCGCAGGTTCAGCTTCGCCAGCAGTTTGTCGGCTTCGGCATACATCTGTTTCCAGTCGATTTTGCCAAAGCGGTTAATGAACTCACGGCCAAGGAAGATGTTCTCCGCAATGGAGAGCTGCGGGATCAGGTTCAACTCCTGGTGGATGATGCCGATCCCGGCTTCCTGAGAGGATTTCGGGCCGTTGAAGGTGGTCTCTTTCCCCAGCCATAACAGCGAACCGGCGTCGCGTTGATAGATGCCGGTCAGCACTTTCATCATCGTGGATTTGCCTGCGCCGTTTTCACCGACCAGCGCCATCACGCGGCCAGCATAAACGTTGAGTGCAGCACCGGAGAGGGCTTTGACGCCCGGGAACGATTTATCGATCCCTTTCAGTTGCAGTAGTGCGTCCATGGTGGCCTCAGAAAGTGACGCCAGCACAGAGAATGATATTCGCATACGGGGAACACTCCCCGCTGCGGATAACCGCCTGGCTTTCAGCGGTATTTTTCTTGAACTGTTCGTGCGTTATATAACTAATTTTTATGGTGTTTCCCTGGTGTTGTTGCAGTTGCTTGATATGGCCAAGCAACGTTTCGTGGAGCTGCGGATTATGTTGTTTGATTTCCGTTGCGAGAATGGCTTCCTCAACCTGCATCTCGGTTGTCACAACATCCAGCACCTGCATAAACGAGGGCACGCCCTGCGTTAAAGCCAGATCAATACGCGTTGTGCTATGAGGGATGGGTAAACCTGCATCACACACGACCAGCGTATCGGTATGCCCGAGACGGGAGATAACCGATGAGACTTCAGAGTTGAGTACCGTGCCTTTCTTCATATTCTTGCTCCACTAGCGAAACGTTTCGCTGAAGCCAGTTTAATCTTACCGATGCGCAGAAAACCATCATGGCGTTGCAGATTTGTGATCGCCGTCGAAACGTTTCGCTAAGTGAAATGCGGGGGAGTTAAATGCAAAACGGTAACCCTCTGGTTACCGTTTTTTATGTTTGCACCCACCCTCTGTTTTGGAGGGTTAAGGTGAGGGCATCAGGCCGTACCAGGACTTAAATCTCGACCTGGGTGCCTAACTCAATCACCCGGTTAGGCGGGATCTCGAACTGGTCGGGCGCACGCAGGGCATTACGCTGGAGGATAAGGTAGAGTTTGCCGCGCAGACGCAGATACCACGGACGTTTGCCAATGATCAGCGACTCGTGCGACATAAAGAACGAGGTCTCCATCATTCGGCAGCTTAAGCCTTCCAGGCCGCAGCGGTGGAACACTTCTTCCACGTTCGGCGTTTCACGCCAGCCGTAGCTTGCCACCACCCGCCAGAAGGTGGGCGACAGTTGCTCTATCTGCACGCGGCGGACGTTGTGGACATAAGGTGCATCTTCGGTACGCAGCGTCAGCAGGATCACCCGCTCATGCAGCACTTTGTTGTGCTTGAGGTTGTGCATCAGGGCAAACGGAATGACGTTCAGCGCACGCGACATATACACGGCGGTGCCCGGTACGCGAACCGGCGGAGATTTCTCCAGCGAGACGATCATCGCATCCAGAGAATTACCGTGTTCGTGCATCCGGCGCAGCAGGCGGAAACGCTCGCTCTTCCAGGTCGTCATGATAATGAACATGACTAAGCCGAGCGTCAGCGGTAGCCAGCCGCCGGAGATAATTTTGTCGAGGTTAGCCGAGAACAGAGGAATATCGATACACAGGAAACCCACCAGAATCATCGCCACCAGGAATTTATTCCAGTGCCAGTTCCGGTACGCCACCGTGGTGGAGAGGATTGAGGTCAGGACCATCGTCCCCGTAACGGCAATACCGTAGGCTGCCGCCAGGTTGCTGGAGTGCTCGAAGCTGACGATAACAATCACCACCGCGAAATAGAGCAGCCAGTTAATGAACGGGATGTAAATCTGGCCGGACTCCATCTCTGAGGTATGAATGATGCGCATCGGCGACAGATAGCCAAGACGCACTGCCTGGCGCGTCAGGGAGAAGACGCCGGAAATCACCGCCTGAGAAGCAATCACGGTTGCCAGCGTCGCGAGGATCAGCATCGGCACCAGCGCCCACTCCGGCGCCAGCAGGAAGAACGGGTTCTTTATCGCTTCCGGGTGTTTGAGCAGCAGCGCCCCCTGGCCAAAGTAGTTCAGCACCAGCGACGGCAGCACCACAATAAACCATGCCACACGAATAGGCAGTTTACCGAAGTGCCCCATATCGGCATACAGCGCCTCCACCCCGGTGATAGACAGCACCACAGCACCCAGCGCGATAAACGACACGGTTTTGTATTCGAGGAAGAAGTGTACTGCCCACATCGGATTCAGGGCATGCAGCACGTCCGGGTTAGCAATAATGCTGCGTAATCCCAGCACCGCCAGGATCAGGAACCAGGCCAGCATAATCGGCGCGAAGAGTTTCCCCACCAGCCCGGTACCGTGTTTCTGGATCACAAACAGCAAGGTCAGCACAATTATGGCCAGCGGAACGACCCACTCTTCAAGCTGCGGCGCAACAATCTCCAGCCCTTCGATTGCCGACAGCACCGAGATAGCCGGCGTGATAACCACTTCGCCATAGAAGAAGCTGCCCCCAATCAGGCCGATAATCACCAGGAAGGAGGTCATTTTGGGCGAGGTGTTGCGCCCGGCCAACGACATTAAGGTCAGGATCCCACCTTCACCGGCGTTATCTGCGCGCATAACGAAGGAGAGATATTTAACGGAGACAACTAAGATCAGGAGCCAAAAGATGAGAGACAAAAAACCAAACACAGCGTCGCGTTCGACGCCAAAACCAAACTGACCGGACAAACATTCACGAAGCGTATAAAGCGGGCTGGTGCCGATATCACCGTAGACAACCCCAATCGCCGCGAGTGTGATTGCGGGTAATGATTGCTTATTATCAGTGCTCATAGACTAGTCTTTTCGTTTATATAACAAATGTGTGCTTAGTCCCTTGGCCCACAAAAAGCGCACAGTATGCACGATTAATCGTAGAATCGTACCCCTAAATGTACCCGCATTAACATAGCGCAAAGAAAATAGCACCGTAGTTCAGGCTATTACCAGCCCAGAACGAAACGTCTATACTCGCTTCAATTAGCCGGGTTTACGGCGAAGGATGCAAAACAATTATGGCTCACACTCATTTATTAGCAGAAAGAATTTCCCGTCTCAGCGGCGCGCTGGAAAAAGGGCTATTTGAACGTAGCCATGCCATCCGCCTTTGTTTACTGGCAGCACTGAGCGGCGAAAGTGTCTTTCTGCTGGGGCCGCCCGGTATCGCAAAAAGCCTGATTGCCCGCAGGCTGAAATTCGCGTTTCAGCATGCCAGAGCTTTTGAGTATCTGATGACCCGCTTTTCCACCCCGGAAGAGGTGTTCGGTCCGCTCTCTATCCAGGCCTTAAAAGATGAAGGACGGTATGAGCGTTTGACGGCAGGTTATCTGCCGGAAGCGGAGATCGTTTTTCTCGATGAAATCTGGAAAGCCGGCCCGGCGATCCTGAACACCCTGCTCACAGCCATCAACGAACGCCGGTTCCGCAACGGCGCGTTTGAGGAGAAAATCCCGATGCGCCTGCTGGTGGCGGCCTCCAACGAACTGCCGGAAGCCGACAGCAGTCTCGAAGCCTTATATGACCGCATGCTGATCCGCCTGTGGCTCGACAAAGTGCAGGACAAAGCGAACTTCCGCTCGCTGCTGATTAGCCAGCAGGATGAAAACGATAACCCGGTGCCCGCCACACTGCAGGTGACGGACGAGGAGTACCAGCAGTGGCAGCAGGACATCGGCAAAATCAAACTGCCAGATGCGGTATTTGACCTTGTCTATATGCTGCGCCAACAGCTTGATGCCCTGCCGGGCGCGCCTTACGTCTCCGATCGTCGCTGGAAGAAAGCCATTCGCCTGCTGCAGGCCAGCGCCCTGTTTAGCGGTCGCGATGCGGTTGCGCCTATTGATTTGATCCTGCTGAAGGATTGCCTGTGGCATGACGCCAACGGTATGCATCTGATGCAGCAGCAGCTGGAAATATTGATGACCGGGCACGCCTGGGGACAGCAGGAGATGCTGAACCAGCTCGGGGCCATCACCCAGCGCCGCCTTCAGCTTCAGCAGCAGCAAAGCGATAAAACTGCCCTGCGCGTTAATCGTCAGAGCGGTATGTTCGCCCGTCGCCCGCATTACGAATTACCGGCCGAACTGAGCGATACCACGCTGACGCTGCTCCTCCAGCAGCCCCTCAAGCTCCATGATATGCAAGTCATTCACATCACGGTTGAGCGTGAAGCCCTGTCGCTGTGGTTGAGTAAAGGTGGCGAGATCCGCGGCAAACTCAACGGCATTGGCTTTGCCCAGCAGCTTAATATGGAAGTGGACGGCAGTCTGCATCTGGTGATCCGCGACATCAGCCTGCAGGGATCGCGCCTTGCGCTGCCCGGCACCGCCTCTGATAGCGTCCCGGAAGAGATCAAACAGCAGCTGGAAGCGCTGGATAATCAGTGGCACCTTCAGCACACCCGCTTTAGCGAGCAGCAAAAATGCCTGTTTATCCACAGCGACTGGCTGGGGAGAATTGAGTCCAGCCTGCAGGACGTAAGCGCGCAGATCAAACAGGCGCGTCAATGCTGACGCTGGACACACTCAACGTTATGCTTGCCGTCGGTGAGGAGGGCATGATCGAAGAGATCATCCTTACCCTGCTGGCTTCGCCGCAACTGGCGATCTTTTTTGAAAAGTTCCCGCGGCTTAAAACCGCCATTACAGACGATCTCCCGCGCTGGCGGGACAATTTACGCAAAAGACTGAAAGAGACCCGCGTACCGCCAGAACTCACCGAAGAGGTGATGTGTTATCAGCAGAGCCAGCTGCTCTCCACGCCTCAGTTGATCGTCCAGCTCCCGCAAATTTTAACCCTGCTGGACAGGCTTCACTCCCCCTACGCCAGCCAGGCGCGACAACTGGTCGTGGATAACGCCACCTTTACGCCCGCCCTGCATACCCTGTTTTTACAGCGCTGGCGGTTGAGCCTGGTGGTGCAGGCTACCTCCCTCAATCAGCAGTTGATGGAAGAAGAGCGCGAACAGCTGCTCAGCGAAGTGCAGGAGCGCATGACCTTAGCCGGTGCGCTGGAACCCGTGCTGGTGGAGAATGAAAACGCGGCCGGACGGCTGTGGGATATGAGCGCCGGTCAGTTAAAGCGTGGGGATTATCAGTTAATTGTCCGCTATGGCGACTTCCTCGCCCAGCAGCCGGAGCTGATGCAGCTCGCGGAACAGCTGGGACGTTCGCGGGAGGCAAAGTCGGTGCCAAAAAAGGATGCCCCGCTGGAAACCTTCCGCACTCTGGTACGCGAACCGGCGACAGTGCCGGAGCAAGTGGACGGACTGCAGCAGAGCGACGATATTCTGCGCCTGCTGCCACCCGAACTGGCCACCCTGGGCATTACGGAACTGGAATATGAATTTTACCGTCGGCTGGTGGAGAAGCAGCTCCTGACCTACCGGCTGCATGGCGATGCCTGGCGAGAGAAGGTCAGCCAACGCCCGGCCGTACATCAGGATTTCGACGAACAGCCGCGTGGGCCGTTTATTGTCTGCGTGGATACCTCCGGTTCGATGGGCGGTTTTAATGAACAGTGCGCCAAAGCCTTTTGCCTGGCGCTGATGCGGGTGGCGCTGGCTGACAGACGGCGCTGTTTCATTATGCTGTTTTCCAGCGAGGTGGTGGGCTACGAGCTGTCGGGCCAGCACGGCCTCGAACAGGCGATCCGCTTCTTAAGCCAGCGCTTTCGCGGCGGAACCGATCTCGCCAGCTGTTTTCGTGCCATCATCGAGCGGATGCAGGGCGGAGAGTGGTATGACGCCGATGCGGTAGTGATCTCGGATTTTATTGCCCAGCGGCTGCCGGATGAGGTGGTGAGTAAAGTGAAGGTGTTGCAGCGGGAACATCAACATCGTTTCCATGCGGTGGCAATGTCCACACATGGAAAACCCGGCATCATGCGCATCTTCGATCATATCTGGCGCTTTGATACCGGGTTGCGTAGCCGCCTGTTGCGGCGCTGGAAACGTTAATTACAGCAGCGCATCCACGCTGTCACGAACCTGTTGCGGCCATACGCCACACTGGACCTGTCCGATATGGGACAGCTGCAGCAGTAACATGGTCAGGCGAGACTGGCCGATGCCGCCGCCGATAGTCTGCGGCATCTCGCCACGCAGCAGCGCCTGGTGCCACTCCAGCTTCAGACGATCTTCATCACCGGTGATAGCCAGCTGACGCTGCAGCGCTTCGGCGTCGACGCGGATCCCCATGGAAGACAGCTCGAACGCATCTTCCAGCACCGGGTTCCACACCAGAATATCCCCGTTCAGACCCGCCAGGCCGCTTTCGTCTTCGCTGCTCCAGTCATCATAATCCGGCGCACGGACGTCATGGCGCTGACCATGAGACAGCTTGCCGCCGATGCCAATCAGGAATACGGCGCCCAGCTCTTTAGCGATCGCACGCTCACGGCCTTTGGCATCCAGATCCGGGAAACGGGTCAGGAGATCCTGGCTATGAACAAACTGGATCGTCTCTGGCAGGAACGGCGTCAGACCAAACTCTTTACTGACTGCCGCTTCGGTTTCTTTAATCCCGGCATAAATTGCTTCTACCGTCGCTTTCAGCGTACGGGTATGACGCTCGCCATCACCCATTACGCGTTCCCAGTCCCACTGGTCAACGTAAACAGAGTGAATAGCAGTAAGACGGTCTTCATCGGGGCGAAGAGCTTTCATGTGCGTGTAAAGCCCTTCGCCCGCGCTGAAGTCGTGTTGTCCCAGGGTTTGACGCTTCCACTTCGCGAGGGAATGAACCACTTCGAACTGGGCATCTGGCAGTGTTTTCACTTTCACCTGTACCGCTTTTTCGCAACCAGACAGGTTGTCCTGCGTCCCGTCGCCCACGCGGCTTAAGATCGGAGCCTGGACTTCAATAAGACCAAGCTTCTCTTCCAGCTGGCGGGAAAAATGGGATTTAACGAAACTGATCTGGCGTTGTTGTGCGATGTAAGCGGTTTTCATTATTTATACTCCTGCGTCCTGTTGGTATTGATTAAGCAACAAAAAAGAACCGCTTTCAATAATCCAACAATAAAACTCTAACTTCACTTTTGATTCGCTAAAATTACCCGCTAAAATAGAGTGATTCATTAATCTTCATAAGAAAAAGCTATGGAAAATTATCAGATCGACAATCTGGACCGCGGCATCCTTGAGGCCCTGATGGCTAATGCCCGTACTGCCTATGCCGAACTGGCCAAACAGTTTGGCGTCAGCCCGGGCACTATTCATGTGCGCGTAGAGAAGATGAAGCAGGCGGGGATCATCACCGGGGCACATATCGACGTCAGCCCGAAACAGCTGGGTTACGACGTCTGCTGCTTTATCGGCATCATTCTGAAGAGCGCCAAAGACTATCCCTCGGCGCTGGCAAAACTGAATGCGCTGGATGAGGTGACCGAGGCCTACTACACCACCGGCCACTACAGCATCTTTATTAAGGTGATGTGCCGATCCATCGACGCCCTGCAGCAGGTACTTATCAACAAGATCCAAACAATTGATGAAATTCAGTCCACCGAGACGCTGATCTCCCTGCAGAACCCGATCATGCGTACCATCCGCCCCTGATCGGGCAAATTCATTCCCACATTTTCCACAGGTAGATCCCAGCTCGCTCACAGCGTACAATGATCCCTCTTTATATGAGCGAGCGATCTATGGCAGATATTACTCTTATCAGTGGCAGCACCCTTGGCGGGGCTGAATATGTAGCGGAACACCTGGCTGAAAAGCTGGAAGACGCGGGTTTTTCCACTGAAACGCTGCACGGGCCGTTATTAGAAGATCTGCCGATCGACGGGATCTGGCTGTTGATCACCTCCACCCACGGTGCGGGCGATCTCCCGGACAACCTTCTTCCTTTATATGAAGAGCTAAAAGAACAGCAGCCCAACCTGGCGAACGTCCGGTTTGGGGCGATTGGCATCGGCAGCCGGGAATATGACACCTTTTGCGGTGCCGTAGAGAAAGTCGAGACCGAACTGAAGTCCTGTGGGGCACAACAGATCGGCGAGACGCTGAAGATCAACATCCTTGATCACGATATTCCGGAAGATCCAGCGGAGCTTTGGCTGGGTGAATGGAAAAATTTACTCAAAAACGATTAAAGATCGTGCGATCAGATGTGGATAACTCTGGTTAAAAGCTTGGATCAACCGGTAGTTATCCCAAGAATAACCTTTGATGACTTTTTGTGCTGTGTATAACATCGCGATCTGATCCCAGCTTATACGTCACAGGATCACCGATCATTCACAGCAAACGATCCTTTCTAAACGCATGATCTTCTTCGGGAGATCCGGCTTATCCACAGAAACCCGCGATCCTAATAAGAGATCACAATAAAACAGATCTCTAAATAAAAAGATCTTCTTTTTAATAGCCAGGATCCCAGTGCTTTCTCGAACGACTAAAGTTGAGTAGAATCCACGGCCCGGGCTTCAATCCATTTTCTTACCGCTTTACGCGAGGCAGACCACCATGTTTTATCAGGATCCTTTTGACGTCATCATCATTGGCGGGGGTCATGCAGGCACCGAGGCCGCAATGGCCGCGGCGCGAATGGGTCAACAGACCCTGCTTTTGACACACAATATCGACACGCTAGGACAGATGTCCTGTAATCCGGCGATTGGCGGCATTGGGAAAGGACACCTGGTAAAAGAAGTGGATGCGCTTGGCGGCCTGATGGCAACCGCGATCGATCATGCCGGCATCCAGTTTAGGATACTAAACGCGAGCAAAGGCCCTGCCGTTCGTGCCACCCGTGCACAGGCAGACCGTGTGCTCTATCGTCAGGCGGTGCGTACTGCTCTGGAGAATCAGCCGAACCTGATGATCTTCCAGCAGGCGGTTGAGGATCTGATCGTCGAGAACGATCGTGTCGTTGGGGCTGTGACCCAGATGGGTCTGAAGTTCCGCGCTAAAGCCGTCGTGCTGACCGTCGGGACCTTCCTCGATGGCAAAATTCATATCGGACTGGATAACTACAGCGGTGGCCGTGCTGGCGATCCGCCGTCCATTCCGCTGTCGCGCCGTCTGCGCGAGCTGCCGCTGCGCGTCAGCCGCCTGAAAACCGGCACGCCACCACGTATCGACGCCCGCACCATTGATTTCAGCGTGCTGGCACAACAGCATGGCGACAATCCGATGCCGGTCTTCTCGTTCATGGGCAACGTGGCTCAACATCCGCGTCAGGTGCCGTGCTATGTCACGCACACCAACGAGAAAACCCATGATGTGATCCGCAGTAACCTCGATCGCAGCCCGATGTATGCCGGGGTGATCGAAGGGATCGGCCCACGCTATTGCCCGTCGATCGAAGACAAGGTGATGCGCTTTGCCGATCGTAACCAGCACCAGATCTTCCTCGAGCCGGAGGGGCTGACCTCCAACGAGATCTACCCGAACGGTATTTCCACCAGCCTGCCTTTCGACGTACAGATGCAGATCGTCCGTTCGATGCAGGGGATGGAAAATGCGAAGATCGTCCGTCCTGGCTATGCCATTGAGTACGACTTCTTCGATCCGCGTGACCTGAAGCCGACCCTGGAAAGCAAATTTATCCACGGGCTGTTCTTCGCAGGCCAGATCAACGGCACTACCGGTTACGAAGAAGCTGCTGCGCAGGGACTGCTGGCCGGTCTTAACGCTGCCCGCTTCTCTGCCGAGAAAGAGGGCTGGGCACCGGGTCGTTCTCAGGCTTACCTTGGCGTGCTGGTGGACGACCTCTGCACCCTGGGCACCAAAGAGCCGTACCGTATGTTTACCTCTCGTGCGGAATATCGTCTGATGCTGCGTGAAGACAACGCCGATCTGCGCCTGACCGAAATCGGTCGTGAGCTGGGGCTGGTGGATGATGCGCGCTGGGCGCGTTTCAACGAGAAGCTGGAAAACATCGAGCGTGAACGTCAGCGCCTGAAGTCCACCTGGGTTAACCCAACCACCGAATCTGTAGACGAAGTGAATGCTCACCTGTCAGCGCCACTCTCACGTGAAGCCAGCGGCGAAGATCTGCTCCGTCGCCCGGAGATGACCTACGACCAGCTGATCCAGATGACACCGTTCGCGCCGGGTCTGGACGACGTACAGGCTGCCGAGCAGGTCGAAATCCAGGTGAAATACGAAGGCTATATCGCCCGTCAGCAGGATGAGATCGAGAAACAGCAGCGCAACGAAAATACGCTGCTGCCGGAAATGCTGGACTATCGTCAAGTGTCGGGTCTTTCCAACGAAGTGATCGCGAAGCTGAACGATCACAAACCTGTGTCGATCGGCCAGGCTTCACGTATTTCTGGCGTCACGCCTGCGGCCATCTCCATTCTGCTGGTCTGGCTGAAAAAACAGGGTATGTTGCGCCGCAGCGCGTAATCCCCGCCAAACATTTCGTCGGCCCGGTAAGCGGTAGCGCTACCGGGCAATTCTTTTTAAACAGGTATTCACCGTGCTCAACAAACTCACTCGTCTGCTGGATCAAGCCGGTATTTCGCTCACCGATCACCAGAAAAATCAGCTGGTGGGGTATGTCGATATGCTGCACAAATGGAACAAGGCCTATAACCTCACCTCGGTTCGCGACCCGAATGAGATGCTGGTGCGTCATATTCTCGACAGCATCGTGGTAGCTCCTCACCTCCAGGGTGAGCGGTTTATCGATGTCGGCACCGGCCCTGGCCTGCCAGGTATCCCGCTCTCAATCGTGCGTCCTGAGTGCCAGTTCACGCTGCTGGACAGCCTGGGTAAGCGTGTGCGCTTCCTGCGCCAGGTTCAGCATGAACTGAAGTTGGAAAATATTCATCCGGTGCAGAGTAGGGTAGAGGAGTTTCCTGCCGAGCCGCCGTTCGACGGCGTGATCAGCCGGGCGTTTGCTTCACTCAATGACATGATCAGCTGGTGCAAGCATCTGCCTGCGCAGAACGGACGATTCTATGCCCTGAAAGGGATACTGCCGGAAGACGAAATCGCGCAATTGCCGGAAGGGTTCACCGTGGAGTCTGCCATCAAATTGCGTGTTCCACAGCTGGAAGGTGAGCGCCACCTGGTGATCGTTAAGCCAAACAATTTTTAAAATAATAATAAAAAATGTGGAATTTGTGCTGTTCATAGTATGTTAAAAAGCGGGCGGTCGATTAAGAAATAGCCAGTCTTAATTTAACCGCTTTTTTACTATGGATTTTCTTTGGGTTAACGTGAGGGTGTAGTTAACCCACAATATAATAAACTTTGAAAATATCAGCTTGCTAAAAGTAGGATCGGGTAACCAGATTGCAATGTTAAATATTTATTATAAATGTCAATAAAAGGTTTCCGATGTATACAGGGCTGTTTTGAAAATAGTTACCGAAATTACTCTGTAATATCAAAAAGATGAAATATAACGATTTACTGAATTAATTTATTCAACCTTATCGTAAATGTGTATTTTGTGATCTCGTGCACGCTTTATCGCCAACGTTTCCGCGTGGTTTGCAGTTTTGACGAGTCATTCACAGTTTGACGAAAAGTTAAGAAATAGCGCCGGGGAAAAATATTTAAACATTTATTCACCTTTTCGCTACTTATTGTTTGAAATCACGAGGCCGCACCGTATAATTTGACCGCTTTTTGCTGCTTGACTCTGAGCCTTAAAGGAAGTTTTATACGACACGCGACATACCTCGAAGTGAGCAGGAGTAAAAACGTGATGTCTGTGTCGCTCTTGAGTCGAAACGTTGCTCGTAAGCTTCTGTTCATTCAGTTTCTGGCGGTGATAGCAAGCGGATTGCTGTTCTGCCTCAAAGACCCCTTCTGGGGCATCTCTGCGGTAAGCGGAGGTTTGGCAGTCGTTGTGCCGAATATGTTGTTTATGATTTTTGCCTGGCGTCATCAGGCGCATACACCTGCCAAAGGCCGCATGGCCTGGTCCTTCGCTCTGGGCGAAGTGTGTAAGGTGTTGCTGACCTTTGTCCTTCTGGTGATGGCGCTGGCTGTTTTTAAAGTGGTATTTCTGCCGCTGATAGTGACGTGGGTTTTGGTGCTGGTGGTACAAGTTCTGGCGCCAGCTGTAATCAATAACAAAGGGTAAAAGGCATCATGGCTTCAGAAAATATGACGCCGCAGGATTACATAGGTCACCATCTGAACAACCTTCAGTTGGACCTGCGTACATTCTCGCTGGTGGATCCGCATAACCCCCCAGCCACCTTCTGGACGATCAATATCGACTCCATGTTCTTCTCGGTGGCACTGGGTCTGTTGTTCCTGGCCATTTTCCGCGGCGTTGCCAAACGTGCAACCAGCGGCGTTCCAGGAAAATTCCAGACCTTCATCGAAATGATCATTGGCTTCGTCCATGGCAGCGTCAAAGACATGTACCACGGCAAGAGCAAGGTGATTGCACCGCTGGCGCTGACCGTCTTTGTATGGGTCTTCCTGATGAACCTGATGGACCTGCTGCCGATCGACCTGCTGCCGTTTATCGGCGAGCATATCTTCGGTCTGCCTGCCCTGCGTGTGGTGCCGTCTGCTGACGTGAACATCACCCTGTCTATGGCACTGGGCGTATTCATCCTGATTCTTTTCTACAGCATCAAAATGAAAGGTGTAGGCGGCTTCGTGAAAGAGCTTACCTTGCAGCCGTTCAACCACTGGGCGTTTATTCCGATCAACCTGATCCTGGAAGGCGTTAGCCTGCTGTCCAAACCGATTTCTCTCGGTCTGCGACTGTTCGGCAACATGTATGCGGGTGAGCTGATTTTCATTCTGATCGCGGGTCTTCTGCCGTGGTGGTCACAGTGGGTTCTGAATGTGCCATGGGCCATTTTCCACATCCTGATCATTACGCTGCAAGCCTTTATCTTCATGGTTCTGACGATTGTCTATCTGTCGATGGCGTCTGAAGAGCACTGATTCTTTACCAACACTACTACGTTTTAACTGAAACAAACTGGAGACTGTCATGGAAAACCTGAATATGGATCTGCTGTACATGGCTGCCGCTGTGATGATGGGTCTGGCGGCGATCGGTGCTGCGATCGGTATCGGCATCCTCGGGGGCAAATTCCTGGAAGGCGCAGCGCGTCAACCGGATCTGATTCCTCTGCTGCGTACTCAGTTCTTTATCGTTATGGGTCTGGTGGATGCTATCCCGATGATCGCTGTAGGTCTGGGTCTGTACGTGATGTTTGCTGTCGCGTAGTAAGTAGATTTAAACCCTAAGCCACAGTTGTAAATTTAAAGAGGTATTGTGCTGTGAACATGAACGCAACAATCCTCGGCCAGGCCATCGCGTTTGTTATCTTTGTCTGGTTCTGCATGAAGTACGTATGGCCGCCTTTAATGGCAGCCATCGAAAAACGTCAGAAAGAAATTTCTGACGGACTGGCTTCTGCAGAACGCGCTAAGAAAGATTTGGACCTTGCACAGGCCAACGCGACCGACCAGCTGAAAAAAGCGAAAGCGGAAGCTCAGGTAATCATCGAACAGGCGAACAAACGTCGTTCTCAGATCCTGGACGAAGCGAAAGCTGAAGCAGAACAGGAACGTACTAAAATCGTGACGCAAGCGCAGGCAGAAATTGATGCCGAGCGTAAACGTGCTCGCGAAGAGCTGCGTAAGCAGGTCGCGATTCTGGCTGTTGCTGGCGCCGAGAAGATCATCGAACGTTCCGTGGATGAAGCTGCTAACAGCGACATCGTGGACAAACTTGTCGCTGAACTGTAAGGAGGGAGGGGCTGATGTCTGAATTTGTTACGGTAGCTCGCCCCTACGCCAAAGCAGCTTTTGACTTTGCTATCGAACACCAAAATGTCGATCGCTGGCAGAACATGCTGGCGTTTGCCGCTGAGGTAACGAAAAACGAACATATGGCTGAGATGCTTTCGGGTGCACTGGCACCGGAAACCCTCGCCAGTTCGTTCATCGCCATTTGCGGTGAGCAGCTGGACACCAACGGTCAGAACCTGATTCGGGTTATGGCAGAAAATGGTCGTCTGAAAGCGCTCCCGGATGTTCTTGAGCAGTTCGAGCACTTGCGTGCCCTCAGTGAAGCCACCGTTGAAGTTCACGTAACTTCTGCGACTGAGCTGAGTAACGAACAGCTTGCGAAAATCACCGCCGCGATGGAAAAACGTCTGTCACGCAAAGTGAAGCTGAATTGCAATATCGATAAGTCTGTAATGGCGGGCGTAATCATCCGTGCGGGTGATATGGTCATTGATGGCAGCGTACGCGGCCGTCTTGAGCGCCTTGCAGACGTCTTGCAGTCTTAAGGGGACTGGAGCATGCAACTGAATTCCACCGAAATCAGCGAACTGATCAAGCAGCGCATTGCTCAGTTCAGTGTTGTGAGTGAAGCTCACAACGAAGGTACTATTGTTTCTGTAAGCGACGGTGTTATCCGCATCCACGGCCTGGCCGATTGTATGCAGGGTGAAATGATCTCCCTGCCGGGTAACCGTTACGCTATCGCACTGAACCTGGAGCGCGACTCCGTAGGTGCAGTTGTGATGGGTCCTTACGCTGACCTCGCCGAAGGCATGAAGGTTAAGTGTACTGGCCGTATTCTTGAAGTTCCAGTTGGCCGCGGCCTGCTGGGTCGCGTGGTGAACACCCTGGGTGCGCCAATCGACGGTAAAGGTCCGGTTGATAACGATGGCTTCTCGCCAATCGAAGTTATCGCACCGGGCGTAATCGACCGTCAGTCAGTCGACCAGCCTGTGCAGACCGGTTATAAATCCGTTGATGCCATGATCCCAATCGGCCGTGGCCAGCGTGAGCTGATCATCGGTGACCGTCAGACCGGTAAAACCGCGATGGCAATCGATGCGATCATCAACCAGCGTGATTCCGGCATCAAATGTGTGTACGTGGCTATCGGCCAGAAAGCGTCCACCATTTCTAACGTGGTTCGTAAACTGGAAGAGCACGGCGCGCTGGCTAACACCATCGTTGTTGTGGCAACCGCTTCTGAATCTGCTGCACTGCAATACCTGGCACCGTATGCCGGTTGCGCAATGGGCGAATACTTCCGTGACCGCGGTGAAGATGCACTGATCGTTTATGATGACCTGTCTAAACAGGCCGTTGCATACCGTCAGGTTTCCCTGCTGCTCCGTCGTCCACCAGGACGTGAAGCATTCCCGGGCGACGTATTCTATCTGCACTCCCGTCTGCTGGAGCGTGCATCCCGCGTTAACGCGGAATACGTTGAGAACTTCACTAAAGGTGAAGTGAAAGGCCAGACCGGTTCTCTGACCGCACTGCCAATCATCGAAACCCAGGCGGGTGACGTTTCTGCGTTCGTTCCGACCAACGTAATCTCCATTACCGATGGTCAGATCTTCCTGGAAACCAACCTGTTTAACTCCGGTATTCGTCCGGCAGTTAACCCGGGTATCTCTGTATCCCGTGTTGGTGGCGCAGCGCAGACCAAGATCATCAAGAAACTGTCCGGTGGTATCCGTACCGCGCTGGCACAGTATCGTGAACTGGCAGCGTTCTCCCAGTTTGCATCCGACCTTGACGATGCAACCCGTAAACAGCTGGACCACGGTCAGAAAGTGACTGAACTGCTGAAACAGAAACAGTATGCCCCTATGTCAGTAGCACAGCAGGGTCTGGTACTGTTCGCAGCAGAACGTGGTTATCTGGGAGATGTAGAACTGGCGAAAATCGGTAGCTTCGAAGCCGCTCTGCTGGCTTACGCTGACCGTGACCACGCTCCGTTAATGCAAGAGATCAACCAGTCCGGTGGCTATAACGATGAAATCGAAGGCAAGCTGAAGAGCCTGCTCGATTCCTTCAAAGCAACCCAGTCCTGGTAACGTCTGGCGGTCTGTCTTAGGGCAGACCGCAAGGCATTGAGGAGAAGCTCATGGCCGGCGCAAAAGAGATACGTAGTAAGATCGCAAGCGTCCAGAACACGCAAAAGATCACTAAAGCGATGGAGATGGTCGCCGCTTCCAAAATGCGTAAATCGCAGGAGCGTATGGCGGCCAGCCGTCCTTATGCAGATACCATGCGCAAAGTGATTGGTCACCTTGCGAGCGGTAATCTGGAATATAAGCACCCTTACCTGGAAGAACGCGACGTTAAGCGCGTGGGCTACCTGGTGGTGTCTACCGACCGTGGTTTGTGCGGTGGCTTGAACATTAACCTGTTCAAAAAGCTGCTGGCGGATATGAAAGCATGGTCCGATAAAGGCGTTCAGAGCGATATCGCGATGATCGGCTCTAAGGGCGTCTCTTTCTTCAATTCCGTAGGTGGCAATATTGTCGCCCAGGTGACCGGTATGGGTGATAACCCGTCCCTGTCCGAGCTGATCGGCCCGGTAAAAGTGATGTTGCAGGCCTATGATGAAGGCCGTCTGGACAGGCTGTACGTTGTCAGCAACAAATTTATTAACACCATGTCTCAGGCTCCAACCATCACTCAGCTGCTGCCATTACCGGCATCAGACGAGCCAGAGTTGAAGCATAAAGCCTGGGATTACCTGTATGAACCGGATCCAAAACCGCTGCTGGATACCCTGCTGCGTCGTTATGTTGAATCCCAGGTTTATCAGGGCGTGGTAGAAAACCTGGCCAGCGAGCAGGCCGCACGTATGGTGGCGATGAAAGCCGCGACCGACAATGGCGGCAGCCTGATTAAAGAGCTGCAGTTGGTATACAACAAAGCTCGTCAGGCCAGCATTACTCAGGAACTCACCGAGATCGTCGGTGGTGCATCCGCGGTATAACCAGGTTAATTCGTAGAGGATTCAAGATGGCTACTGGAAAAATTGTCCAGGTAATCGGCGCCGTGGTTGACGTCGAATTCCCTCAGGATGCCGTACCGCGCGTGTACGATGCTCTTGAGGTTCAGAATGGTAATGAGAGCCTGGTGCTGGAAGTTCAGCAGCAGCTCGGCGGCGGTATTGTGCGTACCATCGCCATGGGTTCTTCCGACGGTCTGCGTCGTGGTCTGGAAGTTAAAGACCTCGAGCACCCAATCGAAGTACCAGTAGGTAAAGCAACCCTGGGCCGTATCATGAACGTCCTGGGTCAGCCGATCGACATGAAAGGCGACATCGGCGAAGAAGAGCGTTGGGCTATCCACCGTTCAGCACCTTCCTATGAAGAGCTGTCCAGCTCTCAGGAACTGCTGGAAACCGGCATCAAAGTTATCGACCTGATGTGTCCGTTCGCGAAGGGCGGTAAAGTTGGTCTGTTCGGCGGTGCGGGTGTAGGTAAAACCGTAAACATGATGGAGCTGATCCGTAACATCGCGATCGAGCACTCCGGTTACTCCGTGTTTGCAGGCGTGGGTGAGCGTACTCGTGAGGGTAACGACTTCTACCACGAAATGACCGACTCCAACGTTCTGGACAAAGTATCCCTGGTTTACGGCCAGATGAACGAGCCACCAGGAAACCGTCTGCGCGTTGCGCTGACCGGCCTGACCATGGCTGAGAAGTTCCGTGACGAAGGTCGTGACGTACTGCTGTTCGTTGACAACATCTACCGTTACACCCTGGCCGGTACGGAAGTATCCGCACTGCTGGGTCGTATGCCATCAGCAGTAGGCTACCAGCCGACCCTGGCGGAAGAGATGGGTGTTCTGCAGGAACGTATCACCTCTACCAAAACCGGTTCTATCACCTCCGTTCAGGCGGTATACGTACCTGCGGATGACTTGACTGACCCATCACCAGCCACCACCTTTGCTCACTTAGATGCAACCGTGGTACTGAGCCGTCAGATCGCGTCTCTGGGTATCTACCCGGCCGTTGACCCGCTGGACTCCACCAGCCGTCAGCTGGATCCACTGGTAGTAGGTCAGGAACACTACGACACCGCGCGTGGCGTACAGTCCCTGCTGCAGCGTTATCAGGAACTGAAAGACATCATCGCCATCCTGGGTATGGATGAACTGTCTGAAGAAGACAAACTGGTGGTAGCACGCGCACGTAAGATCCAGCGCTTCCTGTCCCAGCCATTCTTCGTAGCAGAAGTATTTACCGGTTCCCCGGGCAAATACGTTGCGCTGAAAGACACCATCCGTGGCTTTAAAGGCATCATGGAAGGCGAATACGATCACCTGCCGGAGCAGGCGTTCTATATGGTGGGTTCCATCGACGAAGCCGTGGAAAAAGCCAAAAAACTTTAACGCCTTAATCGGAGGGTGATATGGCAATGACTTACCACCTGGACGTCGTCAGCGCAGAGCAACAAATGTTCTCTGGTCTGGTCGAGAAAATCCAGGTAACGGGTAGCGAAGGTGAACTGGGTATTTTCCCGGGACACGCCCCGCTGCTCACCGCCATTAAGCCTGGTATGATCCGCATCGTTAAACAGTTCGGTCATGAAGAGTTTATCTATCTGTCTGGTGGCATTATTGAAGTGCAACCTGGCAGCGTGACCGTACTGGCTGATACCGCAATTCGTGGCCAGGATCTCGACGAAGCGCGAGCTCTGGAAGCGAAGCGTAAAGCAGAAGAGCACATTAAGAGCTCTCATGGCGACGTGGATTACGCTCAGGCGTCTGCAGAGCTGGCCAAAGCGATCGCGAAACTGCGCGTTATCGAGTTGACCAAAAAAGCGATGTAACACCGGCTTGAAAGTACGAAAGCCAGTCTGGATCCCAGGCTGGCTTTTTTTATGGCTCTGTTTCACTAAAAATGAAACTAAAACGATGTTTTATTATTTTGTGATTTAGCTCACAAAAAGATTGATCGGCAAAATGTTGAGGAGTAGACTCGTTTTTGTGATGAATGTCACATAACTGAACTCCAAAAACATCAGGATGCCATCATGAAAACCATCAACAAAATCATCGCCCTCTTCAGCAACATGAACGTCTCTTTCGGCACGTTCAATCTGTAATTGCTGACCTGCCGGGTGGCGCCACGCTTACTGTAGTGTGATAAGCGAAGCGCCGCTCAGGTTACAGGGCCTTAACCTGAGTCTTGTCTAACACCTTCCCGTCTGTATTCATGCTTTCACCCTTCACGATAAAGTAATTCGTGTTATCAATGTTTCCCACGACCGCATCATCATACTCACCTGGCTGATTACGGATCGACAGGTTGCCGGTAAACGTCCCCTGTGTTGTTACGTCTCCGTAAGGACTCGGGCGGAAGATATAGTTGAAGCGCTGGTTATCCACCGCAAGGTTGTTCTCCACCACCAGTTTGCCCGGGTTAAAGTTATCGGTGAAGCCGTCCAGATGATTGCCCGTCGCTTTGCTGTTGCGGATCTGGTGCGCCACTGGCTGCCCTTCCCCGCCAAGCTTGAAGCCGTTACTGGTATTGTTGCTGGCGACCGAGTTCTCAATCACCACCACGCCGTTTGCCCCATCTTCAATCTTATTAAACAGATCAAAACCGTCGTCGACGTTGTCGTGGGCATAGCAATTCTCCAGCCGGTTACCTTCCCCCACCCGCATCTTCACCGCAAAGCCATCGGCGTTAATCTTGCCGGGATCTTCATTGGCATATGATTCAGAATCCACCACCCGGTTATAGCTTGCCCACAACGGGCGACCGATCTTCTCAGGGGATGATATCTGGATGCCTGTGTCGTCATTGCGATACGCCGTGACGCGCGCGATCAGGTTATGGCTACCCTGGACCCGCAGGCTTTTGTCCGTGACATCGATTCCCTCGATGTGCCAGTAACTAGCGTCGAGCAGCAGACCATGGATCACCACTTTACCCTCAGCCTGCAGCGTTTTGATCTTATCGCGGCTGCCGCTGGCAGAGAGTGGGATCTCGCTGCGAGGGTAATCGCCGCTTTTCAGCACCAGCTTACCGTCAGGGGCCAGCAGCGCGATGGCAGTGGCGAGATCCAGCGGCGCATCGGGTGTGCCTTTCGCATCTGCTTTGCCGTCTGGTGCGGCATAGAGAAGCGCCGTATTCCTGTTCGCGACGCGTTCCACGGTAAGCTGCTGATTTACCGGCGTGCCCTGAGAGGGGGTAAAGGCCACCGTAAAGGTGCTGGTCTGCTCAAGACGGGTGGGCAGGGTGTACATCTCTCCTGCTTTTACCGCTTTCTCATTACCGATCACCACTTCGTTTTGCCGGACGCTGAATACCCCGTCTTCATTGGCGCGCGCCTGCAACAGGTAATCCCCGGAAGCGCTGACGTTACCGGAAGCCAGCTGCACCAGGAGCGGCAGCGGCTCTGCCTGCCACGGCGTTGAAGGCACGGTATGGGCAGGGGTTGTCGTCAGCGAGGCCTGGGTGACCGTGATTTTGGCATTACGTGATGCGAAGAAGCCAACATAATAGTGCTCCTGGTTTTGCACCGAAATCAGATCGGCGCGTGGCACGCTCTTGCTCACCCAATTGTCGCTGCCCAGCGGTGCCCACGCGGTAATAAACCCGTCGTCCGTTCGCTGGAGTTTGAGGCGAAACTCGGGGGTCTGGCTCAGATCCACCTCTTCTTTATAACTCTGTTTTTTAATCGCAGCCCCGGCATCGCCCCACGGATGGCGAATCCCCTCGCGGGTGATGGCCTGCATTTTTACTCGCTGATGATCTTTTTTATCCTGGGTCATGATAGCGTTCATCACCAGGTTCGACGCCGCCGGGAACTCTTCATATCCGGTTTTTAGCGGCTGTTGACGCGGGTTGCCGAGAACATCGCGCACCAGCAGCCCGGCACCTTCCTGTGCAGCGGGTTTTGCGCCATTCTCAGGTCCAAACTGATCGACCCGGATGTTGGCCTGTAAAACGAAATTCTCGTCTGTCGGTAGCTCGGTATAGAAAAAGGTTAATCCGTCGTGGGAGTTAGCTATTTTTCCGCCACGACTCTCCAGCGTAATCGCTTTTGCCAGATCGGCACTCTCCTGCGGCAGAAGTTTTTTGCCGTCGATAGTGACATCATTGACGCCAATTTTTTCGGGCAGCACGTTGGAAGAAAAATTCACATCGGTTGATTGCCCAAATGCAATGGCTTTCCAGATATGAGGCTGGTCGTTAGCCGTTGCGGAAAAGGCGCTACACATCATCAGGGCCAGAGGTATTTTAGACTTCATCTTATTCTCCTGAGTAATAATTGAGCGCTATTATCATCAGAATAAAACGGTGTTTCTTTTTTACATGTCACATATTTCAATAATTAAAACAGCGTTTTGATTAGGAAGGGCTTTATTCATGACGCGAAAGAATAGCTAACATGCTGTGTGGGCTGGAGACTTCTCTAAAGGACGCTATATTCCATAGGCAAAGTCCTTTACTCTGCTGTAAAAAGAACCGTTAAACTGCCCGCAACCGGTGAGGTTGCCTGTTTTACCGCCTCTCCATTTTATGGCGCAAAATATGTAGAATTTTCAACGCCAAAGGGTTTTACTTTTCACTCAAATTACAGTCAGGACGTGTATGTTGAACAATGCAATGAGCGTGGTCATTCTTGCCGCAGGCAAAGGCACCCGCATGTATTCCGATCTTCCAAAAGTGCTGCACACCCTGGCAGGGAAAGCGATGGTGCAGCATGTTATTGATGCTGCTAATGAAATGGGTGCCAGTCAGGTCCACCTGGTCTACGGCCACGGTGGCGATCTGCTGAAGCAGACGCTGCGTGACGACAATCTTAACTGGGTGCTACAGGCAGAACAGCTGGGTACCGGTCACGCTATGCAGCAGGCGGCCCCGTTCTTCTCCGACGATGAAGATATCCTGATGCTTTACGGCGATGTGCCATTGATCTCCGTCGAGACGCTGGCCCGCCTGCGTGCTGCGAAGCCGCAGGGCGGTATTGGTCTGCTGACCGTTAAGCTGGACGATCCTTCCGGTTATGGCCGTATCACCCGTGAAAACGGCAAAGTGACGGGCATCGTTGAGCATAAAGATGCGACCGACGCACAGCGTGAAATCCAGGAAATTAATACCGGTATTCTGATCGCCAATGGCGCAGACATGAAACGCTGGCTGTCGCAGTTGAACAACAACAATGCGCAGGGCGAATACTACATCACCGACATCATCGCGATGGCGTATCAGGAAGGGCGTGAAATTGCTGCCGTTCATCCGGCGCGTATCAGCGAAACGGATGGCGTGAATAACCGTCTGCAGCTGTCCCGCCTGGAGCGTATTTATCAGGCCGAGCAGGCAGAAAAATTACTGCTGGCGGGCGTGATGCTGCGCGATCCGGCGCGTTTCGATCTGCGTGGGGTGCTCAATCATGGGCGCGACGTCGAGATCGATACTAACGTTATTCTGGAAGGCAACGTCACGCTGGGTAATCGCGTCAAAATTGGCACCGGTTGCGTGATCAAAAACAGCGTGATTGGCGACGATTGTGAAATCAGCCCTTACAGCGTGGTAGAAGATGCCCACCTTGAAGCCGCCTGCACGATCGGGCCATTCGCCCGTTTGCGCCCAGGGGCAGAGCTGCTGGAAGGCGCACACGTCGGCAACTTCGTCGAAATGAAAAAAGCGCGTCTGGGCAAAGGCTCTAAAGCCGGACATCTGACCTATCTGGGCGATGCAGAGATTGGCGACAACGTAAATATCGGTGCCGGTACGATCACCTGCAACTACGATGGCGCGAACAAGTTTAAAACCATTATTGGTGACGACGTGTTTGTAGGATCCGATTCGCAGCTGGTGGCGCCGGTGACTATCGGCAACGGTGTAACCATTGCCGCAGGCACTACCGTTACGCGCGATGTCGCGGAAAACGAGCTGGTCATCAGCCGTGTGCCGCAGGTTCATAAGCAGGGCTGGAAACGCCCTGTGAAGAAGAAGTAAGAGATTTACCCCTCACCTTAACTCGCTCCCCAAAGGGGAGAGAGGATCGTGCGGTATTTGGGGCGAGGGGATAACATAATCCCCCGCCCAAAGGCAGTATCTAATAAATATAACCCCACTCTCTACAAGGCTCGGGGCGCCCAAAAAGGGCACATACAGGTCAGCGACAACGCAGGCGAAAGCCTCTATTCGGAATCTAAAACTATGTGTGGAATTGTTGGCGCAGTCGCGCAGCGTGATATTGCTGAAATCCTTCTCGAAGGGTTACGTCGTCTGGAATACCGTGGTTATGACTCTGCCGGTCTGGCAGTGGTCGATGCAGAAGGGCACATGACCCGTCTGCGTCGCCTCGGTAAAGTAAACATGCTGGCACAAGCCGCGGAAGAAACCCCGCTGCACGGCGGCACAGGCATTGCCCATACCCGTTGGGCGACCCACGGTGAACCTTCGGAAGGCAACGCGCACCCGCATGTCTCTGAACACATTGTGGTGGTGCATAACGGCATCATCGAAAACCACGAGCCGCTGCGCGAAGAACTCACTGCACGCGGGTACACCTTCGTTTCTGAAACTGACACCGAAGTGATCGCCCACCTGGTTCACTGGGAACTGGCGCAGGGCGGTACGCTGCGTGAAGCCGTACTGCGTGCTATCCCTCAGCTGCGCGGCGCCTACGGCACCGTGATCATGGACAGCCGCGACCCGTCCACCCTGCTGGCAGCCCGTTCGGGCAGCCCGATGGTTATCGGTCTGGGAATGGGCGAGAACTTTATCGCCTCCGATCAGCTGGCGCTGCTGCCGGTGACCCGTCGCTTTATCTTCATGGAAGAGGGCGACATTGCCGAAGTGACCCGCCGCGACGTGACGATCTTTGATAAAGCAGGCGAGCCGGTGAAGCGTCAGGATATCGAATCCAGCCTGCAGTACGATGCGGGTGACAAAGGTGCTTACCGTCACTACATGCAGAAAGAGATCTACGAACAGCCTAACGCCATCAAAAACACCCTGACTGGGCGCATCAGCCATGGTGAGGTGGATCTGAGCGAGCTGGGGGCAAACGCCAACGAGATGCTGGCTAACGTCGAGCATATTCAGATCGTGGCCTGCGGCACCTCTTACAACTCCGGTATGGTTTCTCGCTACTGGTTTGAAGCGCTGGCTGGCGTGCCGTGCGACGTGGAAATCGCCTCTGAATTCCGCTATCGCAAATCGGCTGTGCGCCGTAACAGCCTGATGATCACCCTGTCCCAGTCCGGCGAAACCGCTGACACCCTGGCGGCACTGCGTCTGTCCAAAGAGCTGGGTTACCTCGGTTCGCTGGCGATCTGTAACGTACCAGGTTCCTCACTGGTGCGTGAATCCGATCTGGCGCTGATGACCAAAGCGGGCACCGAAATCGGTGTGGCCTCAACTAAAGCGTTCACCACCCAATTGACGGTTCTGCTGATGCTGGTGGCGAAACTGGCTCGTCTGAAAGGCCAGGATGCGGCGATTGAGCACGACATCGTTCACGGTCTGCAGGCACTGCCGAGCCGTATTGAGCAGATGCTCTCTCAGGACAAACGCATTGAAGCGCTGGCGGAAGATTTCTCCGACAAGCATCACGCCCTGTTCCTCGGTCGTGGCGATCAGTACCCAATCGCACTGGAAGGCGCGCTGAAGCTTAAAGAAATCTCTTACATTCACGCGGAAGCCTACGCCGCAGGCGAGCTGAAACACGGCCCGCTGGCGCTGATCGACGCGGATATGCCGGTTATCGTGGTGGCACCTAACAACGAACTGCTGGAAAAACTGAAATCCAACATCGAAGAGGTGCGCGCCCGTGGCGGTGTGCTGTATGTCTTCGCCGATCGGGATGCCGGCTTTACCAGCAGCGACAACATGCACATCATCGAGATGCCGCATGTAGAAGAGGTGATTGCGCCAATCTTCTATACCGTACCGCTGCAACTGCTGGCGTACCACGTGGCGCTGATTAAAGGCACCGACGTTGACCAGCCGCGTAACCTGGCGAAGTCCGTTACCGTAGAGTAATCCCCTCAGGCTCCACCTTCGGGTGGAGCTTTTTTAACCTGCCCCCGCTCGCTTTTTCATCCGTTTTTTCCCGCTTCCGTATATGACAATCCGTCATCTTCAGCTACTTTTTGCTTTGTCACAGAAAGAAAATTTTTCTGAAAAAAATCTGTCATGTTGTTATCTAACTTGCTGATATTAAATCTTTATTTTGCTAAATTCCTGGTGCAAATTTCACTGTCATAAAACTGTCATATTTCGTACATTTGTCTGTCACCTGTTTGTCCTATTTTGCTCATCGTAGCCACTAAACAATGATTTACGAAAATCTTGCAGGAGACATTATGAAAGTTATGCGTACCACTGTCGCAACTGTTGTCGCCGCGACCTTATCGATGAGCGCGTTCTCTGTGTTTGCAGAGGCAAGCCTGACTGGTGCTGGTGCAACCTTCCCTGCGCCGGTGTATGCCAAATGGGCTGATACCTACCAGAAAGAGACTGGTAACAAGGTGAACTACCAGGGTATCGGCTCCTCCGGTGGCGTTAAACAAATTACCGCAAATACCGTTGATTTCGGTGCATCTGACGCTCCGCTGTCTGATGAAAAACTGACGCAGGAAGGCCTGTTCCAGTTCCCGACCGTTATCGGTGGTGTTGTGCTGGCCGTGAATATCCCTGGCCTGAAGTCCGGCGAGCTGGTGCTGGATGGCAAAACTCTGGGTGATATCTACCTCGGAAAAATCAAGAAATGGGATGACGAAGCCATCACTAAACTGAACCCGGGCGTGAAACTGCCTTCGCAGAACATCGCTGTGGTTCGTCGTGCTGACGGTTCCGGTACCTCCTTCGTCTTCACCAGCTACCTGGCGAAAGTGAACGAAGAGTGGAAATCCAAAGTCGGTTCCGGCTCTACCGTTAACTGGCCAACCGGTCTGGGTGGTAAAGGTAACGACGGTATCGCCGCCTTCGTACAGCGTCTGCCTGGCTCAATCGGCTACGTAGAATACGCTTACGCTAAGCAGAACAACCTGGCGTACACCAAGCTGGTCTCTGCTGATGGCAAACCGGTAAGCCCGACGGAAGAGAACTTTGCCAACGCCGCTAAAGGCGCTGACTGGAGCAAATCTTTCGCTCAGGACCTGACGAACCAGAAAGGTGACGACGCGTGGCCAATCACCTCCACCACCTTCATCCTGGTTCACAAAGATCAGAAGAAACCAGAGCAGGGCACTGAAGTGCTGAAGTTCTTCGACTGGGCATACAAAAATGGCGGCAAACAGGCTAACGACCTGGATTACGCGAGCCTGCCGGACAGCGTGGTTGAGCAGATTCGTGCTGCATGGAAAACCAACGTGAAAGACAGCAGCGGTAAAGCGCTGTACTAACAGGATATTTTTGACGAAGATGGCGGGTGGCGCTGGCGCTAACCCGCCCTACGGCTCCACCTGTAGGCCCGGTAAGCGTTAGCGCCACCGGGCATATTCGTAAGACGTCTCAAACAGAAGAGTAATTTATGGCTGCAACCAAGCCTGCATTTAACCCTCCGGGTAAAAAAGGTGACATGATTTTCAGCGCGCTGGTAAAACTGGCTGCGCTGATTGTGCTATTGCTGCTGGGCGGCATTATCGTGTCTCTGATTTTCTCCTCCTGGCCAAGCATCCAGAAATTCGGTTTCTCCTTCCTGTGGACCAAAGAGTGGGATGCGCCGAACGATATCTACGGTGCGCTGGTGCCGATCTACGGCACGCTGGTGACCTCATTTATCGCCCTGCTGATTGCCGTACCGGTGAGCTTTGGTATCGCCCTGTTCCTGACTGAACTGGCACCAAACTGGCTGAAACGTCCGCTGGGTATCGCCATCGAGCTGCTGGCTGCGATCCCGAGTATCGTTTACGGCATGTGGGGCCTGTTTATCTTTGCGCCGCTGTTCGCGACTTACTTCCAGGAGCCGGTAGGCAACGTCCTTTCCGCCATCCCGTTTGTGGGCGCCCTCTTCTCCGGTCCGGCATTCGGTATCGGGATTCTGGCCGCAGGCGTGATCCTCGCCATCATGATTATTCCGTACATCGCGGCGGTAATGCGCGATGTCTTCGAACAAACCCCGGTGATGATGAAAGAGTCGGCCTACGGCATCGGCTGCACCACCTGGGAAGTTATCTGGCGCATCGTTCTGCCGTTCACCAAAAATGGGGTGATTGGCGGCATTATGCTGGGCCTGGGTCGTGCGCTGGGTGAAACCATGGCCGTGACCTTTATCATCGGTAACACTTACCAGCTCGACAGCGCCTCGCTCTACATGCCGGGTAACAGCATTACCTCGGCGCTGGCTAACGAATTCGCTGAAGCGGAATCGGGCCTGCACGTTGCCGCGCTGATGGAACTGGGCTTAATTCTGTTTGTTATCACCTTCATCGTGCTGGCGATCTCCAAAGTGATGATCATGCGCCTCGCGAAAAATGAGGGGGCACGCTAATGGCAACGCTTGAAATGCAAAACACCGTGGAGCTGGCAGAATCTCGCCGCAAAATGCAGGCCAGACGGCGCATGAAAAACCGCATCGCCCTGACGCTGTCGATGGCAACCATGGCATTTGGTCTGTTCTGGCTGATCTGGATCCTGTTCTCCACCGTGACGCGCGGTATCGACGGCATGTCGCTGGCGCTGTTCACGGAGATGACCCCACCACCGAACACGGCGGGCGGCGGTCTGGCAAACGCCCTGGCGGGCAGCGGCCTGCTGATCCTGTGGGCGACCGTTTTCGGTACGCCGCTGGGCATCATGGCGGGGATCTATCTGGCGGAGTACGGCCGTAAGTCCTGGATTGCAGAAGTGATTCGCTTCATTAACGACATTCTGCTCTCTGCCCCCTCGATTGTGGTCGGTCTGTTCGTTTACACCATCGTGGTGGCGCAGATGGAACACTTCTCCGGCTGGGCTGGGGTGATTGCGCTGGCGCTGCTGCAGGTGCCTATCGTCATCCGTACTACCGAGAACATGCTGAAACTGGTGCCGGACAGCCTGCGTGAAGCGGCCTACGCACTGGGAACGCCTAAGTGGAAGATGATTTCTGCCATCACCCTGAAAGCGTCCGTTTCCGGGATCCTGACCGGCGTACTGCTGGCCGTGGCCCGTATTGCCGGTGAAACCGCACCGCTGCTCTTTACCGCGCTCTCTAATCAGTTCTGGAGCACGGACATGATGCAGCCGATCGCCAACCTGCCGGTGACGATCTTTAAATTTGCGATGAGCCCGTTTGCCGAATGGCAGTCACTGGCCTGGGCCGGGGTACTGATTATTACCCTGTGCGTACTGTTACTGAACATTCTGGCGCGCGTTATTTTCGCGAAGAAGAAACACGGTTAATTATTTACGGCGTGGCACTCAGCGGCGCCGGATGAGGAAATGAGTCAATGAGTATGGTCGATACTGCCCCAGGTATTCTTTCGGTTCGTGATCTGAACTTCTACTACGGCAAGTTCCATGCCCTGAAAAACATCAACCTGGATATCGCCAGGAACCAGGTCACGGCATTCATCGGTCCGTCGGGCTGCGGGAAATCCACGCTGCTGCGTACCTTTAACAAGATGTATTCGCTCTATCCAGAGCAGCGCGCCGAAGGCGAAATCCTGCTCGATGGCGACAACATTCTGACCAATACCCAGGATATCGCCCTGCTGCGTGCGAAAGTGGGTATGGTGTTCCAGAAACCGACACCGTTCCCGATGTCCATCTATGACAACATCGCCTTTGGCGTGCGCCTGTTTGAAAAGCTCTCCCGTGCCGACATGGACGAGCGTGTACAGTGGGCTTTGACCAAGGCCGCATTATGGAACGAAACCAAAGATAAACTTCACCAGAGCGGATACTCTCTCTCCGGTGGTCAGCAGCAGCGTCTGTGCATTGCGCGTGGTATCGCCATTCGCCCGGAAGTGTTATTGCTGGATGAGCCGTGCTCAGCGTTGGATCCGATCTCTACCGGTCGTATCGAAGAGCTGATCACCGAGTTAAAACAGGATTACACCGTGGTGATCGTTACCCACAACATGCAGCAGGCTGCACGTTGTTCAGACCATACGGCGTTTATGTACCTGGGCGAGTTGATTGAGTTCAGTAACACGGACGATCTGTTCACCAAGCCCGCGAAGAAACAAACAGAAGACTACATCACCGGACGCTACGGCTGATTCAGGAGTGCGCAATGGATAATCTCAATCTTAATAAACACATTTCCGGCCAGTTCAACGCAGAGCTGGAAAGTATCCGCACCCAGGTGATGACCATGGGCGGAATGGTAGAGCAGCAGCTTTCTGATGCCATCACCGCGATGCACAACCAGGACAGCGAGCTGGCGAAGCGTGTGGTGGAAGGCGACAAACACGTCAACATGATGGAAGTGGCGATTGACGAAGCCTGCGTGCGCATCATCGCCAAGCGTCAGCCGACGGCGAGCGACCTGCGTCTGGTCATGGCGATCATCAAGACCATCGCCGAGCTGGAACGTATTGGCGACGTGGCGGACAAAATCTGCCGCACCGCGCTGGAGAAGTTCTCCCAGCAGCACCAGCCGCTGCTGGTGAGTCTGGAGTCGCTGGGCCGTCACACCGTGCAGATGCTGCACGACGTGCTGGATGCCTTTGCGCGAATGGATCTGGATGAAGCCATACGTATCTACCGTGAAGACAAGAAGGTCGATCAGGAGTACGAAGGCATTGTGCGTCAGCTGATGACCTACATGATGGAAGACACGCGCACCATTCCAAGCGTCCTGACTGCTCTGTTCTGCGCCCGCTCTATCGAGCGTATCGGTGACCGATGCCAGAACATTTGCGAATACATCTTCTACTTCGTGAAGGGCCAGGATTTCCGTCACGTTGGCGGGGATGAACTGGACAAAATGCTCGCCGGAAAAGATCCGAAAGAGTAATGCCTCCCGTAACGCCAGCTAAGCTGGCGTTATATTTAAATATCTAAATATTTCCCCTGCGAATAACTCTTTTCTCTCTCGTGCAATAATATTGCCGACAGTCACATTTCAATATTTTTCCGGTTGTTTTCTTTTCTCTTCTCCCTTAAAACATTCCGACGTTAACGCAAGCCCCAGAAATACGTTAATGCGCTAATTACGTTATTAAGCAAAACTGGATTGTTACCGCTATTAAGCGGGCAAAACCTGAAAGTGATTATCTCCATGCGGAGGTGAATCGCTTTCAGGTTTTTTTATTTTTAAAATAAATAAACAGGAACGCGTATTATGTTCAGGAGAACCCTTATTACCTCGGCCATTTTAATGATGACCCCTCTCGCTCAGGCTGGCGCGGCGTCGTTAACGGTGGAGCAGCGCCTTGAATTGCTGGAAAAGGCGTTAAAAGAGACCCAGGCAGAGCTTCAGCAATATAAGGATAAGGAGATCGTCAAAACACAGGTCACCAGCCCGGCGAAAAAGCCCGATGCTGTACTGGTTAAAACGGAGGACACCCATACCGGGGATATTTATTCCTCTGTCACCCTGAAAGACTTCAGTAAATTCGTGAAGGATGAAATTGGTTTCAGCTATAACGGCTACTTTCGCTCCGGATGGGGCACCGCATCCCATGGTGCCCCAAAATCCTGGGCTATTGGCTCGCTGGGGCGATTGGGCAACGAATATTCCGGCTGGTTCGACTTACAGCTTAAGCAGCGGGTCTATCACGAAGGCAATAAACGCGTCGATGCTATTGTGATGCTGGATGGCAACGTGAGTCAGCAGTACTCCACCGGCTGGTTTGGCGATAACGCGGGCGGAGAGAACTATTTGCAGTTCTCCGATATGTACGTCACCACCCAGGGCTTCCTGCCGTTTGCCCCGGAGGCGGATTTTTGGGTCGGGAAGCATGGCGCGCCGAAGATCGAAATCCAGATGCTGGACTGGAAAACCCAACGAACGGATGCCGCCGCGGGCGTCGGGCTGGAAAACTGGAAAGTGGGTCCAGGCAAGGTGGATATTGCGCTGGTGCGTGAAGACGTGGATGACTATGACCGCCAGCTTAAAAACAAGCAGCAGCTGAATACGAATACCATCGACCTGCGTTATAAGGAGTTGCCGCTGTGGGACAAAGCCTCGCTGATGGTTAGCGGGCGCTACGTCGCGGCCAATCAAAGCTCCAGCGAGAAGTATAATCAGGACAATAACGGCTATTATCCGTGGAAAGACACCTGGATGGTCGGCACCACTTTAACGCAAAAACTGGATACGGGCGGTTTCAACGAGTTTTCCGTCCTGCTGGCGAATAACTCCATTGCCAGCAGCTTCTCGCGTTATGCCGGTTCCAGCCCCTTTACCACTTTCAACGGCAGATATTACGGCGATCACACCAACGGGACGGCGGTACGGGTAGCCTCGCAGGGGGAGATGTATCTGCGGGATGACATCATCATGGCCAATGCGCTGGTCTACTCCTTCGGCAATGACATTTACAGCTATGAAACCGGTGCCCATTCCGATTTCGAGTCCATTCGCGCCGTTGTTCGCCCGGCCTATATCTGGGATCAATATAATCAAACCGGCGTTGAGCTGGGTTATTTCAGACAGCAAAATACCGATCTGACCGGCAATAAATATTATGAGTCCGGCTATAAAGCCACGCTGTTCCATACCTTCAAAGTAAATACCAGTATGTTGACCTCCCGCCCGGAACTGCGTTTTTATGGAACGTATATTAAAGCGGACGAGACGGATTTAGATAATTTCACCTTTGAAGACCAAAAAAAGGATCAGTTTGCCATTGGCGCGCAGGCTGAAATCTGGTGGTAACCGGATCGCATTAAGGAATTTATTAATGAAACGCATGAAAACAGCTTTATCCGTTATTACGCTCTGTTTATCTCTCGGGTCATCGGCGTTTGCGGCAGATCTCCCTGCTGCCCCGAATCCTGCTCATCCACTGAGCCAATATGTCACTCAGGTGAATGCCGACAATACGGTGACGTTTCGCTACTTCGCTCCGGCAGCAAAAAGCGTATCGGTGGTAGTGGGGGTTCCGACCCCGGAAAATATCCATCCGATGACCAAAGACGCCTCGGGACTCTGGAGCTGGCAAGGACCGGTAATGCAGCCCAATCTGTATGAATACTTCTTCAACGTCGACGGTGTGCGCAGCATTGATACCGGCACGGCGATGACCAAGCCGCAGCGCCAGGTGAACACCAGCATGGTGTTGGTACCGGGCAGTATTCTGGATGTTAACCCAGTGCCGCATGGCGATCTGATTACCCTGACCTATCATTCGTCGGCGCTCAAATCGGAGCGTCAGCTGTTCGTCTGGACGCCGCCGGGCTACAGCGGAAAAGAAAAGCCGCTGCCGGTGCTCTACTTCTATCATGGCTTCGGTGATACGGGACGTTCGGCTATCGATCAGGGTCGTATCGCGCAGATCATGGATAACCTGCTCGCGGCCGGAAAGATTAAACCAATGCTGGTGGTGGTACCTGACACGGAAACCGATGCTGAAGGGATTGTTCCTGAAACCTTCGTACCGAATGAGCGTCGCAAAGCGTTCTACCCGCTAAATGCTCAGGCTGCCGATCGGGAGCTAATGAACGACATCATTCCGCTGATAAGCCAGCGGTTTAACGTGCGCGATGATGCCGAAGGGCGCGCGCTGGCAGGACTGTCGCAGGGTGGCTATCAGGCGCTGGTTTCCGGGATGAATCATCTTGAGCACTTTGGCTGGCTGGCCACGTTTAGCGGCGTGACCACCACTACGGTGCCGGATGCGGGGGTCAGCGCACGACTTAACGATCCTCAGGCCATCAATAAGCAGCTACGCAATTTCACCGTCGTGGTGGGCGAGAAAGATGTGGTGACGGGTAAGGATATCGCCGGGCTGAAGCAGGAGCTGGAGAAACGCCAGATTGCATTCAATTATCACGAGTATCCGGGTCTGAACCATGAGATGGATGTCTGGCGACCTGCCTACGCGGAATTCGTCCAGAAGCTGTTTAAATAGCAAAAAGCCGTAAAGCGACTCGCTTTACGGCTTATTCGTTTTAGCGGGTAAGGTGCCAGCCGCGTGCTTTCCACAGTTCTGGCAACTGGGCCAGATCGGTAAAGGTGGTCACTTTCGGATGGTCAAGCGGCGGGTTGTGCGGATCGGCGCAGAAGTAAAACACCTCCATGCCCGCCGCGATCCCCGCCTGCGCCCCTGCGCTGGAGTCATCCACCAGGATGCAATTCTCCACGTTGACGTTCATGGCTTTCGCCGCGTGGAACATCATGGCCGGATCGGGTTTCCAGCGCTGGATATCGTAGCCGCTGAACAGTTTTTCCGGGAAATGGTGCAGCATTTGTAACTTGCCAAGGGAGTGCTGCATTTTGCTCACCGGGCCGTTAGAGACCACGCACATCGGCACAGCCATAGCATCCAGCAAGGCGCTGGCCCCGGCGATTGCTTCCAGTTCTGAGTCGAAGAGGCGCGCGACCTCGGCGCGGTAAACAGGCTCCAGATCCGCTTTCGCGAGGCTGACGCCGTGTTCGGCGTTAATAATGTCGATGATTTCGTAGAGCTTCACGCCTTTAAAACGTTTGAACGTCTCTTCGAGATCGAGCGTGATACCAAATTCCTGGAACATGGTGACATACGCCCGGGAACAGATGACCTCACTGTCGACCAACGTACCATCGCAGTCGAAAAATACCGCATCAATCTGAGACATGCATTTCCCTTTCTTAACAAGTTTAACGTTTACGTACCGCATTACGTTGAGACGCAATCGTTGCCGTATAAGCAAATTCAATGAAAAAAAGTGCTTCTCAACCACCCCTATTGTCGCATTTTGGTATAGGATAGCGACGGATTTTCCCTCCTTGTTCGGAAATAGATAATGAGTCAACAACACACTACCCAGTCTTCTGGCGCGGGTTTGCTTGAGCGCGTGTTTAAACTGCGCGAACACGGCACAACGGCACGCACCGAAGTGATCGCGGGTTTCACTACCTTCCTGACGATGGTCTATATCGTTTTCGTGAACCCACAAATTCTGGGCGTTGCTGGCATGGATACCAGCGCCGTCTTCGTGACTACCTGTCTGATCGCCGCCTTCGGCAGCATCCTGATGGGGCTGTTCGCTAACCTGCCGGTTGCTCTGGCACCTGCGATGGGTCTGAATGCTTTCTTCGCCTTCGTGGTGGTTCAGGCTATGGGCCTGCCGTGGCAGGTGGGTATGGGCGCGATCTTCTGGGGCGCGGTTGGCCTGCTGATCCTGACCATTTTCCGCGTGCGTTACTGGATGATTGCCAATATCCCGGTCAGCCTGCGTGTGGGCATCACCAGCGGTATCGGTCTTTTCATTGGCATGATGGGGCTGAAAAATGCCGGTGTGATCGTGGCAAACCCGGAAACGCTGGTCAGCATCGGTAAACTGACCTCTCACAGCGTGCTGCTGGGCGTGCTGGGCTTCTTTATCATTGCGATTCTGGCCTCACGCAATATCCACGCGGCGGTTTTAGTCTCCATTATCGTTACCACCCTTCTGGGCTGGATGCTGGGCGATGTGCACTACAACGGCATTGTCTCTGCGCCGCCAAGCGTGACTACCGTGATTGGCCATGTCGATCTGGCAGGTTCGCTGAACCTGGGTCTGGCCGGGGTGATCTTCTCCTTCATGCTGGTAAACCTGTTTGACTCCTCCGGGACGCTGATTGGCGTGACCGACAAAGCCGGTCTGGCGGATGAGAAGGGCAAATTCCCGCGCATGAAGCAGGCGCTGTTCGTGGACAGTATCTCTTCCGTAACCGGCTCCTTTATCGGCACCTCGTCCGTGACCGCTTATATCGAGTCCTCTTCCGGGGTTTCCGTTGGTGGCCGTACCGGTCTGACCGCGGTGGTCGTGGGTCTGCTGTTCCTGCTGGTGATCTTCCTTTCACCGCTGGCGGGCATGGTGCCGCCGTACGCGGCCGCTGGCGCGCTGATCTACGTGGGCGTGCTGATGACTTCCAGTCTGTCGCGCGTGAAGTGGGACGACCTGACCGAAGCGGTTCCGGCATTTATTACCGCCGTGATGATGCCGTTTAGCTTCTCCATCACCGAAGGGATTGCGCTGGGCTTTATCTCTTACTGCGTGATGAAGGCGGGCACCGGACGCTGGCGTGAAATCAGCCCGTGCGTGATGGTTGTTGCGCTGCTGTTCGTGCTGAAAATTGCGTTTATTGATGCGTAATAAAATTAAAAACAGCAACTTAGGTTGCTGTTTTTAGTGTTTGCATCCTCTCCCTGAGGGAGAGGACCGGGGTGAGGGCGCTAGCCGCACTCACCCTGAACTCTTCCCCTACGCTTTAACCCGCTGAATATACTTCCCAAACGCGCTCAACTGACCGGTCAGATGGTCCAGCGTGCTCTGATCGATCACTTCACCCGTCTGTGGGTCCACCTTGTTCTGAATCACGCCGCCCATAAATTCCGGCTTGTTCATCACCATCGCATCCAGGAACACCAGGATCTGGCGCAGATGATACTGACAACGCGCGCCGCCAATCGCCCCCATTGAGCTGGTCTGGATCAGCACCGGTTTACCGGCCAGCGGCTGCTCTGGCAGGCGAGAAAGCCAGTCAATGGCGTTCTTCAGGCCACCCGGCACCGAGTAGTTATATTCCGGGGTGACAATCACCACGCCGTCCGCTTCGCGGATCTGCGCTGCCAGCGCTTCTACGGCAGCCGGGAAACCCTCTTCCTGCTGCACATCCGCGTCATACAGCGGAATATCGCCAATCGACGGCAGGGGGGTAACTTCCATGCCCTCAGGCGCCAGTTTCGGCAGCGTGCGGGCAACCATCCCGTTAAATGAACCCTTGCGCAGGCTTCCCAGTAACGTAACAACCTTCAACGTTTCAGACATCACGACTCCTTTATGAAAGGTCAGGTGAGAATAATGGCTTTTTCTGCCGGAAGACTGGTCAGACGCATCAGGCGTGCGGCCGGTTCGTTCGCCCGGGCGGGAACGTCCGGCAGACTGTGCCATCCGAGGCGGCTGTCAAACTCCCAAATTTTTAACCGTTCAATGCCCGGAGTAACGGCGATAGACCAGATCAGGAAGTCTTCGGCGTCGCTTAAAGCTTCTACCTGTCCGGCTCTGGAGGCCCGCAGACGGCCGGAGCCAGGTAACAGTTGCAGCAGGCTGGCGCAATCACTGGCCTCGCCTGAAAGCTTAAGTATGCTCTGACGCAGGGTGATCAGCTGCGCTCTGGCTTCGTAGGGATCGTTCTGGTTACGCACCCATAAGTTCTCGTTGCTGGAGAGCGGGTAGACGTCATGGGCATGGGATCCATCCGGGGCGCGAAACGCGCGTTGTAGTTCCATATCCAGACCACAATCGCCCTCTGTCGTCAGCGCCAGGCCCACGATATTGCCGGCATAGGCAATGGAAAAACGGGGAAGCTCGGGATCGGCAAAAACAGGGCGACCCTCGGGTTCGGTTATCACCTTCGGCAGCTCGCTGGTGCCATAAAGCATAAACAAGAGTTCAGCGAGCAGCGCCCGGGAAGCCAAAAATCGTGTTCGGCGATGTTCAGGAAGCTTCCGCGCTTCGTTATGACAGGATGAAGAGAGTCTGGATGAAATCTGCAGCCCCTCGGTCAGTGTCCCTCGTGCAAAATGCGTAGCCATTTTTCGCTCCATGATAATGGTCAGTAGTTAGGTTAAACGGTTACATCATTATCGCTTAACTCACTTATTGTTTTAATGGCTAAATGGAAGTAAGGAAAGTTTTGCGGCGGAACTTTACATTTTCTCACGCGAAAACAGGTGCCTGGCGTAGCGGCGGGCTATACAGCGTCTTGATCGTCTCTCTCAGCCAGAGCGTTTTCGGGTTATGGCTATTCCGCTTATGCCAGATCAGCGTAAAAGGCACGGTAAGTTTCTGGGCCTGCGCTTCATCAATGGGGATCGGCAGGGTGACCAGCTTTCGCTGGTGGAGCTGATTGTAGTGATGGCAGTAGTGCGGGGCAGTGGCAATGTAGTTATGACCCGGCTGCGCCGCCATAAACATGGACTGCTCGAATCCGGGCAGGCTCATGGCGATATTACGGGTTCGCCCCATCTCTCTTAGCACTTCATCCAGCGCCCAGGTGTCGCTGCGCTCCCAGAAGATGCTGATATGCGGGTAACGCAGAAAAGTTTCGAGGTTCCACTCCTCCTGAAGCGCGGGATGGTCTTCACGCAGATAGACGCAGGGGCGGTCGCTGAACAGAATTTCGTAGTCGATAAACCATGGCATGAGCTTTAACAGCTCCCGGGAGCGGGGGTGCGTTTCGCGCCCTGTAAAACCGAGATCGACTTCTCCGCGAGTGATGGCGTCCAGCGAATCGTAATCCCAGTGGCGCATCTTTACCGTGGCCTGCGGATAACGCTGGTTCACCTGCGTCAGCAGGGCATTAAAACGGATCAGCATTAACGGCGTTTCTGCCGCCAGTTCAAAGGTAAGGCCGCCGGGAGAGTCATGGTGGAATTTATCGAGGATCTGGTTGCCAATCTGCATCCAGTCGGCCAGGTCCTGCTCCAGGCTTACCGTCAGCGGTGTTGGCAGCAGCCCCAGCGGGGTCTTCACAAACAGCGGATCGTCAAACCAGTCGCGCAGCTTCGCCAGCGATTTACTCACCGCGGACGGGGTGACGTTCATCCGTTTCGCGGCTTTCGTTACGCTGCGTTCCTGCAGCAACAGCTGCAGGCACAACAGGAGATTAAGATCGAGACTGCTGAGGGGCTTCTTCATGATGCGCTGCCGGTCGGATAAGCAAAAGGAGGAGAATGCAGAGCATGCTACAACCAATCAGCACCCCGATCAGCATATTCAGCGCATTGAGTCCCATTATGGCCGCCAGCCAAATCCACAGCGAAGAGCCGCAGACCTGGGCGATACCCAGCACCGAGCTTGCCACCCCGGCGCGCAGGGCGAACGGGCCAAGCGCCTGGCTCATCGCCACACCAAAGCCTACCGAGAATCCGGCGCAGATGAGCGTAATACCCGCCAGCATCAGGGCGTGGGTACTGGCCGTCGCCAGAATCACCCCGGCCACCAGGAACAGCACCTGTGAAGTGAGCATCAATGTACGCTGTTTAAAGAGATTCAGGGCAAAGGGGGTCGAGAACGACACGGCCATACTGACCAGCGCGGTTAAGGCCATCACCATGGAATACTCCCCGCGATCGAAGCCCATGGTCTCCATCAGCAACACCGGGGAAACGTTTACATAGGTGAGGATCACCGCCACGCTCAGGGTGGTGATCAACAACCGGCTGATAAAGAAGCGGTTGAGCAGCTTTTCGTCCGGGGGAATCGACGCGGTATGACCCCTGTTTTGTGCCCCGGGATGGGTTTCTCTCAGTACCGTGATCGACAGGATAAAGACCAGCATTCCCATCGCCGCCATCGTCCAGAAGAGGCTCTGCCACGGGAATTTCAGCATGATCAGGTAGCCCACCACTGGCGCAAGCACCGGGATAATACAGGTGATGCCATTCATCATGGAGAGAACTTTGGCGCGGCGCTGGGCGCTTAAGGTATCGCGCAGGATCGCAAAGGCCACCACGTAGCACCCGCCCGCGCCGACACCCTGGATAAAGCGCCCGGTGAGGAACAGCGAACTCTCTTCTGCCAGCGAGCACAGCACGGAGGAGAGCGCAAAAATCACTGCCCCGGTAATGGCGACCGGCTGCCGCCCGGCTTTGTCAGCAACCTTCCCGGCAAACACCATCGACGACGCCATCCCCGCGAGGTAGGCCGAAAACGCGATATGCAGCTGCGCCTCGCTGGCGCCCAGATCGCGGGCGATGTGCGGCAATCCCACCAGATACATATCAATGCCTGATGGATAAAGCAGCACCAGCGCAAAACTACAAAACAGAAAACGAGCCATAAAACCCCCATAAAGACAGGCATGAAGCATAGGGGGAGAAAGGAAATGTGGCGAGTTGCCATTTGGACAAAGGTGATTTCCTTACAGGAAATCACCTCAGAATAGACCGCGTGTAAACGTCAGGCTGGCTCAACCAAAGCGCGGCAGGAAATTAAAGATATTCCCGAACCAGCAAATAATGACCGCGACACCAAACAGGATCACCAGTGAAGGGATCATCATACCGCCCCAGACGGTGAACATCTGATTCGGGAATTTCTTCCGCGCTTTCAACGCCAGAACCGCAGGAATAATCACCGCCCAGATGGTCGCACACAGTCCTGCACCGCCAATGCCGTAGATAAACCCATTCGGGAAGATCAGATAGAGAGTCGTGGGGGGCAGGAAGGTCAGCATGATCGTTTTCAGACGACCGGACGGTGAATTGTCGAGCTTAAAGAGGTCGGCAAGATAGTCGAACAACCCCAGTGTGACGCCAAAAAAGGAGCTGGCCACGGCTAGATTAGAGAAAACCAGTAAGCAAAATTCGATAACGCCGTGCTGCCGGGTGCCGAGGAAGGATTTTACCAGTGAATCGACGTTCCCCCCTGACGAGATGATCTCGTTGAAGCTGTCGCGGGTAATGTTCCCCATCGTGCAATACAGCCAGAACAGATAGATAAACAGCGCCAGCAGTGAGCCAAACACCAGGCTTTTAATCAGCTTATCTTTCCGCTTCCCATAGCAGATGATGAGGCTGGGAATGTTGCCGTGAAAACCAAACGATGCCAGACAGACGGGCAGGGCCATGAAGATATAGGGGAAGTAGTTGGTATGACTGGCTGATGTGACGTTGATATCTCTTAATATGCCGTAATCAACCTGAAAGAAGAATGATCCAAATACAACGATAAAGGCGATGATCTTAATGCCTAAAAACAGCGAGGTAATTCTGCTGGCGGCTAATGAGCTAAACCACAACACGGCCGCGACAAAGAGCGCTGTACACACACCCACGATGCGGGGATTGACGTGCGTCCCCTGATTCATGGCGATAGTTTCACTTATTATTGCGCCATTGGCAGAGATATAGGCATACGTCAGGATATAAAGAACAAATGCAACCGTTAGACCGCTTACGATATTCCATCTGTTACCAATCAGATCTTTTGTAACCGTATTAAAACTGGAACCGACAGGATAGTTTAAATTAGCTTCCAGTAATAACAGCCCGGAGTGAAGCATCGAAAACCAGGCAATAATTAAAATAAACGCACCCCAAAAAAACCATGCCCCTGCCAAATCTACGGGTAAAGCAAACATCCCCCCGCCAATAACTGTACCTGCTATAACCATGACACCCCATACCGAGGAGTGTTTAGTTTCTAACTCTAAACTTTGTTCCATGTTGCCCCCATCAATGTGGCAAGCTTGATGTTGTTGATATAGTTTTTTTTCGGGTGGCTAAAATTATTTAGCCACCCAGGGAGTGAAGTTAAACTTCTTTGAGTTTGGCAGTGAAGTGGCGTAATACTTTCGGTTCGTAGGTAAAGGTTAATCCTTTAATATTCATCGCATTTTCTTTGACGTGCTTAAAGGCTTCGACGATGAAATCCATATGGGATTGCGTATAGGTTGCGCGTGGAATGGTTAAACGCAGTAATTCTGCGGGGCAAGGTAACTGCTTGCCCGTTTTCGGATCGCGGCCTAACAGGAATGAACCAATTTCCACTGCGCGAATGCCTGCGACTTTATAAAGCTCACATGCCAGCGCCTGCGCCGGGAACTGCTCCGCTGGAATATGCGGTAAAAGCTTGCCCGCATCCACAAAGGCAGCATGGCCGCCCGCCTGCTGGCAAACCACGCCGATTGCTTCCAGGCCGTCTACCAGGTATTGCACCTGATTAATCCGGTATGCCAGCCAGTCCTGGCCCATGCCGTCATGCAGGCCGACAGCCAGGCGTTCCATGGCACCCCCTTCCAGGCCGCCGTAAGTCGGGAAACCTTCCTGGACGACGCACAAGGTTCTGCACTCGGTATAAACATCGAAATAATCGTCATTCTTGATGCACAGCAGCCCACCCATCGGCACCATGGCATCCTTTTTCGCCGACATGGCCAGCATATCCGCGTACTTGTAGGTCTCGCGGGTGATTTCTGCAATGCTCCAGTCTTTATATTCCGCCTCACGTTTTTGAATAAAGTAGGCGTTCTCTGCAAAGCGCGCGGAATCCATGACGACCGGGATATCGTATTTTCTGGCAATCGCATACATCGCCTTCAGGTTCGCCAGTGACACCGGCTGCCCACCGGCAGAGTTGCTGGTGATGGTCGCGACAATATAAGGCACATTGCTCGCACCCACTTCCTCGATGCCGTTTTCCAGTCCCTGCAGGTCAAAATTGCCTTTAAAATCGTAACGGACGCCGGTATCAAACGCTTCCTTAATATAGACGTTGCGCACGGTGCAGCCATTTATCTGGCTATGACCCTGGGTGGTATCAAAGAAGTAGTTTGAGAAGGCGACCATTTTCGTGCGATCTAAGCCTTTTTCCTGTTCGCGTTTTTTGATTAAGACAGGAATATAGATCTGCTCAGCGCCGCGTCCCTGGTGTGTTGGGATGGTATATTGATAGCCGAAAATCTCCTTCACGGCGTTGGACAGTGCATAGTAGCTACGGCTTCCACTGTAGGCTTCGTCACCGCGCAGCATAGCGGCCTGCATATTTTGAGTGACTGCGCCGGTGCCGCTGTCGGTCAGTAAATCAATAAACACGTCCTCGCTATCCAGCAGGAAGGGGTTCATGCCTGATTGAATAATCGCGTTTTCGCGATGCTCCCTTGTAGTGCGCTTAACCGGCTCAATAACTCTGATGCGAAAGGGTTCTGGTAAATGTTTGAAGTTTTCCATTATATAATTCCTGTTTTTATCGCAGCGGTGCTGGTGGTTATTTTTAATAACCATAAAAAGCGGCAAACCTGAGCCATTTATAACGCCACGCAGTCGCGAGATTAATTCTCAACAATACAGGCGTGCAGAGGCACTATTGCGGTTTTATAAGCGCAATGATTTCAGGCATACCGGATAAACAGACTATGAGTCTGTTCAGGTTGCATAGAGAAAAAGAGGCGAAGGGAGATTACGGATGGTGATTGACAATTTTATTGTCAATATTGAACCACTTAGACGTGATGTATGTATTTAAGATAATCATCATTGATTTATCCTCATTAGACACGTTACTACACTATTCTAATGAGAATATTTGTCTATGTGCAGAGATATTAATTGTGATTGTAATCACAGAGAATATAACCGATATATTTACTATTTATTCAGAGAATATAAAAAAGAAAAAGCCACAATAACAGGAGTGTTATGCGGCTTTTTAACAGCTGGCAAAACGGGCTTATTTCCCGATACAGAAGCTCGAGAAAATGCGGCCCAGCAGATCATCCGAAGTGAACTCCCCGGTGATCTCGCTTAACGCCTGCTGCGCCAGACGCAGCTCTTCCGCCAGCAGTTCTCCGGCCCAGGCACCAAGCAGTTGTGCTTTGCCCTGATCCAGATGTTGTGCCGCCTCTTCCAGCGCCTGAAGATGGCGACGACGGGCAAGGAAACCGCCCTCCATGCTGGTATCAAAGCCCATGCTCTGCTTCAGATGGTCGCGCAGCTCATCTACGCCCTCGCCGGTACGCGCCGACAGGCGAATAAGTGAGTGACCATTCACATCGCTGAGGCCCAGCGTTTCACCCGTGACGTCGGCTTTGTTACGTACCACGGTGATCGGCAGATTGGCTGGCAGACGGGCAATAAAGTCCGGCCAGATCGCCGCCGGGTCGACCGCCGCCGTAGTGGTGCCATCTACCATAAACAGCACGCGGTCAGCCTGCTCGATCTCCTGCCAGGCGCGCTCGATACCGATGCGCTCCACTTCGTCGCTGGCATCGCGTAAGCCCGCGGTGTCGATGATATGCAGCGGCATACCGTCGATATGAATATGTTCCCGCAGTACGTCGCGAGTGGTGCCGGCAATGTCGGTCACAATTGCGGCTTCACGACCCGCCAGAGCATTCAGCAGGCTCGATTTCCCGGCATTTGGACGCCCGGCAATGACCACTTTCATCCCTTCGCGCAGCAGGCTGCCCTGACGCGCTTCGGCGCGTACCGCGTCGAGATCGTTCATCACAGCGTTAAGCTGGGCTTCGATTTTGCCATCGGAGAGGAAGTCGATCTCCTCATCCGGGAAATCAATTGCCGCTTCTACGTAGATCCGCAGGTGAGTAAGTGCTTCCACAAGATGATTCACGCGGGCGGAAAAAGCACCCTGCAGTGAGTTCAGGGCGGAGCGTGCGGCTTGCTCGGAGCTGGCATCGATCAGGTCGGCAATCGCCTCGGCTTGCGCCAGGTCGAGCTTATCGTTCAGGAAGGCGCGCTCGGAGAACTCGCCCGGCCTGGCAATACGCAGCCCTGGCAAAGTCAGAATGCGTTTCAGCAGCAGGTCGAGGATCACCGGCCCGCCGTGGCCCTGCAGTTCGAGCACGTCTTCGCCAGTGAAGGAGTTCGGGCCGGGGAACCACAGCGCGATGCCCTGATCCAGCGCAGTTCCGTCAGTATCTTTAAACGGCAGATAGTCGGCGTAGCGCGGCTTTGGCAATTTACCCAGTACCGCTTCTGCCACCTCGCGCGCCTTCTGGCCGGAGATACGCAGAATGCCCACACCACCGCGTCCCGGTGGGGTTGCCTGGGCGACGATAGTGTCGTTATGGCTCATGGTTTATCTCTTCTTAATGCAATAAAAAAGGCGGTCAATAGACCGCCCTGTCATCACTGCTCTTTTTGCCGGGTGGCGCTTCGCTTACCCGGCCTACTCAGAATCAGGAGCTTTTCTTCTCGCGGCTATGCAGACCACGTTTTTCCAGACCACGGTAGATCAGCTGCTGCTGAAGGATGGTGACCAGGTTGCTGACGATATAGTACAGCACCAGACCTGACGGGAACCACAGGAAGAACACGGTGAAGATGACCGGCATAAAGGTCATGATCTTCTGCTGCATCGGGTCGGTCACGGTGGTTGGTGACATCTTCTGGATGAAGAACATCGTCACGCCCATCAGGATCGGCAGGATGTAGTACGGGTCCTGTGCAGACAGGTCATGGATCCACAGGGCGAACGGCGCATGGCGCAGCTCAACGGAACCCATCAGCATGTAGTACAGCGCAAGGAAGATTGGCATCTGGATCAGCAGCGGGAAGCAGCCACCCAGTGGATTCACTTTCTCGGCTTTATACAGGGCCATCATCTCCTGGCTCTGACGCTGTTTGTCATCGCCCAGACGCTCACGCATAGCCTGAATCTTCGGCTGCAGCATACGCATCTTCGCCATGGAGGTGTACTGCGCTTTGGTCAGCGGGTACATGATGCCACGAACGATAAAGGTGATAACAATGATGGAGAAGCCCCAGTTACCCAGGAAGCTGTGGATCCACTTCAGCAGCTTAAACAGCGGCTGGGAGATGAACCACAACCAACCGTAATCTACGGTCAGATCCAGGTGCGGTGCTACAGCGGCCATCTTGTCCTGGATTTCCGGGCCGACCCACAGGGTGCTGCCCAGCGTACCGGTTTGACCCGGCTGAACCAGAACCGGCTCAGACTTATAGCCGATAGCGGCAACGCCGTTCAGGTTTGCGGTATAGAAGTTGTTGGAACCGGCGTTATTTGGCACCCATGCAGTCGCGAAATACTGTTGCAGCATTGCCACCCAACCGCCTTTTGAGCTGACGTTCAGGTTTTCGTTATCGGCAATGGTGTCGAATTTGTATTTCTCGTACTTAGTATCTGGCGTGGAGTACGCTGCGCCACGGAAGGTATGCAACGCGAAGTTGTTGCTTCCGGTGTCACGGTGCGACGGCAGATCGATGGTTTGCTTAAGCTGGCCAAAGGTGGAGATTTCCAGCGGTTTCGCGCTGGCGTTCTGCACGTTATAGCCCACGTTCACCGCATACTCACCGCGTTTCAGGGTGAAGGTTTTGGTGAAGGTGTTGCCCGCAGCATCGGTGTAAGTCATCGGGATCGCGAGTTCGTTCTGGCCATCAGCCAGCACAAACGCATCTTTATCGACGTTATACAGCGGACGTGCGCCGTTAGCCGGGTTATCCGGGCCATCACGACCGGTCAGGCCGCTCTGTGCCTGGTAGATAAACTGCGGCGTGGTTTCCAGTAACTGGAACGGCTCGTTAGAACCGAGCTCTTTCGGGTAAGTTACCAGTTGTGCCTGCTCAACATCACCACCACGGGTGTTGATAGTCAGCTCAAGCACATCGGTCTTAACCGTAATCAGTTTACCCTGGCCACTGGCCGGTACGCCCTGGTCGGCGGCGCTACCCGCTGCGGTGGTCGTTGTCTGCGTGACCTGCTGCTGAGGTTGAGGATTTTTATCCTGCTCCCAAGCCTGGAAGATCATGAAAGACACGAACAACAAAGCGATGATAAGAAGATTGCGTTGCGAATCCATCGTTAGTGTTCTCTGGTATCAAAAGGTCCTGGAGGGACGGGATCGTCTCCACCTGGGTGTAAAGGGTGGCATTTTAATACGCGTTTCACCGTCAACCAACTGCCTTTTATCACTCCAAACCTGCGCAATGCCTCAATTCCGTAGCTTGAGCATGTTGGCGTGAAACGGCAGTGTGGCCCGAGTAGCGGACTAATCAGGCGTTGATAGACCCGGATAAGGCCGATCAGGACCCGTGAGCCAGGCGACAGTGGCGGCGCCATAATTTTTCCAACGCTTCCGAGAGAGCACGGTTATCGAGGTCGGCAACCCCTTTTTTTGCCACCACCACGAAATCCATTGAAGGCAGTTCATGTTGACGTAAACGGAAGCTTTCACGCGTCAGACGTTTAATCCGATTGCGTTCATGCGCACGCTTAACATTTTTTTTGGCGACAGTGAGACCGATACGGGGATGCCCCAGCGAATTTTGGCGGCCGAGGATGGTGATTTGCGGCGTGCCAGCCCGTTGTGGCTGCTGGAAGACGAAAGTGAAATGAGTGGGAGTTAACAAACGTAACTCCCTGGGAAATGCTAGCTTAACCACGCAGGGGTTAGCTTAATTACTTGGAAACGGTCAGACGTGAACGGCCTTTAGCACGACGACGTGCCAGAACCTGACGACCATTTTTAGTAGCCATACGAGCACGGAAGCCGTGAGAACGGTTGCGCTTCAGTACAGACGGTTGAAAAGTGCGTTTCATGGCGATTTCTACCTAAACTTGAATAAATTCAATGACTTTTTGTGGAGTCCGAACGAATAACGAACAATGGACGCCGAAGCCATGGGTGATTAAAGAGGCCGGATTGTAATAATTGTACACTCCAGAGTCAATTCTCTTTCCTTATTTCCCGCGTCTTTCCGCACGTTTTTAGCGTGCAAATTGAACAGCGTCAGACGCAGGTCTTAGAGTCCCACGCGCCGGGTGGGGAATTATACGGCCTCCAGGGCAAATCGCAAGGATCGTCCAGGATCTTCGTTAGATCATTTCAGCAAAAAATCGTCTTTACTCATTAATTTTTCCAATATGCGGCCTAAATCGTGGGGGCGTATCCTCAGGATCGTTTACACTTACCCCGTTTCGATCCTCCTGTGGATAAATCGGGAAGAAACTGTGAGAAACAGAAGATCTCTGGCTCAGTTTAAGCTATGATCCGCGGTCCTGATCGGATCCCAGGATCCTGGTCGGGCAAAAACCGCAAATAGCGGTTCGCACGTCCCCCTTAACGCCGGGTCTTTTCGACGTGTGTCTACAATCATGACTATTCAATAGCTTTCTTTTTATGTTCGAGTGGAGTCCGCCGTGTCACTTTCGCTTTGGCAGCAGTGTCTTGCCCGATTGCAGGATGAGTTACCAGCCACAGAATTCAGTATGTGGATCCGCCCGTTGCAGGCGGAGCTGAGCGATAACACGCTGGCTTTGTATGCGCCAAACCGTTTTGTGCTCGATTGGGTAAGGGACAAATACCTTAATAACATCAATGGACTGCTGAACGAATTTTGCGGTACCGATGCCCCACAGCTGCGTTTTGAAGTGGGCACAAAGCCGGTCACCCAAACCCTTAAAGAGACCGTTAACGTCGCCGCAGCACCCGCGCAAACCGCGCAGGTTCACATGCCGCGCGTCGCTCCTGCACCGCGTTCAGGCTGGGACAACGTGCCGGCCCCGGCTGAGCCGACATACCGCTCCAACGTTAACGTCAAACACACTTTCGATAACTTCGTCGAGGGTAAATCGAACCAGCTGGCCCGCGCGGCGGCCCGTCAGGTGGCGGATAACCCGGGCGGCGCCTATAACCCGCTGTTCCTTTATGGCGGCACCGGTCTGGGTAAAACGCACCTGCTGCACGCGGTTGGCAATGGCATCGTGGCGCGTAAGCCGAATGCCAAAGTCGTGTATATGCACTCCGAGCGCTTCGTTCAGGACATGGTTAAAGCCCTGCAAAACAACGCGATCGAAGAGTTTAAACGCTACTACCGTTCCGTTGATGCGCTGCTGATCGATGACATTCAATTCTTTGCTAATAAAGAACGATCTCAGGAAGAGTTTTTCCACACCTTCAATGCCCTGCTGGAAGGCAATCAGCAGATCATTTTGACCTCGGATCGTTATCCGAAAGAGATCAATGGGGTTGAGGATCGTCTGAAATCCCGCTTCGGCTGGGGCCTGACCGTGGCGATCGAGCCGCCGGAACTGGAAACCCGCGTAGCGATCCTGATGAAAAAGGCCGACGAGAACGACATTCGTCTGCCGGGTGAGGTGGCGTTCTTTATTGCCAAGCGTCTGCGTTCCAACGTCCGTGAGCTGGAAGGCGCACTGAACCGCGTCATCGCCAATGCCAACTTCACCGGACGGGCGATCACCATCGATTTCGTGCGTGAAGCGCTGCGCGATCTGCTGGCATTGCAGGAAAAACTGGTCACCATCGACAATATTCAGAAGACGGTGGCGGAGTACTACAAAATTAAAGTGGCGGATTTGCTGTCCAAACGTCGATCCCGCTCAGTGGCGAGACCGCGTCAGATGGCGATGGCGCTGGCAAAGGAACTCACCAACCACAGCCTGCCGGAAATCGGTGATGCCTTTGGTGGCCGTGACCATACCACCGTGCTGCACGCCTGTCGTAAGATCGAGCAGCTGCGTGAAGAAAGCCACGACATAAAAGAAGACTTCTCCAATTTAATCAGAACATTATCTTCGTGACGCTATGAAATTTACCGTTGAACGTGAACACTTATTAAAACCGCTGCAACAGGTGAGTGGCCCCTTAGGCGGCCGCCCGACGCTGCCTATTCTCGGTAACCTGCTGCTACAGGTCGCAGACGGCACGCTGTCGCTGACCGGCACCGATCTCGAGATGGAAATGGTCGCACGCGTGACGCTTTCTCAGCCTCACGAAGCGGGCGCTACCACTGTTCCAGCGCGTAAGTTCTTTGATATCTGCCGTGGCCTGCCTGAAGGGGCAGAGATTGCCGTGCAGCTGGAAGGCGATCGCATGTTAGTGCGCTCCGGCCGCAGCCGCTTCTCGCTCTCCACGCTCCCGGCTATCGACTTCCCGAACCTCGATGACTGGCAGAGCGAAGTCGAATTCACCCTGCCGCAGGCAACCATGAAGCGCCTGATTGAAGCCACCCAGTTCTCGATGGCGCATCAGGACGTTCGCTACTACTTAAACGGCATGCTGTTCGAAACCGAAGGTGAAGAGCTGCGTACCGTCGCCACCGACGGCCACCGTCTGGCGGTCTGCTCCATGCCGATTGGCGTGAGCTTGCCAAACCATTCGGTGATCGTGCCGCGTAAAGGCGTGATTGAGCTGATGCGTATGCTCGACGGCGGCGAAACCCCGCTGCGCGTGCAGATTGGCAGCAACAACATTCGCGCGCATGTCGGTGACTTTATCTTCACTTCTAAGTTGGTGGATGGTCGCTTCCCGGACTATCGCCGCGTATTGCCGAAGAACCCGGACAAAACGCTGGAAGCGGGCTGCGATATCCTCAAGCAGGCCTTTGCTCGTGCGGCGATCCTCTCTAACGAGAAGTTCCGCGGCGTGCGCCTGTATGTCAGCGAAAACCAGCTGAAGATTACGGCTAACAACCCGGAGCAGGAAGAAGCCGAAGAGATCCTCGATGTCACCTATGCGGCGGGCACCGAAATGGAAATCGGCTTTAACGTCAGTTACGTGCTGGATGTGCTGAATGCACTGAAGTGCGAAAACGTGCGTATTCTGCTGACGGATTCCGTGTCGAGTGTACAGATTGAAGATGCTGCATCACAGTCGGCAGCCTATGTTGTTATGCCAATGAGACTGTAGTGAAAAATATCGGGCTATCTTACTTGCCACTTTCAACCTGGGCTGTGCTCGCCCCTGTCACGTACTCCGTGTACGCTTCAGGGTCTGTGCGCAGTCCGCGTTGAAACTGGCTGCGCCGATTACGCCCTGGCCGAAGAAACCCAGATATGTCACTGACGCGCCTTTTAATTAAAGATTTCCGCAATATCGAAAGCGCGGATCTTGCTTTATCTCCCGGCTTTAATTTCCTGGTTGGCGCCAACGGCAGCGGCAAAACCAGCGTCCTGGAAGCCATCTATACGCTCGGCCATGGTCGGGCGTTTCGCAGTTTGCAGATTGGCCGCGTCATTCGCCACGAGCAGGAAGCGTTCATTTTACATGGGCGTTTGCAGGGCCAGGATCACGAAACGGCTATCGGTCTGACCAAAGACAAGCATGGCGACAGCAAGGTGCGCATCGACGGCACCGACGGGCACAAAGTGGCCGAACTGGCACTGATGATGCCGATGCAGCTGATCACCCCCGAGGGGTTTACTTTACTCAACGGCGGCCCCAAATACAGAAGAGCCTTCCTCGACTGGGGATGCTTCCATAACGAAGCAGGCTTCTTTACCGCCTGGAGCAACCTTAAACGGCTGCTCAAGCAGCGCAATGCCGCGCTACGCCAGGTAACCCGCTATGCCCAACTGCGGGCGTGGGACAAAGAGCTGATCCCACTGGCGGAGCAGATCAGCCGCTGGCGCGCCGAGTACAGCGCCGGGATCGCGCAGGACATGGCAGATACCTGCCAACAGTTTTTACCCGAGTTCTCTTTAAGCTTCTCCTTCCAGCGCGGCTGGGAGAAGGAGACCGACTATGCCGAGGTGCTGGAGCGAAGCTTCGAGCGCGATCGCATGTTGACCTACACGGCACACGGCCCGCACAAGGCGGATTTCCGCATTCGTGCCGACGGTGCGCCGGTAGAAGACACCTTATCACGCGGGCAGCTCAAACTCCTGATGTGCGCGCTGCGCCTGGCGCAGGGCGAGTTTTTAACCCGTGAGAGTGGGCGACGCTGCCTGTACCTGATTGATGATTTTGCCTCGGAACTTGACGACGCGCGGCGCGGACTGCTTGCCAGCCGCTTAAAAGCCACGCAGTCACAAGTTTTCGTCAGTGCGATTAGCGCTGAACACGTAATGGACATGTCGGACAAAAATTCGAAGATGTTCACCGTGGAAAAGGGTAAAATAACGGATTAACCCAAGAATAAATGAGCGAGAAACGTTGATGTCGAATTCTTATGACTCCTCCAGTATCAAAGTCCTGAAAGGGCTGGATGCGGTGCGTAAGCGCCCGGGTATGTATATCGGCGACACGGATGACGGCACCGGTCTGCACCACATGGTATTTGAGGTTGTGGATAACGCTATCGACGAAGCGCTCGCGGGTCACTGTAAAGACATCGTGGTGACGATCCACGCCGACAACTCCGTCTCCGTAACCGATGATGGCCGTGGCATCCCGACCGGTATCCACCCGGAAGAGGGCGTATCTGCAGCGGAAGTTATCATGACCGTCCTGCACGCAGGCGGTAAGTTCGATGATAACTCCTATAAAGTATCCGGCGGTCTGCACGGTGTGGGTGTCTCTGTGGTTAACGCCCTGTCGCAGAAGCTGGAACTGCTGATCCGTCGCGAAGGCAAAGTGCATCAGCAAACCTACGTGCACGGCGTACCGCAGGCTCCGCTGGCGGTTACCGGTGAAACTGACGTAACCGGGACTCAGGTCCGTTTCTGGCCAAGCCATGAAACCTTCACCAACGTCACCGAGTTTGAATACGATATCCTCGCCAAACGTCTGCGCGAGCTGTCATTCCTGAACTCCGGCGTCTCTATCCGCCTGCGCGACAAGCGCGACGGCAAAGAAGACCACTTCCACTACGAAGGTGGCATCAAGGCGTTCGTTGAGTATCTCAACAAGAACAAAACGCCAATTCACCCAAATATCTTCTATTTCTCTACCGAAAAAGACGGTATCGGCGTGGAAGTTGCGCTGCAGTGGAACGACGGGTTCCAGGAAAACATCTACTGCTTTACCAACAACATCCCGCAGCGCGATGGCGGTACACACCTGGTTGGCTTCCGTACGGCGATGACCCGTACCCTGAACGCCTACATGGATAAAGAAGGCTACAGCAAAAAAGCGAAAGTCAGCGCCACCGGCGACGATGCCCGTGAAGGCCTGATTGCTGTTGTCTCCGTGAAGGTGCCGGATCCGAAATTCTCCTCTCAGACCAAAGACAAGCTGGTCTCCTCCGAGGTGAAATCGGCGGTTGAACAGCAGATGAACGAACTGCTGAGCGAATACCTGCTGGAAAACCCATCCGACGCCAAAATCGTGGTCGGCAAAATTATCGACGCGGCGCGCGCCCGTGAAGCGGCACGTAAAGCCCGTGAAATGACCCGTCGTAAAGGCGCACTGGACTTAGCAGGCCTGCCGGGCAAACTGGCAGACTGTCAGGAACGCGACCCGGCGCTGTCCGAACTGTACCTCGTGGAAGGGGACTCCGCGGGCGGTTCTGCGAAGCAGGGCCGTAACCGTAAGAACCAGGCGATCCTGCCGCTGAAGGGTAAAATCCTTAACGTTGAGAAGGCGCGCTTCGACAAGATGCTCTCTTCTCAGGAAGTGGCGACGCTGATCACCGCCCTGGGCTGCGGCATTGGCCGTGACGAGTACAACCCGGACAAACTGCGCTATCACAGCATCATCATCATGACCGATGCGGACGTCGACGGCTCGCACATCCGTACGCTGCTGTTGACCTTCTTCTATCGTCAGATGCCGGAAATCGTTGAGCGTGGCCATGTCTACATTGCCCAGCCGCCGCTGTACAAAGTGAAGAAAGGCAAGCAGGAACAGTACATCAAAGACGACGAAGCGATGGATCAGTACCAGATCGCTATCGCCCTTGATGGCGCGACCCTGCACGCTAACTCAAGCGCCCCGGCGCTGGCGGGTGAACCGCTGGAACGTCTGGTCTCTGAGTACAACGCTACCCAGAAGATGATTGGCCGCATGGAGCGTCGCTTCCCGCGCACACTGCTGAAAGCGCTGGTCTATCAGCCGACGCTGTCCGAAGCCGACCTCAGCAGCGAGCAGGCCGTGACCCGTTGGGTGAACACCCTGGTGACCGATCTGAACGAGAACGAGCAGCACGGTAGCCAGTGGAAGTTCGACGTGAACGAGAACAGCGAACTGAATCAGTTCGAGCCGGTGATCCGTGTGCGTACCCACGGTGTGGATACCGACTACCCACTGGATCATGAGTTTGTGACCGGTGCGGAATACCGTCGTATCTGTACTCTGGGCGAGAAGCTGCGCGGTCTGATTGAAGACGATGCCTTTATCGAGCGTGGCGAACGCCGTCAGCCGGTTGCCAGCTTCGAGCAGGCGCTGGATTGGCTGGTGAAAGAGTCCCGTCGTGGCCTCTCCATTCAGCGTTATAAAGGTCTGGGTGAAATGAACCCGGATCAGCTGTGGGAAACCACCATGGATCCAGAGAGTCGCCGCATGCTGCGCGTTACCGTAAAAGACGCGATTGCAGCGGACCAGCTGTTCACTACCCTGATGGGCGATGCGGTTGAACCACGTCGTGCCTTCATCGAAGAGAACGCGCTGAAAGCGGCGAACATCGATATCTAAGTCTGCCTCCGCGCTTTCCTTACGGGAAGGCGCGGATTAGCTTGCTTCACACTATCATCGGGTTGAATTGTCGGTTTTTTATAGGCGTAAGCATGGAACAGGCGATCACTAAAAGGCGCTATTATGATGTTGGTCTCCAGATAGAGGAGCTGCTCTATTCTGGGGTGTTTAAAGCAGGAGAGCGGCTTCCTTCGGAAAGAGAGCTCGGAGAACGTTTTAACACCAGTCGAACCACAATCCGTGAAGCTATTATCATGCTTGAGCTGAAGGGCGTGGTGGAAGTTCGTCAGGGCGCTGGCATCTATTTCATTGATAGCCCTGAAAAGTTAAATCAAAAAGCTCTTTTGCCCTATTCTGATATCGGCCCTTTCGAACTGCTTCAGGCCCGGCAGGTTATCGAGAGCAATATTACCGGTTTTGCCGCAACGCAGATCAGGCTGAATGAGCTACGCGAGCTTAAGCGAATCATTGCCCAGCAGGTTAAGCTGATTGACGGTGATAGCGACAAATTCGAAGAGCTGGATCGGCAGTTCCACAATATTATTGCCGAGGCGACGCAAAACCGCGTGCTGATGAAGCAATCCGCAGAGCTCTGGCGAGCCGTCAGAACGGAAAACCCCCGCTGGAAACGCCTGAATTACCACTACCTGCATAAAAAAGAGTTACGCATGATGTGGGTTGAGGATCACCGCTCTATCTTCCTCGCTCTACAGAAGCGTAATGCTGAACAAGCCCGTCAGGCATCCTGGAACCACCTTGAAAACAGCAAAAACGAACTGGTGAAAATCTTCCATCAGGACGAGTCGCTGGATGATTTTGACGACTTTTTCTTTGCCACCTGATTCTGCGCCGGGCCTGCATGGTGGCAGGCCCGGCAACCATCAGACTTCATATGGGTTGAGTTTATCCCAGTCAAATTCAACGCCAATTCCGCATTCATCTGGGGCGACGGCCCGGTAGTTCTCTACCACTAACGGACGTTTCGTATAGCGATCGATAGGGAAACTATGTACTTCCAGCCAGCCGGTATCAAAAGCGGATACCAGGCTAACGTGTAATTCCTGCATGCCGTGCGAGCAAATCGGCAGACCATAATTGGTCGACAATCTGGCAGCTTTCAGCCAACCGGTGATCCCACCACAGTTCGAGGCATCTGGCTGAATGAACCCTAACCTGGCGCGATCCAGCGCGTACCCAAACTCATGAATAGTATGCAGATTTTCCCCCATCGCCAGTGGGATAGTGGTGTTTTCAGCAATGCGGGCGTAGCCGTCGTAATCATCAGGAATGGTTGGCTCTTCAAACCAGCTAATATCGCACGACTCAACCGCCTTCGAGAGCGCAATAGCCTGTTCAACAGAGAGCGAGTAGTTAGCATCAATCATAAAGGTTACGTCAGGGCCAATAAACTGGCGAACCGCCTTGATACGGTCGATATCATCCTGTGGATTTTTCTGTCCCACCTTTATTTTCACGGCGTTAAAGCCGCTGTCCAGATAACCCTGGATGCTACGCAGCAGCTTATCGAGTGGAAACGCCAGATCAATGCCACCGCAGTAGGCCTTACAGCTGTTATTGGCACCGCCTGCCATTTTCCAGAGCGGTAATTGCTCACGTTTGCCCTTCAAATCCCATAACGCAATATCGACCGTTGAGGTTGCAAACGAGGCAATTCCTCCCCGTCCAACATAGTGAATATGCCACTCCATAAAGTCGTAAATGGCATCGATCTCCGCCGCGTCTTTACCTACAAGGACCGGAGCCAAATCGTGATCAATCATCGCCTTAATGGCATAACCCCCTTTACCGCCGGTATAGGTATAACCGGTGCCGGTCGCGCCATTTTCCAGGGTAATCGTGGTCGTGATGAGTTCAAAATGGCTGTGATCGCCATGTTTCGCATCCACCAGTATTTCCGCCAGCGGCACTTTGAACAGTCGGGTTTGAACGTGTTTGATAAGCGTATTCATTTCTTGGTCCTCTTAATTCCCATTATTCAATTCATTTGCTCAATGCTTTGGTATGCCTGTTTTGCTAATTCTGTAAACCAGATTGACGCGTTTTGATGAACGACTTTGGTTTAAACCATTTAAATTCAATGGATTGCTCATGTTTAGCTTGTAACTTATTTAATGGTACACCAATTTTTCTGACGGCTCATTCGATGCTTATCACACTTTTAAATAAGCATGCTCTTTTCTTGTCTCTTATTTTAACTATCTTATTGATATTAATGGTATTTGGTTTGAGGTCTGAATTTAATTAGGATTTTATTCATGTTCTTTGTTTACCATTTGAGATCATTATCACTGTTTTGGTAAACCTGTTTGGCATTATTGGTCGACGATTTGTGGAGGGTTTCTAATGGAAAAGACAACGTACGACAGACAAGCGCTGAAAGCCGATATCGTACATATCGGACTCGGGGCGTTTCATCGCGGGCACCAGGCGGTTTATACCGATCTCTGCAATGAAAGCATGGAACAACGCTGGGGAATTTTTGGCATTAATATGTTTGGCAGCGCGGAGCTGGTGGATGAGTTGAATGCCCGGGAATGCCTGTTCAGCGTGGTGGAAAAATCCGCTACCTCAACCACCTGCCGCCAGGTGCGGTCGATGGCTGGCGCACTTCATACGCCTGCGAGCGGTATTCAGGCCGCGATCGATAAACTGGCTGAACCGCAGGTAAAAATCGTCTCGCTGACCATCACTGAAAAAGGGTACTGCACCGATCCGCAATCACGCAGACTGGACCTCGGCAATCCGCTTATTCACCATGATGTCACATCACCCCGCACGCCTCAGTCGGCCATCGGTTTGCTGGTGGAAGCGTTGCGTATACGGCGCGAACGAAAACTCTCACCCTTTAGCGTTCTTTCCTGTGACAACATTCCGGAAAACGGCTTGCTGACCAGACACGCGGTGCTCGACTTCGCGCGGCAGATTGATAGCGATCTGGCTGAGTGGATCGAAAGCAATGTGACCTTTCCCGGTACCATGGTTGACCGCATCGTTCCCGCCATGACGGCAGAACAGTTTGCCGTTATTGAAGAAGAAATGGGTTATGCCGATCCCTGCGGCGTGGTCTGCGAAGATTTTCGGCAGTGGGTGATCGAAGACAACTTTGTTGCCGGAAGACCAGAATGGGACAAGGCCGGAGCAATGTTCGTCAGCGACGTATTGCCCTACGAAGAGATGAAGCTGCGGATGTTAAACGGCAGCCATTCGTTTCTGGCCTATAACGGCAGCCTGGCAGGCTATGAATTTATCTATCAATGCATGGCCGATCCCGTTCTTAATGCCGCGGTATTCCATCTGATGGTGGAAGAGCAAGCCAAATCCCTTAACCCGGCATTAAACCTGGATGTGGAACAGTACGCCCGGCTGCTGGTTGCCCGCTTCAGCAACCCGCATATCAAACACAGAACCAGCCAGATCGCCATGGATGGTTCGCAGAAGCTTCCGCAACGCGCCATAGATCCATGGCGTACGCTACAGGCGCGCAAGGTAAAAGGGACGGCACTGGCGGTGCTGATCGCCGGTTGGCTTCATTACATTATTGGTGCTGTTTCTCGCGGCCAGGCCATCGCCGATCCCCTGAATGCAGAGTTTCATGCGCGGGTGAGCCAGTTTGACTCCTCATGGAAACAGGCCCACGCCTTGCTACAGATCGAAAGCATCTTCGGCACGCTTGCCTGTGACAACACCTCATTTTTGCACGAAATCCGTCTCGCTTTTCTTACCATCGAATCTGAGGGCGTTCGTGACGCCATCAAAAATCTATTGCTGCAGGAAAATCCATGAAAACGCTTATTTGCCAACAACCGCACCAGATTGAGTACATCGAAAGAGACATTCCTTCATTAAAAGAGGGTGAGGCGCTTCTTAAAACCCGCGCGGTGGGGATTTGCGGCACCGATATCCATGCTTTTGCGGGCCGGCAGCCCTTCTTTTCCTACCCACGGGTACTGGGCCATGAAATTTGCGGCGTAGTAGAAGAGACAGGCAGCGCATGCACTCGCGTCAAAAAAGGACTGCGCTATAGCGTTATTCCGTGCATTCCCTGCGGTAGCTGTGCCGCCTGCCAGGAGGGCAAGACTAACTGCTGCGAAAACGTCTCTTTGTATGGCGTGCATCAGGACGGCGGTTTTAGCGAATATCTCGCTGTTCGCGAAGAGAATCTGGTCGAGTTGCCGTCCAGCCTGAGTGATAACGCCGGGGCGCTGGTAGAGTGTTTTGCCATTGGCGCCCATGCGGTTCGTCGGGCCGATATCAGGCCGCAGCAAAATGTGCTGATTGTGGGTGCTGGCCCGATTGGACTGGCGGCGGCTGCGATAGCCAAAGCGAAGGGCGGGCGCGTGGTGGTTGCCGATATTGATGCGGGCCGCCGTCAGCAAATCAGTGAAAAACTGGCGGTAGCCACCCTGGATCCGACCCTGCAAAGCTATCCAGAAGATCTGAAAGCCTGCTTTGACGGCCAGTTAGCCTGTGTCCTGATGGACGCTACAGGAAATAAAGCGTCAATGTCACGTTCGGTCGACCTTATTCGACACGGTGGGAAAATTGTCTTTATTGGACTCTATATTGGCGAACTGCAGCTTGATGACCCGACATTCCATAAAAAAGAGACCACGCTTTTAGCCAGCCGTAATGCCACGCGCGAAGACTTCGAGTGCGTTATCGCATTAATGGCGGACGGGGTATTACACGAAGGTTTAATGGTTAATAAAGAATATGACTTTTACAGCTTCGGTGACGGTTATAAAGAAGACGTTGTCGAAAATAAAAAATTAGTTAAAGGCGTCATTAAATTTTAAGGAAGATTTCGATGTCCAGCGTATTAATTAAAGAAGATGAATTAAAAGCGTTAGTCTTAACAAAATTAACTCGTGCCGGTCTGGATGACAACACGGCAAGAGAGGTCACCGATGTACTGGTGCATGCCGACATGACGGGTGTCCATTCGCACGGCGTTATGCGAGTTGAACACTACTGCACGCGCCTGCAGGCGGGGGGGTTAAATCCGGCTGCCGTAATGGCATTCCAGTCGATTTCACCTTCTGTCGCCGTGCTGGATTCAGATGATGGTATGGGGCATTCAGCGCTGCTCGCCGCCACGGATCGTGCGGTACAGCTGGCAAAAGAGACTGGGGTAGGTTTTGTTGGCATCAAAAACACCTCTCACTGCGGCGCGCTCTCCTATTTTGCCGAACGTGCGACCCGCCAGGGGGCTATCGCCATTGTGATGACGCAGACAGACACCTGCGTAGCGCCTTATGGCGGTGCGGAACGTTTTCTGGGGACCAACCCTCTGGCCTTTGGTTTTCCGGTAAAAGATGAAGCGCCAATGATTGTCGACATGGCCACCAGCGCCGTTGCCTTTGGCAAAATTTTACATGCCAAGGAGACCGGACAGCCTGTTGGTGAAGGGCTGGCGCTGGATAAAGAGGGCAACGTGACAACTGACCCGCACAAAATAGAAAACCTCCTGCCTTTTGGTAAGCATAAAGGCTCCGGGATTGCGCTGGCGATAGATGCCCTGACCGGCATCTTAATGGGGGCCAACTTCGGCAACCATATTGTACGTATGTACGGTGACTACGACAAAATGCGTAAGCTGGCGAGCCTGGTCATTGCCATCGATCCAGACAAACTGGGTAATGCCTTTTTTGCCGCGACGATGAAGACCATGAGGGATGAATTGCGGGCGGTAAGACCGGTTCCTGGTGTGGAAAAAGTCCTTGCTCCGAACGATCCGCAGATGGCTTATAAAGCCAAATGTCAGCGCGAGGGCATTCCGGTAGCTGAAGGTATTTACCAGTATTTAACCAGTGAGAATTAAAAACGATACAATCGACAACATGGAGAGGATGATATCTATCTTATTTATTATTAATCCTGAATAAATATAACTGGACGTACCCTACATCATGGAGAGAAATATGTATACCAATAGAAGGTATTTTATACTCGTTCTGCTTTTTATTGCATCGATGATAAATTATATCGATAGGGCGGCTTTATCTATTCTCGCCCCTTATATAACCGCCGATCTCAATGTCAATAAAGCTGAGCTGGGCCTTATTTTCAGTAGCTTTGCTATTGGTTATGCTGTTTTTTGTTTTATTGGCGGCTGGCTGGCTGATAAATATGGCCCACGGCGCATTTTTGCTGGAGCCATGGGGCTATGGTCGCTTTTTGCAGGCTTAACCTGCATGGCGTTCAATTTTGTTTCGCTGTTTGTCATCCGCGTGATATTTGGTGCCGCTGAAGGCCCGATGGGGTCAGTCACCAATAAAACGATTGTTAAATGGTTCCCTGCGAAGGAGCGCGCCCGCGCCGTGGGCGTCTCTTTTTCCGGCAACCCAATGGGTGGGGCAGTATCAGCGCCTATTGTTGCTGCCGCTGCGCTGGCATTTGGATGGCGGATGACCTTTATCGGCATGATGCTGATCGGTTTTGTCTGGGTGGTGATCTGGCTGGCTGCGACAAGAAACCGTACCGGCGATCAGAGCGATACGCAGCACCAGGCTTCCCCCGTTGATAGCGAAGAGAGCTGTCTGCCGGATGAAAAGCTCTCTTATTATCTGAAGCAGCCGATTATCCTCTTCACCGCGCTGGCCTTTTTCGCTTACAGCTACATACTCTTTTTCTTTATGACCTGGTTCCCCAGCTATCTGCTGGATGCGCGCGGGCTGAATATGCACGATATGAGTATCGCTAACGTCCTGCCGTGGTTGTTGGGGTTCGTCGGGCTGATCTCGGGTGGTTTTATCTCTGATTATATTTATAAAATCACCAATAATCTGCTGTTTTCCCGAAAGGTTATTATTGTCGTTGGGCTGATTATCGCTGCTGTCTGTATTACCGCGTCGGCGCTGGTGGCCAGCCTGTATAGCGCAATTGGTCTGATGTCCGTCGGTATGTTTGCCATGTATGTCACCACCTCCTGCTACTGGGCCATTGTGCAGGATACGGTAAAAGGCAACAACGTTGGTGCAGTCAGTGGATTTATCCATTTTCTGGCGAACCTGGCCGGGGTGTTTGCGCCTATGTTGACTGGTTTTATTGTCCAGGGCACCGGGCAATATTATTCGGCTTTCTATCTGGTTGGAGCGCTGGCCATTATTTCAGCCGTGCTGTTAATGTTTGGCGGTCGAAAGAAAGCGGCAATCTAAATAAAGACGTAGCAATCCGGTAGCCAAAGCTGCCGGATTGCTGCCGCCTAAACGGGGAATATTTCCTGTGCTTTCAGCCCCGTTTTCCTTCTCCGGTGTTGCTGTTTTTTGAGCGGAATCGCGTTAGCATGAAGTCAGACTCATTCCAACCGGGGATCCCATGGCTATCAAACTCATTGCAATCGATATGGACGGCACGCTGCTGCTGCCAGACCACACTATCTCTGCTGGCGTTAAAGACGCAATTGCCGCAGCCCGTGCGAAAGGCGTGAACGTGGTGCTGACCACCGGTCGTCCATACGCAGGTGTTCACAGCTACCTGAAAGAGCTGCACATGAATGAACCGGGTGATTACTGCATTACCTACAACGGCGCACTGGTCCAGAAAGCAGCCGATGGCAGCACGGTGGCGCAAACGGCGCTGAGTTATGACGATTACCGCTATCTGGAACAACTCTCCCGCGAGGTCGGCTCGCACTTCCACGCTCTCGACCGTAATACGCTCTACACCGCCAACCGCGACATCAGCTACTACACGGTTCATGAATCCTTCGTCGCCACCATTCCGCTGGTGTTCTGCGAAGCGGAGAAGATGGACCCCGCCACTCAGTTCCTGAAAGTGATGATGATTGATGAACCAGAGATCCTGGACAAAGCCATTGCCCGTATCCCGGCAGAGGTGAAAGAGAAGTACACCGTGCTGAAAAGTGCGCCGTACTTCCTCGAAATCCTCGATAAACGCGTCAATAAAGGCACTGGCGTGAAGTCGCTGGCCGACGCGCTGGGGATCAAGCCGGAAGAGATCATGACCCTGGGCGATCAGGAAAACGACATTGCGATGCTGGAATATGCCGGCTTAGGCGTGGCGATGGAAAACGCGATCCCGTCGGTGAAAGAGGTGGCTAACTTCGTCACCAAATCCAACCTCGAAGATGGCGTGGCTTACGCTATTGAGAAGTTTGTTCTGAATTAAGACCCGGCAAAACCCGCGCTCTCCTACATCCTGCTGGTGGGCGACGTGAAACGGGTAGGCTAATTCCCGGCAATGCTATACCCTGATGCGACATCCGCGCATCAGGGTATCCTCATGAAACAAATCACCTTCGCTCCCCGCAACCATCAGCTCACCAACACCCGCACCTGGACTGCAGACAGCCAGTGGCTGGTCTTTGACGTCCGCCCGTCCGGGGCATCGTTTACCGGCGACACCATTGAGCGGGTTAACGTCGAAACGGGTGAGGTAGAGGTGATTTATCGCGCCACAAACGGCGCGCATGTTGGGGTCGTGACCGTACATCCTGCGGAAGATAAGTACGTCTTTATCCACGGCCCAAACCATCCTGATGCCCACTGGCAGTACGACTTTCATCACCGTCAGGGGGTGATTGCTGCACAGGGGCAGATAAGCAATCTCGATGCAATGGATATCACCGCGCCCTTCACCCCCGGCGCGCTGCGCGGCGGCAGCCACGTGCACGTCTTCAGCCCGAACGGCCAGTTCGTCAGCTTTACCTATAACGACCATGTTCTGCATACGCTCGACCCGAAGCGCGATCTGCGCAACGTGGGCGTGGCCGCGCCCTATGGTCCGGTGACGCCTGCTGGCAACCATCCGCGTGAATATGGTGGAACGCACTGGAGCGTACTGGTCAGCCGTACGACCCCCACGCCGCAGCCGGGCAGCGATGAGATCAACCGCGCCTATGAAGAGGGCTGGGTCGGTAACGACAGGCTGGCCTTTATCGGCGATACCCTTTCCGCTCAGGGTGAAAAAGTGCCGGAACTGTTTATCGTGGATCTGCCGAAAGAGGAGCAGGGCTGGAAACAGGCCGGGGATTTACCGCTGCAGGGCACGGCGGAGTGCATGCCCGCCCCGCCAGCCGAGGTGGTGCAGCGCCGTTTAACCTTCACTCATAGCCACTCCTTCCCGGGCCTGGTGAACGTGCCGCGACACTGGGTGCGCAGCAACCCGCAGGCGACGCAAATCGCGTTCCTGATGCGTGATGATAAAGGTGTGGTGCAGCTGTGGCTCATCGCGCCGGAAGGGGGAGAGCCTCGTCAGCTCACCCATAATCAACGCGATATTCAGTCGGCGTTTAACTGGCATCCGGCAGGCCATTCGCTGGGGTTTGTGCTGGATAATCGCCTTGCCAGCTGTGATGCCGCCACGGGCGAAGTAACCTTTTTGACATCCGATCACGGCAACCCGCCGTCAGGTGATGCTGTGGTTTACTCGCCTGACGGGCATTATCTTGCCTGGATGGAAGAGATCGACGGCTTCCGTCAGCTCTGGGTGACAGAAACCGGGCGCTAATTAGCGAGAAGGCATCGCAGCGGGCGGGATGACGGCGTTGGTGGCCAGCGTCTTCTCCTCGCTTTGCTCCACGCGGGAGCGAACAGAACTGTCCTTACGAAAGAGATCCCACGGCAGCAGCAGGGTATCAACAACAGCAGTAAACGGCATATCCAGCACCACCAGGGATTTAGTCCCCCAGTTGGTGTCGTCATCCGCGATCATTTTCGCGCTGGCGCGCGTCCCGGGCCATGTCCCTTCTTTACCGCCGGTGTGAGACATCACGCTCGAACACCCGCAAAGCAAAACCACCGTGCTAAACATCGTCAGCTTTATCAGAACATTTTTCATTATCAGTCAGTCATCATCAATGGCCCAATACAGACCCGCAACCGGGTTTATAACGGGCCATGATCAAAATGAATAGTTGAAAAGTACCGCTCTGTGGTACCTATCGCATTTTAACCTTACGTGCTGTAGTCCCAGTCTATTCCAGTACCCGCAAAGTGCAAAAAATTCTCGCTACGTTGCTCTTGAAAAGGACGGAAGCAGACCCATTTTAAGAGTGTATCAATGAACAAACGTGCCTGAGGGGCGTTTGGGATACCCCAGCCTGTCCACGGTGGAAGGCGACAATTCTTGCTGATTTCAGGAGTTTTAACTGTATGCGTAACTTTGATCTTTCTCCGCTTTATCGTTCAGCCATTGGCTTCGATCGTCTGTTCAATCATTTAGAAAACAACCAAAGCCAGAGCAATGGCTACCCTCCATACAATGTTGAATTGGTTGACGAAAACCACTACCGCATCGCAATTGCTGTTGCCGGCTTTGCTGAAAGCGAACTGGAGATCACCGCGCAGGACAACCTGCTGGTGGTAAAAGGCGCTCATGCGGGCGAGCAGAAAGAACGTACCTACCTCTATCAGGGCATCGCAGAACGTAACTTTGAACGTAAGTTCCAGTTAGCTGAGAACATTCACGTTCACGGCGCGAACCTGGTAAACGGCCTGCTGTATATCGATCTGGAACGTGTGATCCCGGAAGCGAAAAAACCGCGCCGTATCGAAATTAATTAATTGTCCGGGTCGCATCTGCGGCCCATACCTGAATGCTTGCCGATATCGGGAGCATATGTGAATCCATCAGGATTTGCAGGAACAACTGCGCACAAAATTAAACTGTGCCGAACTCGCTTCTCAGAAGGAGATTTAGTATGCGTAACTACGATTTATCCCCCCTGCTGCGTCAGTGGATTGGTTTTGACAAACTGGCTAGCGCGCTGCAAAGCACCACCGAAAGCCAGACCTTCCCGCCGTATAACATTGAAAAGAGCGACGATAACCACTATCGCATTACGCTCGCGGTGGCAGGGTTCAGCCAGCAGAACCTTGATATCCAGCTGGAAGGCACGCGCCTGACGGTTAAAGGTACCCCGGAAAAACCGGAGACCGAAACCAAATGGCTGCATCAGGGGCTGGTCACTCAGCCGTTCAGCCTGAGCTTTACCCTCGCTGAACATATGGAAGTGACGGGCGCCACCTTTAACAACGGGCTGCTGCATATCGACATTACCCGCAACGTGCCGGAAGAAATTGCTCCGCAGCGGATCGCCATTAGCGAACGCCCGGCGTTGAACAGCTAATACCCGTGTATCGGGTGATGCGGCCTGATGTCCTCACCCCAACCCTTTCCCACAGGAGAGGGTAAAAACTCAAACGGTCACCTTCGGGTGGCCGTTTTGCTTTTAGCGCGGGCTTTTTGTGCGCCATCGCCCATACAACCCGCCTGCGCTCTGCGAAAATCCCTTCTGATAATAATGTTATTCACAGGGATGCCGTCATGAGTGATATAGCGTTAACGGTCAGTATTCTGGCATTGGTTGCGGTGGTCGGGTTGTGGATAGGCAATATCAAAATCCGCGGCGTCGGGTTCGGCATTGGCGGCGTGCTGTTTGGCGGAATTTTTGTCGGTCATTTTGCTGACCAGCTGGGCATCGTGCTCAGCGCGCAGATGTTGCATTTCATTCAGGAATTTGGCCTGATCCTCTTCGTTTACACCATCGGCATTCAGGTTGGGCCGGGGTTTTTCGCCTCGCTGCGTGTCTCGGGCCTGCGCCTCAACCTTTTTGCGATGGGGATTGTGGTGATGGGCGGGCTGGTGACCGCCTTGCTGCATAAACTCTTCGCCATCCCGCTGCCGGTGGTGCTGGGGATTTTCTCCGGTGCGGTCACCAACACCCCCGCGCTGGGAGCCGGGCAGCAAATCCTGCGTGATCTGGGTATCGAGCCAGGCATCGTGGATCATATGGGCATGAGCTACGCCATGGCTTATCCGTTCGGCATCTGCGGCATTCTGCTCACCATGTGGCTGATGCGTGTTTTGTTTCACATTAACGTAGAGCAAGAAGCTAAGCAGCATGAATCCACCCTTACTCAGGGTCAGGCGCTGATAAAAACCATCAACATCCGCGTCGATAATCCCAATCTCAACAACCTGGCGATCCAGGATGTGCCGATCCTTAATAGCGCCAACATTATTTGTTCCCGCCTGAAGCGCGAGCAGACCCTGATGGTGCCTTTGCCCGGCACCCTGATCCAGACCGGCGATCTGCTGCACCTCGTCGGTCAACCGGTCGATCTGCACAACGCCCAACTGGTGATCGGCCAGGAGGTCGATACCTCGCTCTCGACGCGCGGCACCGACATGCGCGTCGAACGGGTAGTCGTGACTAATGAGCAGGTATTGGGCAAAAAAATCCGCGATTTGCAGGCAAAAGAGCGTTATGACGTCGTGATTTCGCGCCTGAACCGCGCCGGGGTTGAGCTGGTGGCCAGCCCGGACGCCAGCCTGCAGTTTGGTGACATCCTCAACCTTGTCGGGCGTCCGGCCTCCATTGATGCCGTTGCCAATATGGTAGGCAACGCGCAGCAAAAACTGCAGCAAGTGCAGATGCTGCCGGTCTTTATCGGCATCGGTCTGGGTGTCCTGCTCGGCTCCATTCCGCTGTACGTGCCGGGGTTCCCGGTGGCGCTCAAGCTGGGGCTGGCAGGCGGGCCGCTGATTATGGCGCTGATCCTCGGGCGCATCGGCTGCGTGGGCAAGCTCTACTGGTTTATGCCCCCGAGCGCCAACCTCGCCCTGCGCGAGCTGGGGATTGTTCTGTTCCTGGCGGTGGTGGGGCTAAAGTCGGGTGGGGAGTTCATCGAGACCCTGGCCCGCGGCGATGGCATCAGCTGGATTGGCTATGGCATCCTCATTACTGCCATCCCGCTGATCACCATGGGCATTCTGGCGCGGCTGCTGGCGAAGATGAACTATTTAACCCTGTGCGGCATGCTGGCCGGTTCGATGACCGATCCGCCGGCACTGGCCTTTGCCAACAACCTGCACGCCACCAGCGGTGCGGCGGCGCTCTCCTACGCCACGGTCTATCCGCTGGTGATGTTTATGCGCATTATCACACCGCAGCTGCTGGCAGTGCTGTTCTGGGGGATGGGTTAAGGCGAGAAATACTGCCCTGGATACGTTAACATTGCCGCAGTTTTGTACAACGGGCAGTCAGACAGGAGTGGTCATGAAAATTTCCCGCCTCGGCGAAGCGCCGGATTATCGCTTCTCGCTGGCAAACGAGCGTACCTTTCTGGCGTGGATCCGCACCGCGCTCGGTTTTCTGGCGGCGGGTGTCGGCCTTGACCAGTTGGCCCCCGACTTTGCCACGCCGGTGATCCGCCAGCTGCTGGCGCTGCTGCTGTGCCTCTTTTCCGGGGGGCTGGCGATCTACGGTTACCTGCGCTGGCTGCGTAATGAAAAAGCCATGCGCCTGAAAGACGATCTGCCCTACACCCATAGCCTGCTGGTTATCAGCCTGATCCTGTTGTTCGTCGCGGTAATTGTGATGGGGCTGGTGCTGTATGGCGGATAGCCGTAAGGCGCGTCGGGTGGCCGATCCGGGGTTGCAGCCGGAGCGCACCTCGCTGGCCTGGCTGCGCACGCTGTTTGGCTACGGCGCGTTGATGGTGCTGGCGGTCAGGCACAACTGGCAACAGGCTGGCCCGCTGTTCTGGGTGGCGCTGGGCGTGCTGGCACTGGTAGCGCTGATCCTCTGGCATTACACCCGCAACCGCGCGCGGATGGACGTTTCGCTGTACGACTTTTCAGCATCCCGACCTGTATGTATTAAATTTTTGATCTCCCTCGCAGTGTTATCCCTCGCATTATTGTTTGCTGCTAGTCATGTTCACCATCTCATTATTTTTATCAGGGATTTTGCATGACAGGATGTCAGGCCAAAGTGCTCGTAACGCTCATCAACCGCCAGAACTGTTGCCAGCCGGAGCGGTTGTACCGCGATCTGCGCAGCCAAGGTTCGCGGTATCTACAGTTTATTCCCTTGCAGGCATGCGATAACCCGGCGTCCATCACCGACCAGCAGTGGGCCGCGTTCCTGACGGCGGTGTTTGATGTCTGGGTACGGGAAGATATCGGTCGTATCTCTGTACAACTCTTTGACTCGGCGCTGGAGATCTGGCGCGGCAATCCACCGCCGATCTGCGCTTTCCCCCTTCCCGACGAATGCCAGGCGTGCCCGGTTCGTTATCTGTGCAACAGTGACACCCCGCAGCCGTGGGTTGAGGGCAAAAACGCCCTCTGCGCAGGGTATCAGGCGTTCTTCCGCCACTCCGCCCCGCACATGCGGGTGATGCGCGATTTAATGCGTTATCGCCGTTCACCTGTCGAGCTGATGGCTCTGATGCGCCAGAGCCAACGGGTGAATTAACGTCCTTTCGCCAGGTACTTCGCCATTTCCTCTTCCGGCACCATGCCGCCGCCGGTTGCCCACACCAGGTGGGTGGCGTTATTCAGCGGATAGTGGCCGGAAGCGGCGATGCGTACCGGCCCGGCCATGCCCGCCAGCGCGGATGGCTCAAGACGAATATTTTCTTCCTGCGCCAGCCAGCCCAGCATGTCGTACATGCTCTGATCGGAGAGGGTATAGAACCCGTCGAGCAGACGCTCCATGGCACGGCCAACAAAGCCGGAGGCGCGACCCACCGCCAGGCCATCCGCCGCGGTAAGGTTATCGATCCCCAGATCCTGTACCGCAATCTCATCGTGCAGACCGGTATATACCCCCAGCAACATGCACGGGGAGTGGGTCGGTTCGGCAAAGAAGCAGTGTACGTGGTCGCCAAAGGCCAGCTTCAGCCCAAACGCCACCCCGCCAGGGCCACCGCCCACGCCGCACGGCAGATAGACAAAGAGCGGGTGATCCGCATCCACCACACGACCCTGTTCGGCAAACTGCGTCTTCAGGCGCTCGCCTGCCACGGCATAACCTAAAAACAGGGTGCGGGAGTTTTCATCGTCAATAAAGAAGCAGTTCGGATCGTTTTCCGCCGCTTTGCGCCCTTGCTCCACCGCCACGCCGTAATCCTGTTCATACTCCACTACCGTCACGCCGTGGCTGCGCAGTCTGGATTTTTTCCACTCGCGGGCGTCGGCAGACATGTGCACCGTCACCTTAAAGCCGATGCGGGCGCTCATAATGCCGATAGACATCCCGAGGTTGCCGGTAGACCCCACGGCGATGCTGTACTGGCTGAAGAACGCTTTGAAGCGCGGCTCAAGCAGGATGCTGTAATCGTCGTTGAAGTTGAGCAGTCCGGCGTCCAGGGCCAGTTTTTCGGCGTGGGTCAGCACTTCATAGATCCCACCGCGGGCTTTAATCGAGCCGGAGATCGGCAGATGGCTGTCTTTTTTCAGCAGCAGGGTGCCGGGAAGGGGTGCGCCAGATTCCTTCTCCAGCCGTCGGTGCATCGCCGGAATGGCAACCAGCTCAGATTCGATAATACCGTTGGTGGCTGCCGTCTCCGGGAAGGCTTTCGCGAGATAGGGCGCAAAGCGGTTCAGGCGCGCCCGGGCATCCTCCACATCGGCTTCGGTCAGCCCGACATGGGGAAGCCCTGCGGCCAGAGTGGTGGCTTTTGGGTTAAGCCAGGTGGTCTCTTGCAGGGCGATCAGCGCATTGAGCAGAGGGTATTGTCCGATTAACTTCAGGGTTTGTGGCGTCATAGGATCCTCACAGGCGTATTCCCTTAAGAAAACAGGAAACTGGCCTGGGGGCAAGATCCGCTTACACCGCCTGCTCGTGATGTGACGCGCGGGAGGCCAGCGGCAGCCAGCAGAGCAAAATCAGCAGACCCATTAGCGTCATCAGCAGCCCGAGGCTCGCCTGTCCGTTTTGCGGCAGCATTGCCGAAAGCCAGGCCAGCGCGCCGGAACCGATATTTTGCAGCCCCCCCACCAGTGCCCCGGCGGTGCCTGCGAGGAACGGGAACGGCTCCATCGCACCGCTGGTTGCCAGCGGGAACAGCATCCCCGCGCCAAAGAAGAACAGTGCGGCCGGGACGAGCAGGGTCCAGACGTTCATCACCCCGAACAAGCCCGGGATCCACATCATCAGCCCCGCCAGCAGGCAGCTCACCACCGACTGCCACATCAGGGTGGTGAAGCGTTTATTGGCGCGCCCGGCGAACCAGGCGCCGAAAAACGCCGCCGGGATCGGCAGAATAAACAGAATACTCACCACCATACTGCTGAGGCCCAGCCCGGCGCCCAACAGTACGCCCGAACTGGCTTCGAATACCGCGATCCCCGCCAGGCCACCCACCAGCATCAGCACGTAGCAGTTAAAGGCTCCGTTGCCGAAGAGGATTTTGTAGCTGGTGAGCAGTTTGGTGCGCGGCGCTTCCGCGGGCCGGGTTTCCGGCATCCAGCGCGCCATGCTGAAGGTGACGATAACGCACAGCACCAGCAGAAAGCCGTAGCAGGCGCGCCAGGACCACATGGTATCCAGCAGGCCGCCAATCAGCGGGGCCAGCAGCGGGCTGACCAGAATGCCCATATTGAGCAGGCTGTTGGCATGGCGCAGCTGGCTGCCTTCATACAGATCGCGCGGCAACGTACGCGCCATCACTCCGCCGACCCCTGTGCCGACGCCCTGTAATGCGCTGGCGGCAATCAGCACGCTCAGGCTGTGGGTGGTCATCGCGATCACCGTGGCGATCATAAAAATCGTCATCCCGGCCAAAATTACCGGACGGCGACCAATGCGATCCGAGAGCGGGCCGTAGAATAATTGCGACACACCATAGGTCAGCAGGTAGGCTGCCATTACGCTCTGGACGGCACCCTCACGCACCTGGAGTGCGTTTGCCATGTCGGCAATGGCCGGAATATAGATGGTTTGCGCCATCTGACCGACGGCGACCAGCAATACCAACATCAAGAGTAAATTAACGTTCCGTTGTCTTTTCATGTTGCTGAATACTTCTGCCAAAGTGATAAATAAAGAATAAGTGACTACGCATTCCCATAAATGCGCGTGGAATCTACCACAGTGAGATGACAAGTTAAGTATTGCGGTGATGAATGAATCGCGGCAGAAAGGCAGGATTAATAAACAACAACGGCAACTAAAGTTGCCACGGGATCGGGCCTGGCGCAGCCGCGATCCGTCGTGCCGCAAACCGATATGGCCCGCCCGTTACACTGCGCAGAATAACCGGTGCGTGACGCGCGGTTCATCCACAACCAGCGTGAAGCCAGCACGCTGGTAGAAGGGCCAGGCAGCCTCAGGCGCGTGGGTATTGAGAAAATCAAACCAGACGCTGGCATCGGCCATCACGACGGCGAGCAGTTGCTTGCCGATACCCAGCCCACGACAGCTTTCGCTGATATAGAGATGGCGGATGCGACCGGCCCGCGGCTGCTGGCTGAACGGATCGCGGTTTAACCCGCAAATCCCTACCAGTTTGCCGTTCAGAAACGCACCCAACAGTTTTTCACCGGGAGCGTTAAAGCGATTTTCACCCCGTTCCCAGCTCTCTTCCAGCCTGCGCAACATATTGAAATTGAGCGCGGTGCTCTCGGTTTTAAGCGCGATATACCCCGGTTCGTCCGGCGTGACAGGCTCAATTAACAAACGCAACATAGCATTCCCTCGTTATTAAAGAGGGGCGGTTTCCCGCCCCTCTTTGGTGCGGCTTGAACCTGAGTTACTTAACGTATTTCAGGACAGCATCAAGCAGTTGCAGTGCTGCAACAATGAGTTTGAGGATAAGTACAACCATATCCACTACGCTCATACGCGTCTCCTCTGGTTAAGGAGCACGATGCTGGCGTACCTTTCCGCCGCCTGTGACCAGCACCTTTGTTGACGTAACACAGTGTGCTCAGGTGGGGAGTGGAGGCGCTGACGGCACCACCCGTTTCAGCCAGGACTTCGTTGCGCCGGTGTACTACGAGCGGCTCCCCTCACACCCTGTGAACACACCCAGTATAGATAAATACTGTATATATGAACAGTAATTTATGGACAAAACGTGAAGCGGGAGCCATACTCAAATGCGTCAAAATCCGTGCCGTAAATTGCGCGTTCCTGTGCGATCGCGTATACTTCGTGCGTTGACGTAACACAGTGTGCTCTGCGGTCACCAGCCGCAAACACTGAAAAAAAACCTCGCTCCGGCGGGGTTTTTTGTTTTGTGGTCTCAAAAACATCTGTCTACTTATTAGCCACGCACACGGCTGGTATGCAGCATGTTTAAACCATCCATTTGATAATTGTTATATATAAATTTGATATAATTATAATATTCAACCAACCGCTGGAAAGTAGTGGTTCCGCTGTTTAGCCCCGCTGCTGATTGGTTAGGATCGCTTAAGGAACACTATTTTTATGAAGAGGTAGGTGTCTAATTTTTCATGCCAACGCCACTAAGTTCGTAAATTAATATAAGTCATCCATACCCCATGAAAAATTAAAAGTGCATCACGTATTATCATAATAAATAGTAATGAACCAAATTATGTTTTATGTGAATATCTATGTGAATCAATCTCACTAATTTGAATTGCTCGGCTTTTCAATGTATACCTATATAATCGCAGTAATCGTATGGATACATTATGCAAGCATCTGATTATTTAAAGATGAAGTTCCAGAGCGACAGGCAGTTGGCTATTTATGGACAGCAAGGCGTTGCAGGGACATGGCAAGTATTAAAGGGGATCGGCTCTGATATTTACTCAGGAATGGAGCGTGTAAGTTGGTACTCATCATGCTTAATTCCCATCTATCATGATGCATGTGATGAGCTTCTCTCAGAAGAAAAGAGGATGTATCTCTCTATTATGTCTATTTATCGTTATCGCGATGTAATAGCCTATATGCTCTATCTTTATTTCGAAAGTGTTATAGCTGATTCTGAAAATGGAAATGAACAAAATCGTGTTCGTAAGATGGATTCAAAAGTAACCGGCCTTGTTAAAAATATACCTACAAGTAAGGCTGCACGTTTAACAATAGCTTGGGGACTGGCAAAATCCCTTTCCGAATCTGGCTTACTCTCAGAAATCGTCATCGAACGGCTTGCACGTCGCGTACCTAACGTCGTCATGGCACTGCAATTGATTGGCACAGAACAGAAGTGCGCTCTTGCTGCCCGTCGCCTGAAAACTCTGGATCCTGAGTATTACGCGACTCTCTATGCCGCACAATTAGAAATGCTTTACTACTTTTTTGAGCCTTTTCTGTCTGAACTTATTAAGAAGGTGCGAATGGGATTCTACAAAGATTTCGAGTCAATTTCTAATGACTTAAAGGACAAGGGGTATGTTTAAGAGTCTGCTATCAATTTTATTTTCGGATGTTTTATTCCCTATTTATATTTTTGCGTGCGCCTCTTTGTTACTGTGGTTGGTGCCCGACTACTGGGTATTACTAACATTTATTGCTATCGTGATATTTATTATCGTTCATCCGATCATTTTCGGTCGCTTTGATAAGTACGATTGAATTTTATAAAAAGGAGTTTTTATGTCAAACCCGGCTTATTTATTTCTAACTGATGAAAATGGTTCTCCCATGGTTGGCCCTTGCCTTGTGTCAGGGCGTGAAGGTGCAATTGAACTTAAATCTTTCACGCATAATGTAAACATCCCCGTCGACGGGAACACCGGGAAATTGACGGGTACGCGCATACACATGCCCGTCATGTTTCAGAAGGAATTTGATCGCGTAACTCCGCTTTTATTTCGGACGTTGAGTATGGGGAAAACACTCCAGTCTGCCACCATTAAGATGTATCAGATTAATCAGGCTGGTTTAGAACAGGAGTATTTTAATATCCTCTTGGAGAATGTAAAAATAACCTCAATCACACCAGATCTGTATCCAGGTGCAAACACCGGAACACACCTTGAAACGGTTCTCATACGTTATGAGAAAATTACCTGGAAGCATTGCGAGGGCAATATTATTTATAGTGACTCCTGGAATGAGCGAGCAACATACTGAAACGGGATTTACAACAAAGCTATCTGGCAAATTTTAAAGTTCCACCTGATAGGTTTATGTCATACACATGCAGTAAGTCTTTGGAATGCATATAAAACCACCAAAATAAGCGGTGGTTTTTGCTTTTGTTAACATTGCGAAGTAGTCAGATGTCGCTTATCAGAGTAATAAAACGCGACTAATTTCTAAGAAAGCTGGTTTATATGCGGTACCCAACCTTCCGCAGCACACGCAAGAACGCCATTTTTAGGCGAACCATAGCAAAAGGTCATTTTCCGTACCCTGCAGCATTGAAAATTTTTTCCGACGCTGGATACCTTACGTGCAAGAATTAGTCGCTATGAAGCATATAGCCCCGACATGGTTGCGTTACGCCTGTAAATGGAATCCGTTCTTGTAAGTATTGCGGCTGTAAAACCTTGATGGATTCTCAACCATATCAAAACATTGGTGACCAGATTCGGTGTAACACCTGCACTGTTGATTGGGTGAGTTACATTCCCCTTTTGAGCGTCATCACTCGACAAGCGAAACGTGATCTTTGACGCATTTTCGGCCAGATGAAAATAATTCCGTTGTCACGCCTCAAAACCTGTGCTTGTATAAATCCACTTAATGATTCCAGAAACAGGTTCCTAATGAACGCTTCCATGCTGACCTCGACCCTACTAAAAACTGCGCACCCAGCCGCAGTGGTCGTCGTGCGTGTGGTGGTGGTCGTCGGCAATGCGCCGTAGGGACTGAATCAACACACGATTCCAAACCCCGCCGGCGCAAACCGGCGGGGTTTTTGTTTAAAGGCCCCCCGGAAACCTGGCTCAGAATAAAAGGACTGGAGCATGGCAAGTTCGGGCACAACATCACACAAGACGCGTTTTACTGGCGCGCAGTTAATCGTTCATTTGCTGGAACGTCAGGGCATTACCACAGTAGCGGGTATTCCCGGCGGGACGGTACTTCCGCTGTATGACGCTTTAAGCCAAAGCACGCAGATCCGCCACGTGCTGGCGCGTCACGAGCAGGGCGCAGGCTTTATCGCTCAGGGCATGGCGCGTACCCAGGGCAAACCGGCGGTCTGTATGGCCTGTAGCGGGCCGGGGGCCACCAACCTGGTGACCGCCATCGCCGATGCCCGTCTCGACTCTATCCCGTTGGTCTGCATTACCGGCCAGGTGCCTGCCTCGATGATCGGCACCGATGCGTTTCAGGAAGTGGACACCTACGGCATCTCTATCCCCATCACCAAGCACAACTATTTAGTGCGCGATATCAGCGAATTACCGCAGGTTATCAGCGATGCGTTCCGTATCGCCCAGTCCGGCCGCCCTGGCCCGGTGTGGATAGACATTCCTAAGGATGTGCAGACCGCTGAAATTGAGATCGACGTGCTGCCAGAACCCGGCACGCGTGCACCATCGCCTGAATTCAGCGTTGAGAGCGTGCGCGAGGCGGCGGCGATGATAAACGCTGCACAACGTCCGGTGCTCTATCTGGGCGGTGGAGTCATCGATGCGCCTGATGCGGTGCGCGCCCTGGCCGAAAAAGCCAGCCTGCCGACCACCATGACCCTGATGGCACTGGGCATGCTGCCAAAAGCGCACCCCCTGTCGCTGGGAATGCTCGGCATGCACGGCGCGCGCAGCACCAACTTTATTCTGCAGGAAGCGGATCTGCTGATTGTTCTTGGGGCGCGTTTTGATGACCGGGCGATTGGCAAAACCGAGCAATTCTGCCCGAACGCCAAAATTATCCATGTGGATATTGACCGCGCAGAGCTGGGCAAAATCAAACAGCCGCACGTAGCGATCCAGGGAGATGTTAACGAGGTGCTGGCGCAGCTGCTGCCGCACATTGATGCTACCCCGCGCACCGCGTGGCATCAGCAGGTGACCGGCCTGCAACAGGAGTTCCCGGGGGCTATTCCGACCGGGGGCGATCCGCTCAGCCATTACGGGCTGATTAACGCCGTGGCCGCCTGCGTGGACGACAGCGCCATCATCACCACCGACGTGGGCCAGCATCAGATGTGGACCGCCCAGGCCTATCCGTTGAACCGTCCACGTCAGTGGCTGACCTCCGGCGGATTGGGAACGATGGGCTTTGGTCTGCCTGCGGCAGTGGGCGCGGCGCTGGCAAACCCGGACCGGAAAGTGATCTGCTTCTCCGGCGACGGCAGCCTGATGATGAATATTCAGGAGATGGCCACCGCGGCGGAAAACCAGCTGGATGTGAAAATTATCCTTATGAACAACGAAGCGCTGGGGCTGGTGCATCAGCAGCAGAGCCTGTTCTACAAGCAGGGCGTCTTTGCTGCCACCTATCCGGGGATGATTAACTTTATGCAGATTGCCGCCGGTTTTGGCCTGCACACCTGCGATCTGAATGCCGAGGAAGACGCGCACGCGGCGCTGCAGGCGGCGATCTCACGCCCTGGCCCGGCGCTGATCCACGTGCGTATCGATCCACAACAAAAAGTCTATCCGATGGTCCCACCCGGTGCGGCCAATACTGAAATGGTGGGGGAATAAGCCATGCAAAAACAAAACGATAACGTCATTCTGGAGCTTACTGTCCGCAACCACCCCGGCGTCATGACCCACGTCTGCGGGCTGTTTGCCCGCCGCGCTTTTAACGTGGAGGGCATCCTCTGTCTGCCGATTCAGGGAAGCGAACACAGCCGCATCTGGCTGCTGGTGAATGACGATCAGCGACTGGAGCAGATGATGGCCCAGATCGACAAGCTGGAAGATGTGGTGAAAGTGGTGCGTAACCAGTCCGATCCGACCATGTTTAACAAAATTACGGTGTTCTTCGAGTAAATCAGTCCCCGGCAGCGTCCGGGGTTATGATCTTCACAAAGCCGTTCCGGCAGTGGGCCGGATAGTCTGCCGGAAGCGGGCGGTCGCTGATCAGCACATCAAAGGCCGACAGCGGCCCGATGCTGGCGGGGGCCACTTCATCAAACAGGGCGTAGCGGGCCAGCAGGATTTTGCGGATGCCGTGCTGCATGGCTTTGCGCTTGGTGGCCAGGTCGTCCAGGTTAAACCAGGTCACGCCGTAGTGCTCATGCACGCCGCTGGCGGATATAAACACCTTACGCGGGTTCAGGGAGTCCAGCACCGAGGGATTGCTGGTGTCATAAAACGCATCGCTTTTTGCCCGATAGGTGCCGCCACACAGAATGGCGGTGGCGTTGGGCTTTTCATTGAGCGCCATAAATACGCGATGTGAATAACAGATACCGGTAAAGGTGATGTCGTCGGGGATCATGCTAATCACCAGCGGCATTTCCGGGCCGTTATCGAAAAAGACCAGATCGTTTTCTGCCACCATGCCAGCCGCCAGAATGGCGATGGGCAAGTCGTCAGGATGGTGTGTCTGGCTGCGAACGACGGGGGTCGCAGGCGCGGAGGCCGGTTTGTTGACCATCACGATATAGCCGCCCAGCAGGGTCAGGGGGAGCACGGTTTCATGGTTATCCGGGCTGAGATCGCGACGGATGGTCATGACGGAGACTTCAAGCATCCTGGCGGCATCTTTCAGGTGAATGCGGTCGGTTTTCTTTAATAGCTCCACCAGACGCCGGATTCGTTCTTTTTGCTTCGTCTCCATTCACCCTCTCCGCACTTTATGATGTTCCGATAAACACATTTATGATGCGTCAGGAACATTCTTGTTGCGCCATACTATACTGCCGCCCGGCAGGAAAGAAAAGTCACTTCTCAAACTGTTTACCCATCTCAACTCATTGTAATAAATGATTTAATTAACAAGCATCAATCCTGGATCACATTTCTATCGCCGCATAACGCTTAAACAATAAACAGCGGGAGGGATCCTGTAATCGCGATCACAGTCACAAATGATACGAAAATAACATGATAATGTTACGATAATATCATTGTTGTGTGATTGTTTCAGAGAGGTAGTAAAGATGGATATCGCGGTTATCGGCTCCAACATGGTGGATCTCATCACCTACATTAATCAGATGCCGAAGGAGGGCGAAACCCTCGAAGCCCCGGCATTTAAAATTGGCTGTGGCGGCAAAGGCGCGAATCAGGCGGTGGCGGCGGCCAAGCTCAATTCGAAGGTGATGATGCTGACCAAGGTCGGTGACGATATTTTTGCTGATAACACCATCCGCAATCTGGAGTCCTGGGGTATCAATACCACCTATGTGGAAAAAGTGCCCTGTACCAGCAGCGGCGTGGCACCGATCTTTGTTAACGCCAACTCCAGCAACAGTATTCTGATTGTGAAGGGCGCCAATAAATTCCTCTCACCAGAAGATATCGACCGCGCGGCAGACGATCTGAAAAAGTGCCAGTTAATTGTTCTGCAACTTGAAGTGCAGCTGGAGACGGTTTATCACGCCATCGAGTTTGGTAAAAAGCACGGTATTCAGGTGCTATTAAATCCAGCCCCTGCATTACGTGAATTAGATATGTCCTATGCCTGTAAATGTGATTTCTTTGTGCCGAACGAAACCGAGCTGGAAATTCTGACCGGCATGCCGGTGAATACCTACGAAAATATCTGTCTCGCGGCGCGATCGCTGGTAGAGAAAGGGCTGAATAATATTATCGTCACCATGGGTGAAAAAGGCGCGCTCTGGATGACGCGCGACCGGGAAGTCAAGGTTCCGGCATGTAAAGTCAATGCAGTAGATACCAGCGGGGCCGGTGATGCCTTTATCGGCTGCTTCGCCCATTACTACGTCCAGAGCGGCGACGTTGAAGCCGCGATGAAAAAAGCCTCCCTCTTTGCCGCCTTCAGCGTCACCGGGAAAGGCACCCAGTCGTCTTACCCCAGCATTGAACAATTCAATGAGTATCTGGCATTGAACGAATAATAAAACCCTGCGAAATAAAAGGTAGCACTATGAACGATAAAAACATCATTCAGATGCCTGACGGCTATCTGAATAAAACCCCTCTGTTCCAGTTTATTTTGTTATCCTGCTTATTCCCGTTATGGGGATGCGCTGCTGCTTTAAATGATATTTTAATTACGCAGTTTAAAAGCGTCTTTGCACTCAGTAATTTTGCCTCAGCACTGGTGCAAAGCGCGTTTTATGGCGGCTATTTCCTTATTGCTATTCCGGCCTCGCTGGTCATTAAAAATACCAGCTATAAAGTGGCGATCTTAATCGGATTAACGCTCTATATCGTGGGCTGTACGCTCTTTTTCCCCGCTTCGCATATGGCAACCTACACCATGTTCCTGGCGGCAATTTTTGCCATTGCCATTGGTTTGAGCTTCCTTGAAACGGCGGCCAACACCTACAGCTCAATGATTGGCCCCAAAGCCTATGCCACGCTGCGCCTCAACGTCAGCCAGACCTTCTATCCGATAGGTGCGGCGGCGGGCATCCTGCTGGGTAAATATCTGGTCTTCTCCGAAGGCGACAGCCTGGAAAAACAGATGGCGGGCATGAACGCTGAGCAGATCCATAACTTCAAGATCCTGATGCTGGAAAACACGCTTGAGCCATATAAGTACATGATTATGGTGCTGGTTGTGGTGATGGTTCTGTTCCTGTTGACCCGCTTCCCAACCTGCAAAGTGGCGCAAACCGCAGAACGTAAGCGCCCGTCGGCAATGGATACGCTGCGTTACCTCTCTACCAATGCCCGCTTCCGTCGCGGTATCGTGGCGCAGTTCCTCTATGTGGGCATGCAGGTCGCGGTGTGGTCGTTCACCATCCGTCTGGCGCTGGAGTTAGGGGACATCAACGAACGCGACGCCTCTAACTTTATGGTGTACAGCTTTGCCTGCTTCTTCATCGGCAAGTTTGTCGCCAACATTCTGATGACCCGCTTCAACCCGGCGAAGGTGCTTATTCTGTACTCGGTTATCGGTGCGCTGTTCCTGGCGTACGTGGCACTGGCTCCGAGCTTTAGCGCGGTCTACGTGGCGGTGCTGGTGAGCATTCTGTTCGGGCCGTGCTGGGCGACCATCTATGCAGGCACGCTGGATACCGTGGACAACGAGCATACCGAAATGGCAGGCGCGGTCATTGTGATGGCGATTGTCGGTGCGGCGGTCGTCCCTGCGGTGCAGGGCTATGTCGCGGACCTGTTCCATTCGTTACAAGCCTCGTTCCTGGTCTCCATGCTGTGCTTTGTCTACGTCGGGGTTTACTTCTGGCGTGAGAGCAAAGTGCGCCGTGAATTGACCGAAGCCACCGCTTCCTGAGGAGAATCATGATGACGCAACTTCCCCTGTGGCGCGCGCTCTTTACTGAACAGCCGCGCACTCTGCTGCAAAATGATGACTTCACGGTGACGGCGTTTCGCTACGCCAGCGGCGTGGAAGGGCTGCGGGTGCAAAACAGCCGCGGCCACCTGGTGATCCTGCCCTGGCTGGGGCAGATGATCTGGGATGCGGAGTTCGATGGCCGCGACCTGACGATGCGCAATATGTTCAGCCAGCCAAAAGCGGCAAAAGAGGTTATCGAAACCTATGGCTGCTTCGCCTTTCACTCTGGCCTGCTGGCAAACGGCTGTCCGTCGCCGGAGGACGCCCATCCTCTGCACGGCGAAATGCCCTGCGCGCCAATGGATGACGCCTGGCTGGAGCTGGACGGCGATAGCCTGACGGTGACCGGTCGCTATGAGTATGTGATGGGTTTCGGTCATCATTATCAGGCGCAGCCAGCGGTGACGTTACGTAAAGAGAGCGCCCTGTTTGATATCGCCATGTCGGTGACCAATCTGGCGACGGTTCCCATGCCGCTGCAGTACATGTGCCATATGAACTATGCGTATGTTGAAGGGGCGACATTCAGCCAGAACGTTCCGGATGAGGCTATTCAGCTGCGCGAGTCGATTCCGGCGCACGTGAAGCCGACCGAACAGTGGCTGGCGTTTAACCAACGGCTCCAGCAGGGCGAAGCCACCCTGAAGACGCTCTCTGAGCCGCACTTTTACGATCCCGAGATTGTCTTTTTCGCCGACCGGCTCGATCGCTACACGGATAGCCCGGAATTCCGCATGATCGCACCCGATGGCACCACCTTTGTTACGCGCTTTAGCAGTGCTGAGCTGAACTACGCCACCCGCTGGATCCTCTATAACGGCGATCAGCAGGTTGCGGCCTTCGTGCTTCCGGCCACCTGCCGCCCGGAAGGATTCCTGGCGGCGCAAAGCAGTGGCAGCCTGATCCAGCTTGCGTCCCGGGAAACCCGCCATTTCCGGGTGACGACCGGTATTTTGTAAGAGTCGAACCCCGCCCGGCCTCGCGCCGGGTTTTTCACCAGGGAAAACCCGCAAACCTTTACCCCGCTTTACACCCTCTATCTGCCCCATGCTCTACAGTTTTTTTGCTGCCGCCTTTCGTGCAGCCTTAGCCCCTTTTGCTAATGGAGAGCTTGCATGTTGACCCGACGATTGTCCTGCCTTGCGCTGCTGGTGGCGCTGGCCTCACCCGCCATGGCTGCCGATACCCCCACCTATGGCGAAAAGCTGGAAGGTTTTGACTACGCCTGGCCGGTGAAACATTTCACCTTTACCTCGCAAAACCAGTCGCTTGATATGGCCTATCTGGATGTTAAGCCGGAAAAAGCCAACGGCCGTACCGTGGTGCTGATGCACGGTAAAAACTTCTGCGCCGGAACCTGGGAAGATACCATCCGCGCGCTCACCGCCAGCGGCTATCGCGTGGTGGCCCCCGATCAGATCGGTTTTTGCAAATCCACTAAGCCGGAACGCTATCAGTACACCTTCCAGCAGCTGGCAGACAATACCCATGCGTTGCTGAAAGCGCTGGGCATCGATCGCGTCACCGTTATTGGGCACTCCACCGGCGGCATGCTGGCAACCCGCTATGCGCTGATGTGGCCGCAGCAGGTAGAACAGCTGGTGATGGTGAATCCGATTGGCCTGGAAGACTGGAAAGCACGCGGCGTGCCGCATATCACCGTGGATAAGTGGTATCAGCGGGAGCTGAAAACCAGCGCCGACGGCATTCGCGAGTACGAGAAAAACACCTACTATGCCGGGGAGTGGAAGCCGGAATACGAGCGCTGGGTCACCATGCTCGCCGGGCTGAATAACGGGCCGGGCAAAGAGCGTGTCGCCTGGAACTCGGCGCTACTCTACGACATGATTTATACCCAGCCGGTGATCTATGAATTCAGCGAGCTGAAGATGCCGGTATTATTGATGATCGGCACGAAGGACAACACCGCCATCGGCAAAGATCTCGCCCCGCCGGAGGTGCGCAAGACGCTGGGCAACTACGCGGTGCTGGGCAAAGAGACAGCAAAACGCATTCCCCAGGCGACGCTGGTTGAGTTTAACGACATGGGCCACGCCCCGCAGATGCAGGATCCGCAGCGTTTCCACGAGGCGCTGCTGAAGGGGTTGCAGACACGCTGATCTGACTTTCATTGCACGCTGATATTCGCCTGGATGCTTTGCCGGGCGGATATCTGTTTTCATGGCCCCGATCCACTGTTTCTCCGTTTATTAATCCGATGTTGTCTGCTGTCGATACACCGCATTTCCCGATATCATGCACGGCTAACCGTAAGGAGAGTTCATGGTCTGGATAATGCTGGCTACGCTTGCCGTGGTGTTTGTGGTGGGCTTTCGCGTCATGACGTCGGGTCCCCGACGCGCCATTCGTCGTCTCAGCGAACGTCTGGGGATCACCCCTGTGCCGCTGGAGTCGATGATCGATCAGTTTGGCAAAACCACCGGCAATGAGTTTATCCGCTACCTGGAGCGCCCGGACGAGGCGCACCTGCAAAATGCCGCTCAGGTGCTGCTGATCTGGCAGGTGTGCATTGTCGACAGCAGTGAAAACAACCTGCTGAGCTGGTATCGCCTGCTGCGCAAAGCGCGTCTCGCTGCGCCGATCACTGATGCCCAGATTCGCCTGGCGCTCGGCTTTATGCGCGATATGGAACCCGATCCGTACGAGCTTAACGCCTTCCAGCAGCGCTATAACCAACTCTTCCTGCCGGAAGAGGGGGTCTTCTTTCTGCATTGATTCCACATCGCCCGGTGGCGCGACGCTTACCGGGCCTGCCTGACCTGTAGCCCGGTGCATGCGCCGCCCGGCAAAAAATGCCAAAAGTGGTCTAAACGTTAAATAGATCACACTTTAGCTGTTAAACTGCACGGCTTTCTCGCTCGTTTTCTCCTCAGGTGATGCCATGACAGAACAGATCCAATCCGCCCCTTCGCCCCATGTTGAAGCGGTCTCCCGCCCGAACTGGTCGGCGGTTTTTTCCGTGGCGTTTTGCGTCGCCTGCCTGATTACCGTGGAGTTTTTGCCGGTCAGCCTGCTGACGCCGATGGCGCAGGATCTGGGCATTTCTGAAGGGCTGGCGGGTCAGTCGGTCACCGTCACCGCCTTTGTTGCCATGTTTGCCAGCCTGTTTATTACCCAGGCGATTGGCACCACCGATCGCCGCAAGGTGGTGATCCTCTTTTCTGTCCTGCTGACGCTCTCGTGCCTGCTGGTCTCCTTTGCCGATAACTTTATGTTGCTGCTGCTGGGGCGCGCCTGCCTTGGGCTGGGGCTGGGCGGATTCTGGGCGATGTCGGCCTCGCTCACCATGCGGCTGGTACCGGCGCGTACCGTGCCAAAAGCGCTCTCGGTTATCTTTGGTGCGGTCTCCATTGCGCTGGTGATCGCCGCGCCGCTGGGCAGCTTCCTCGGCGGGATCATCGGCTGGCGCAACGTCTTTAACGGTGCCGCGGTGATGGGGTTGCTGTGCATTCTGTGGGTGTGGAAAGCGCTGCCATCGCTGCCGGGCGAAGCCGCACACCATAAGCAGAACATGTTCAGCCTGCTGAAGCGCCCCGGCGTGTTGGCGGGGATGACGGCCATCTTTATGTCCTTCGCCGGGCAGTTTGCGTTCTTTACCTACATCCGCCCGGTATTTATGACCATGGCCGGGTTTGACGTTGACGGCCTGACGCTGGTGCTGCTGAGCTTTGGTATCGCCAGTTTTGTCGGCACCTCGCTGTCGGCGCAGTTCCTGAAACGCTCGCTAAAATTTGCGCTCGCAGGTGCGCCGCTGGTGCTGGCAATCAGCGCTGCCGTGCTTATTCTGTGGGGCAGCGATAAGTGGGTGGCTTCGGCGATTGCGATTATCTGGGGCTTTGCCTTTGCGCTGGTACCGGTGGGCTGGTCGACGTGGATCACCCGCTCGCTGGCCGATCAGGCCGAAAAAGCCGGGTCGATTCAGGTAGCGGTGATCCAGCTGGCAAACACCTGCGGTGCAGCGGTGGGCGGCGTGGCGCTCGACCATTTGGGCCTGACGTCACCGCTGGTGATTTCCGGCACGCTGATGCTGCTGACGGCGCTGCTGGTGGCAGCCAAGGTGAGGGCGAAGTCGTAAATTCGCCCCTCTCCCCGGCCCTCTCCCCAAAGGGGCGAGGGTGAAAAGCCTGCACCGGGCAATTCCCTGCCCCCCTGGGGAGAGGGTGAAAAGACCGCCCCGGACAATCCCCTTGCCCCCTTGGTGAGAGAGCGAAAAGACCGCACCAGACAGTCCCCTCGCCCCTTTGGGGAGAGGGTTAGGGTGAGGGGAAATCAGGCTGATGTCTGAACCCGTCTTCTCGAATCCATCGAAATCAACACCACCGACGAGACAATCAATAGCGTGCCCAGCCAGTCAGGCAGGGTAAACGCCACGCCCAGTAAAATAACCGACAGCAGGGCGCTGCTCAGTGGCTCGGCGCAGCTCAGAATGCTCGCCTTCGGCCCGCCAATCATCTGCGCGCCTTTCAGATACAGGCTGAAGGTCACCGCCGTGCCAATCACCACCAGGTAGAAGAATGCCAGCAGCAGGCTACCGTCGATCACAAAGGTGGTCCCGCGCCCGGCATAGAACGGCGTTAACATCAGTCCGGCCAGCAGCATACTCCAGCCGACGATCGGCAGGGTGCCGTAGCGGGCAATCAGCGTGGAAGGGTAGGTGGTATAAAACGCCGCGGCGAAGGCGGAGGCGATGCCCCAGCAGAGCGCTGCCGGAGAGATGGTCAGCGAGGTGGGATCGCCGTGCGTGACCAGTAAAAAGGTGCCGATCAGCGACGTCATGATTGCCGCCAGCACAAAAATGCCCGGGCGCTTTTTGCGCGCCAGCGCGAACCACGCCACGATAATGGTCGGCGACAGGAACTGCAGCACGGTGGCGGTGGCGGCGTTGGATTTCTCAATGGTGACCAGGAAAGTAAGCTGGACGATCAGCGCCCCGAACAGGGAGAAAATCAGCAGGCTGATGGCGTCCTTACGATTTTTGATGACCGAGAAAATCTTGTCGCCGTGGACGAATGAGAGCGTCAGCAGGATCACGCCGGTAAACAGCAGGCGGATCATGGTGAGATAAGGTGAAGAGATCTGACTTTTCTCCATGATGTACTGCGCGCAAACGCCTGAGCTGCCCCATAAAATGGCGGCGATCAGGACGTTCAGCATTCCTTTACGTGTGGAACCCATGTTCTCCCCTGCGATGTTGGTTTTTATTCGGCCAACAGCATAGCATGGTTGTGTACAGCCTGATGCCCTCACCCTGACCCTCTCCCACGGGGAGAGGGGGCAAAAACGAAAAACGGCAACAGACGTTGCCGTTTTGTTTTTGTCTTACCTAGAACCAGGCTTCCCACATCGCGCCAACGTTGAAGTCGTCCAGTGTCTCATCCCGGGTGTTGTTCACGCGGGCGGTGCGCTCGTTATCCACCTTGCCGCCGGTGACGTAGAAGCGCAGCATCGGACGGAACTCCGGCCCCATGGCAATGGACATGTTCTGCGACAGGGTCAGCTTCCAGCCCTTGTTATCCCCGCCGTTGTCGTAATCCACATGCTGCCAGCCCGCCTCCAGCCAGGTGGAGTGAACGTCGTTCCACCAGTGCATCGGACGCACGATGGCGTTGTAGTTTTTACGGTTGTCGGTATTGTCCCGGCTGTTGTCATAGTCGTGGAAGGCCAGCAGGTACTCCACCTGGGTCGCCTGGGTGAACTTGTACAGCCCTTCGAAGCTGGCGTAGACCGTGGTCAGATCCTCGGTTTTGTTGTACACGCTGTTATCTGAGTTATCAGAGTAACGGGCGATGACCTTGTTCACGCCGCTGTCATTAGTGTGGCTCAGGACCACGCCACCCTGCCAGGCGTTGGTCCGCTCTTCGGTATCGATGGCTTTCGAGTCAAAGCCGTAGTTGGCGTACAGCTCCAGGTCGATCGGGCCGAGCTTCATGCCGTGAATTTTGGAGGTGGCCGCGTAGTTGCCTTTGTCCCCGGTGCCGGAGCCGCCGGTACAGGTGATGCGCGACGGGTTAGCTTCGTCGTCCATCACTTCCGGGCTGCAGGATTCGACTGCCGCCACGGTGGCCACGTCAAACTGCACCCCGCCGATGTCGAAGTTCTTCACCCCGGCACCCTGGCCGTCGTGGTTCATCCAGAAGTAGTCGTTGATGCCCTGCTGCGGACGCTGGTGGAAGTCACGCCCGGCCCAGATATAGGCGTTCGGGTTGGATGCCAGAATGTTGGTCACCCCGGCGTAGGCTTTTTTCAGGTTCACCTCGTCGCCCCAGTGGTCGATCATCACGTTGACGTCCCAGATGGCACCGTTTTCGCCCTTAAAGGCTTTCGAAAGCTGGAACTCGCCGCCGTTGCCTTCGTTCCCCAGACGGCCAATGGCCGAGGCGCCGTTGTAGGAGCCGTCCACCGCAACGTATTTCTGGTCGGCAGCCTGGAAGTGCGCGCCGTAGCGGGCATAGCCGGTAAATTTAATGCCGAACGGGATGGCCATATCCGGGGACTGGGCGGCGCTCTGCGGCTCGGTCACCACGTCGGCCTTTTTCGCCACCGCAGCATCCATTTTTGCCTGGCGCTCGGCCAGGGCTTTGTCCACCGCTTTGGCCACAATGGCGTCGATTTGCTCCTGCGTGAATTCCTGGGCGAGGACAGAAACCGGGCAAAGCGCGGCGATAACCGCCATTGTTAATGGAAGTTTTTTAATCATATTCATGGTTATCTCAATATAGTTAAATTTTATTCAGACAATAACCACCCCGTTCCGCATTGACAGAATATGTCGCTGTCATCAGAACAAGTTGATTTTTATTTTTTAGGGTACAGAGGCTTTACACTATTATCGTAACATTCACTCCATGGCTAATATTTACTATTAACGCTGATACAGGTGAATAATTTCTTCGGATAATTCACGGGCCAGCAGCGAGTTCATTAAATGATCCTGGGCGTGTACCATAATTAACGTCATCGGCTGGCGGGCTTCACCCGCGTCCTGCTCGATCAGTTTGGTCTGCATATGGTGCGCCTGGCGCGCGTAGCCATCGGCTTCGCGCAGCAGGCTTTTCGCTTCGTCAAAGTTGCCCTGCCGCGCAGCATGCAGTGCTTCAAAGCACAGGCTGCGCGACTGACCAGCATTGACGATGATTTCCATTACGGCTTCTTCTAAGGCAATCATCATCTATTACTCTATTTATCGAAACTATTATTCAGAGAGGTTTCGGCAAACCATTCTCCGCTCTTTTTAATGGTGCGCTGCTGCGTGGTTAAATCCAGCTGGATAAAACCGTAGCGGTTTTTATAGGCATTACACCATGACCAGTTATCAATAAATGTCCACATATGATAGCCAAGACAATTACAGCCTTCGCTAATTCCTTTATGTAGCCATTTAAGATGTTCAGAAATAAAATCGATACGGTATTGATCGTTAATCTGACCGTTCTCAATAAAACGCTGCTCGTTTTCGACGCCCATGCCATTTTCAGAAATAAAACAGCGAGGGTTGCCGTAATTATCGCGCAGGTTAATGAGAATATCGTAAATACCCGGCTCGTAAATTTCCCAGCCACGATACGGGTTCATTTTACGGCCCGGCATTTCGTAGCTGTCGAAGAACCACTCCGGCATAAAGGGTGCCTGTGGATTGATGGCCGTATCACGACACTTCACCCGACGCGGCTGGTAGTAGTTAACCCCCAGCAGGTCGATTTTGCCGTCGGCAATCAGCGCGCTGTCTTCCGGCAGACAGGCAGGCAACTGATCGTGTGCCTTCAGCATCACCACCAGATCCGCCGGGTATTCCCCGCACAGCACCGGGTCGAGGAAGCTGCGGTTAAACAGCAGGTCGCAATGGTGCGCGGCCTTCACATCCGCCGGATTCTGCGAGCGCGGATAGGACGGCGTCAGGTTCAGCACGATGCCAATCTCACCGGCGAAATGCCCGGCGCGGAAGGCACGAACCGCCTGCGCATGGGCCAGCACGTTGTGATAGGCCACGGTTGCCGCGCGGCGGAAATCAACCACGTTCGGGTAGTGGAAGTCATACAAATACCCGCCCTCTACCGGCACAATCGGCTCGTTAAAGGTAAACCAGTGCATTACCCGATCACCAAAAAGCTCAAAGCAGGTTTCTGCGTAGCGGGCATAGGCCGCGACCACATCACGGTTTTCCCACCCGCCGATCTCCTGCATCGCCATCGGCATGTCGAAGTGGAACAGGGTGATAAACGGCGTCACGCCCTGGGCAAGCAGTTCGTCGATCACCTGATTGTAGAACGCGACCGCCTCCTGGTTTACTTCACCCACGCCGTCCGGGATCAGGCGCGCCCAGCTTATCGAGGTGCGAAAGCTATTGTGGTTCAGCTGCTTTAACAGCTGAATGTCGGCTTTCCAGTGCTGATAAAACGTGGAGGTATTTTGCGGTCCTATCCCATTGTGAAAGCGATTCGGCTCAGTAGCGAACCAGTGATCCCAGGTGGTTAATCCCTTACCACTGCCCTGGCTTTCCCCTTCGGTTTGCAGTGCAGAACAGGCGCTACCCCACCAGAAGTTTTCGGGAAATGCATATTTCATAAAACGTCCTCTTTGACTTAATTGCCGACGGTCTCTGCTGCACCTACGGTTGCCTGCGCTTTTTGTTCTTCGGTTTTCAGCAAAGAACGCTCATAAGCACGCAGGAACGGTAAATACATCAGCGCCGACATCACCATACATATGACGCACATCACCACCGGACTGAGTGCCCAGTTTGCCGCCCAGGAGGCACCAATTGGCGCCGGAGTGGTCCACGGCGTCAGCGAGACGACCTGTGCCAGCCAGCCGAGTTTGGTGGCGGTATACGCCAGACAAGCGTTGATCATCGGAACGAACACGAACGGAATAAACAGCATCGGGTTCATGATGATCGGCGCACCGAACAAAATAGGTTCGTTGATATTAAAGAAGCTTGGCACCACGCCCATTTTGCCGATGGTACGCAGGTGGGTTACGCGGCTGCGCAGCAGCAGGAAGGCCAGCGGCAGGGTAGAACCCACACCACCAATCAGCAGGTAGTGATCCCAGAAGCCCTGCAGATAGACGTGCGGCAGCGCAGCGCCGGCAGCCAGTGCGGCCTGGTTGGCAGAGAGGTTAGCCATCCAGAACGGGTTCATGATGCCGGTGACAATCAGCGCACCATGGATACCGGCGAACCAGAAGATCTGGCACAGCAGCACAGAGAGCAGAATGGCAGGCAGGGAGTCAGAGGCAGAAACCAGCGGCTCCAGCAGGTGCATAATGGCCTGCGGAATGATCATCCCGGTTTGCGCTTCGATAAACAGGTTCAGCGGGTGCAGCGTACCGATGATCACCACGACCGGGATCAGGATTTCAAACGAGCGCGCCACGCCGGTGGGCACTTCTTTCGGCAGACGGATGGTGACTTTATGATCCTTCAGCCAGGCGTAAACGCGGGTGGCATAGATGGAGGTGATCAGCGCGGTGAAGATCCCCTGGCCCGACAGATACTGAGTAGAGATTTTACCGTCGGCATACGGCGCGGCCACCAGCAGGAACGCCATAAAGGCCAGCAGGCCGGACATCACCGGGTCGAGATTAAACTGACGGCCCAGACTGGCACCAATCCCTACCGAGATGAAGAACGTCATCACGCCCATGCTGAGGTTAAATGGCAGCATCAGCTGTTCGCGGTACGTCTCAGAGAAATCGAGCCAGCCGCGGGCAAAGCTGTTAGTGGTATCTGCGGAGAACGGCGGGAAGATAAATACCAACATAAACGAGCCGATGATCATAAACGGCAGCGCGGCGGTAAAGCCGTCACGGATGGCAATCACGTACTTCTGCTGGCCCAGCTTGCCTGCCAGCGGCGCGATGGACTGCTCAATGACGGCAACCATAGATTGATATAACGAACTCATGAGAACACCTTCTTAGTGTGCCGCTTCGATGAGCGACAGAGCATAGTCCAGCACTTTATCGCCACGTTGCATACCGTAATCCATTGTATCGATGGACTGTACGGGTATGCCCTGGGTGGCAGCCTTGTCTGAGAGCGTTTTTAACATGTATTTGACCTGGGGTCCGAGAAGCACCACCTGGTATTGCGGAAACTGTGTATCAAATTCTGAAACACCGTACGCATCGATTTTGACCGGTAAACCGCGTTCGTTCGCGGCTTCGACCATTTTCCGAACCAGCAGGCTGGTGGACATCCCGGCAGAACAGCACAGCATTATCTTGAACATCGACAACCATCCTCAAAATGTAAATAGTTATTGCGGGGATGATTGGATAACATATGGAAACCGGTTTCCATTGGTATAAGACAGAAGTGTGACAGCCATCAAGATCCCTTACTTATCGCGCCTTATTATCGGATTCAGGTCACGTATTTTGACTGTTTTTGCAGCATATGGAGTGGAAACGGAAAATCGGTTTCCATGGAAAACGGAAACAGATATACTCCTCAGTGGCTATAATATGAGCCGAAGTGGATTCAGGAATTACAGGTGCCTGGAGCGACCTGTCAGGGGATAAAGATGTCTACAATCAACGATGTATCACGTCTGGCCGGGGTGTCCAAAGCCACGGTATCACGGGTGTTGAGCGGATCGCGCGGCGTAAAGGAAGCCAGCCGCCAGGCCGTACTAAAAGCGGTGGAAGAGCTGAACTATCGGCCAAATGTCATTGCCCAGTCGCTGCTGAGCCAGTCTACCGGCTGTATCGGCGTCATTTGCGCGCAGGACAACATTAATCAAACCACGGGTTACCTGTACGCGCTGGAAAAACACCTTAGCCAGCACCAGAAGCACCTGCTGCTTCGCTTCGCCAACACCAAAGCCGAAGTCATGGGCGCGCTGGATGAACTCTCCTGCGGATTATGCGATGACATTCTGATTATCGGCGCCCGTTTCCCGCTGCACATCGATCAGGAGAATGTCATCCTGGTGGACTGCATGGAAACCAACAACGTCAACAGCATCCAGTACGACCATGCTTTTGCCGCGGAAACCGCCTGTAACTTCCTCGCCAGCCAGGGCCGACGCCAGATTGCCCTGATCCACCCGCACGGCAGCGGCTTTGCCGATCAGGTACTGCTGGGCTACAAGCATGGGCTGGAGAAGAACTTCCTGCCGTTTAATCGCAACCTGGTGTTTATGGAAGCCACGTCATCCTCCGTGGCCCTGCAGGAGCTGCTCAACAACGCCAGCACACTGAATTTCAATGCCTTACTGGTCGCCGACGAACAGGAAGCACAGCGGGTGATCCCGCAGCTGCAGGCGTTCAACAGGTCAGTACCGGGCGACATCATGGTGTTCAGTCTGGCGGGATCGCTGCATCTGCCAGGCATTCCGACCATCCCGGCGATTGAATACTCGATGGATGCCATGGCGGCACGTATCGTCACCTGGCTGAATGAGAAGACCCAGATGCTGGGTTCGTATGTGCTGCGTGGGGATTTGATTATTCCAGACGTGCGGCGATAAAAAAATTAAGGGGGCTGTATGGCCCCTTAATGCGTAATCAGTAATCCTCCATGCAGTCCACCTGACTCACGGCATCCCAGTAACCCTCCTGGTTGTTCCGCTCCATCGCCACGACCGCATTTTTGACCAGCATCTGATTGGCTTCCGAGGCCATGATCATCGCCTGCCACTCTTTATCACTTTGCTTGCGTTGCGGGGCACAGGCTTTCTTCACATCCTTCAAAACCGACTGTTTCATTTGTTCTAATTTTACCGGGTCGTTCAGTTCCTGAGCATGAACGAAGGCGGCAAAAAGCAAGCAGACTACCAGGCAAAACAGGTGCGCTGACTTCATGGAAACCTCCGGGAAAACCACACACGTTTATGAAATATATCGTTACATCCCTGTTTTCGACCCCAGCCGAAAGTATTAATTTTGCGAATAGTTGCTCCAGGGTATGAATAAGCGTAGCCACAGAACTGACCAGGCAGATAAGCGCAAACGAAAAATTTGTGACGGCGGGTGACAGTCACGCCACAAAAGGTGATGATGTTCGCAAAGGGAATTTGGCATTGATTGCACTTACATTTTTTAGCGCGCGTTACGCCAGATTTTGGTGTTTTTATCGTCGGCAGAATGTGGGATAGTCGAGAAGCAACGTAACGGGAGAATGATATGCAACTGAGTATTACCGACACCATTACCGAACAAGAACAAGAAGAGTTACTGCAGCAGTTGCGGATCTACAACAGCCAGTTTATTGATTTTTCCCGCGTGGGGAATGATATCGCCGTGTATGCCCGCGATGAGGGCGGCAAAATGCGCGGCGGGCTTATCGGCAATCGCCAGGGCGAGTGGCTGAACATTAAATATCTGTGGGTCAGCGACGAGAAGCGCGGCAGCGGGCTGGGACGACAACTGATGGATGCCGCCGAAGGCGAAGCGCGACGTCAGGGGTGCCGCCATGCGCTGGTGGATACCTTCAGTTTCCAGGCGCGTCCGTTTTATGAAAAGCAGAGCTATAAGCTTGAAATGACGCTGAACGATTTTCCTTACCCGGGCATACAGCGCCATTACCTGTCGAAGGCGCTTTAAGCGCCAATACCGCTACCGATCACCGCCAGCGCATGGCGCACGATGCTGTCAGGCGAGAGGGTATGTAACCTCTCGTCATTCCGCATCCGTGAAAAGGGCACCAGCACCAGGCTTAACAGGGTGGTAAACAGCAGCTCGGGTGCCAGGTCGCGGTTCAGTTTCCCCTCCTGCTGCCAGCGGGCAATAGTTTCCAGCGTCGCCTGATATTTCTCATCACCAAACCGGGCCTGCAGATGCGTCCGCAGCACCGGCATTTCCCCGATCACTTCCTGCATCCACAGCGGTGCGAACCAGCGGTGTTCGACGGCCAGATCGGCCAGCTTTTTCACCATTAACGTCAGGGCGGTCACCGGATCGTCCGGGTGGGCGCTGAACAGTGCGCCAATGGCGCTGCGCAGCGGCAAAAAACGCTCCTCGATCATGGCATCGAGCAGTTGCTCCCGGGAGTTGAAGTAGTAGTGCAGCATCGCCGGCGTCACGCCCGCCTCTTTGGCAATGGCGTTGAGGGAGGTGCGGGCAATCCCCTGACGCGAAAAGAGATCCAGCGCGATATCCAGCAATTGTTCCCGGCTTGTGGCGGTGGGTTTGCTTCCGCGCGGACGCCCCGGGCGGCGGGCCTGTGGCCTGGGTTCAGAATTATCTTTATGTGCTGACATGCGCGGAGCATCCCTTGACCTGATTCATAACTTCATTAAATATTAATTACCCAATTAATTAATTTCAAGCGGTGTTTTATGGCGTCCGAATCGACAACGCAAACCAAAAACGCGCCTTCTGTCCGGCTGCTGTTCAGCGCGCTCTTGCTGGTAATGCTGCTGTCGGCCCTCGATCAGACCATCGTCTCCACGGCGTTGCCCACCATTGTGGGCGAGCTTGGCGGGCTGGATAAGCTCTCCTGGGTGGTGACGGCGTATATCCTGAGTTCCACTATCGTGGTGCCGCTGTACGGCAAGTTTGGCGATCTCTTTGGCCGCAAAATCGTACTGCAAATCGCGATAGTCTTGTTTCTGCTTGGCTCCGCCCTGTGCGGGCTGGCGCAGAACATGACCCAACTGGTGCTGATGCGCGCTTTACAGGGGTTAGGCGGCGGCGGGCTGATGGTGATCAGCATGGCGGCGGTGGCTGATGTCATCCCGCCTGCCGATCGTGGCCGCTATCAGGGGCTGTTCGGCGGGGTTTTTGGTCTGGCGACGGTGATCGGCCCGCTGGTCGGTGGTTTTCTGGTGCAGCACGCCTCCTGGCGCTGGATCTTTTACATCAACCTGCCGCTGGGGCTGTTTGCCCTGCTGGTGATCGGCGCGGTATTCCACGGCAGTGCGAAGCGTAATAAACATGAGATCGACTATCTGGGGGCGATTTACCTCAGCATGGCGCTGCTGTGCATTATCCTGTTTACCAGCGAAGGGGGCACGGTACGCGAGTGGAGCGACCCGCAGCTGTGGTGCATTCTGGCCTTTGGCCTGACGGGCATCGCCGGGTTTATCTATGAGGAGCGTCTGGCGTGGGAGCCGATTATTCCGCTGTCGCTCTTCCGGGATCGTAGCTTCCTGCTGTGCAGTCTGATTGGCTTTATCATCGGCATGTCGCTGTTTGGCTCGGTGACGTTCCTGCCGCTCTATCTGCAGATTGTCAAAGACGCCACCCCGACCGAGGCCGGGTTACAGCTGATCCCGTTAATGGGTGGACTGCTGCTGACCTCGATTATCAGCGGTCGCATTATCAGCCGCACCGGGAAATACCGCCTGTTCCCGATCCTTGGCACCCTGTTGGGTGTGATCGGCATGGCGTTGCTGACGCGGATCACCATTGATTCACCGGTCTGGCAGTTGTACCTCTTTACCGGCGTGCTGGGGGCGGGGCTGGGTCTGGTGATGCAGGTGCTGGTGCTGGCGGTGCAGAACAGCGTGTCTGCGGATCAGTATGGTGTGGCGACCTCCGGCGTGACGCTGTTCCGCTCTATTGGTGGGGCGATTGGCGTGGCGCTGTTTGGCGCGGTCTTCACTCACGTGTTGCAGTCGGGCCTGATGGCGCGGATACCCGAGGGCACCGAGCTGCCGCGGGAGATGAACCCCGCCGCCATTCACCATCTGCCTGACGCCCTGCGCCTGAACTATCTGGATGCCTTCGGCTCCGCCATTCATGCGGTGTTCCTGATGGCGGCAGGGATTATGGTGCTGGCGTTTGCGCTGTCGTGGTTTTTGCGCGAAACGCCGTTACGGAAGAAACAGGCCTGATACCCATGCCCGGTGGCGCGACGCTTACCGGGCACTACCCGCATATAACTTATCCTTCTTACTGATGCCATTTCGTTTTTTAGCCTGCCGCTGCGTTGCCGATATAGTCGGGAAAACAGTTATCAAAAGGATATGACGGGTGAAACTTCGATTGGGTGCGCTTCTTCTCGCTGGCCTGCTGCTGGCGGGCTGTGACCAAAACGGCAGCGATGCTAAACACATTAAAGTCGGCGTGATTAACGGTGCCGAGCAGGACGTGGCGGAAGTCGCCAAAAAAGTGGCGAAAGAGAAATTCGGTCTTGATGTCGAGCTGGTGGGCTTTAGCGGCTCGCTGCTGCCGAACGATGCCACCAGTCACGGGGAGCTGGACGCCAACGTCTTCCAGCATCGCCCGTTCCTGGCGGAAGATAACAAAGCACACGGCTACAAGCTGGTGGCCGTCGGCAACACTTTTGTCTTCCCGATGGCGGGCTATTCCCGCAAGATCAAATCCGTGACCGAGCTGAAGGACGGCGCAACTGTCGCCATTCCCAATGACCCGACCAACCTGGGCCGCGCGCTGCTGTTGCTGCAAAACGAAAAGCTGATCACCCTGAAACCGGACGTGGGCTTGCTGCCGACATCGCTGGATATCACCGCTAACCCGAAAAAGCTGAACATCATGGAGCTGGAAGGGGCGCAGTTGCCGCGCGTGCTGGACGATCCGAAAGTGGATGTGGCGATTATCAGTACCACCTATCTCCAGCAAACCGGGCTGTCACCGGTGCATGACAGCGTCTTTATCGAAGATAAAAACTCGCCGTACGTGAACATCGTGGTGGCGCGGGAAGACAATAAAGATGCCGAAAACGTGAAGGAATTTGTTCAGGCGTATCAGTCGCCAGAAGTGGCGAAGGCGGCAGAGACGATCTTCAACGGTGGGGCAGTGCCGGGTTGGGAATAGCAGGCATGCGGGGCGCGCCCCGCATTTACTCCAGCTATCCCAGCTTCTCCATCTTCGTCTCTCCCTCCACCATCGACAGCTGATACAGCGAAAATGCGCGGTGCTTTTCAATCAACCTTGCCAGCTCTGGCGAGTGGCTGGTGAGCCAGATCTGCGAGTAACGGCTGGCCTCCGCGATCAGGCTCGCCAGCGCGGGCAGCATCTGCGGATGCAGGCTGTTTTCCGGTTCGTTGAGCGCGATAAACGCGGGCGGACGCGGGCTTAACAGTGCCACCGCCAGACACAAAAAACGCAGCGTGCCGTCGGAGAACTCCGCAGGCTCCAGCGGTCTGCTTAAGCCTTCGCGCTGCATCATCATGCGAAAACGCCCGCCGGTATTGTCGCTGTAAAACACGCAGCCAGGAAAAGCCTGGTCGAGAATACGCATCAGCAGCATCTCGTCGCCAATCTCAACAATGGTCTGAAAGGCCGCGGCCAGGTTTGCGCCGTCGCTGGCCAGCACCGGGGAGCGGAACCCCACCTGCGGCGCACGCATCGCCGAGCCGGTTGCGACCGAAAACTCATGATAAAAGCGCCAGTTACGCAGGGACTCACGCATTTGCGACACCTCCGGGTAGAGGTGCGGTTCACCCAGCTGTCCGAACACCGATTCGTTCTCGTAAAGCGTGCCGCTGTGGGTCACTTTTTCGTGGTGCACATTATTGAGAAACACGGCCTGATTCTTGCGCTTCATCAGCTGTGACGACGGGCGTCGGTGCTGACCGCTCAGCCAGATGGACTCCTCTTTGATCACCGGATCGAGCTGGAACTGCGAGGGATAAGGCAGTTTTTCGACAAAGCCCACCTGAAGCTCATATTCGTAAGTCTCGGTTTCTACTGCGAGGTTCATGCGTCGCAGCTGATCGCTGCGGGTTTTGCCCGCCCAGAAGACCTTTAAAATCCCGCCCTCATTGGCCAGCGCCTGGGAGAATTGCCCCTGTGCGGCGCTGTGCATCAGGTGGATCGCCTTGTAAATATTGGATTTTCCGGTGCCATTCGGGCCGAAAACGATATTGAGCTGCTCCAGCTCCAGGGAGAGATCGCGAATCGAGCGGTAGTTTTGGATATGCAGGGTAGTGATCATAAGCGAACCCAATTTTGCGGACTAAACCTGTACAAAGTTACAGTGTTTCAGGCAAAGTGCAAAAAAAAAGACGACAGTGAGGTGTCGTCTAAACGGGGTAGTGCTTCGGGCCTTTCAGGGTCAATGGGGCCTCGCGTTTGAATTCAGATCACGGCCAGACGTAAACCCAGGTCATCTGGATAGGGATCAAAATAATTTTGCGTCATCAGATACCGGTCAGGGTATTCGGCCAGATAGTGTTTCAGGAGCGTCAGCGGGGCGAGAATAGGCAGTAATCCGTCACGGTAATGCAGGATCACATCGCGCAGTTCGCCGCGCTGGCGGCTGTTCAGCTGGTTACGGAAATAGCCCTGAATATGCATCAGCACGTTGGTGTGGTTTTTCCGTGAGGCGGGTTTCCTGAGGATCGCCATCAGTTTTTCGCGGTACGCCTCGAAGAAGGCTTCCAGATCGTCCCACTCGTGCAGCGAGGCGACGAAGGGGCCAATTTCGCGGTAGCCCGCCTGATGGTGTGCCAGCAGCTGGAGTTTGTAACGGCTATGGAAGTCGAGCAGCGCGTGGCGCGTCAGGCCGTTTGCCCGCAGCGTATTCAGCTCATGCAGAGCAAAAACCCGCTCAACAAAGTTTTCCCGCAGCACGGGGTCGTGCAGGCGTCCATCTTCTTCCACCGGCAGCCAGGGCCATTTTTCAAGCAGGGCAGCGGTGAACAGCCCGACACCCTCCTTTTGGCCCGCATTGCCTTTTTCGTCATACAGACGCACGCGCTCCATGCCGCAGCTTGGGGATTTCGCGCAGACGATAAAGCCGCAGAGATCGCCCATTTTCGGCACATAACCTGCCGCAAAATCGGCCATTTTTTGGGTGACATCTTCATGAGGTGCTTTGCTGAACCGCATCTGGATCTCACCGCTGGTGGTCTTCGTCAGACGCAGTGCCGGACGGGGCGTCGGCAGGCCGATCGCCATTTCCGGGCAAACAGGCCGGAAGTTAACCCACTCAGCCAGCTCATCCATGACAAAGCCCATACGCTTATGCCCGCCGTCGAAGCGAACGGCGGAGCCGGTCAAACATCCGCTAATACCCAGTACAGGTTTCGTTGTCATGATGTGCACCTCCAGAGTCTCTCTATAAAAGTTACACAAAATGATTATTTTGTCCAAGTATTGGCGGAGTTATTTTTTATTGTTTAACGATATCAATAGCTTTTAGCTGCCTTTGTAAGTCGAATAACCGTACTGGCTGAGCAGCAGTGGAATGTGCAGCTTTTCGTTGGTGCGGGTGACGGTAAACAGCACCGGGATCTCCGGGAAGAACGACTCCAGCTTGTTGCCGTGGAAGTACTCTGCCGTTTTGAAGGTCACTTTATAGACGCCTGGCTGCATATCCTGATCCGCCGGATAGAGCGACTTGATGCGGCCATCCTGGTCGGTTTTGCCGCTGGCCAGCGGGGTCCATTTATCCTGCTGCTGCTTTTCCAGCGTGACGGTCACGCCCGGTGGCGGCGTGCCGGTTTGCTGATCAAGGATATGCACGCTCAGGGTGCCAACAGGGGCGCTAAAGGCGACAGGGGCGCTAAAGGCGACAGGGGCAAAGGCCATAGAGGCCAGCAACAGCAGAGGGGCAGTTTTTTTCATCATCTTTTCCTGTGGAGTGATAAGTCACAGGAAAACGTTAGCATTTGCCGCGCGGGAAAATATTCAACTTTTCGTGAACATTCCCGCAGGACAAAATAATCAGAGGATAATCACCTCAAGGGCAACCTGCTGTTGCCACTGTTCCACCTGTTTTCGGCGCGCGGCGGTGAGTTTAGCGCTGGTGACCAGCAGCCATTGGCGGTCGGGGAAGATTTCCGGTGCCAGTGCGGCAGGGGGAATGGGCAGGAGGTTGATACGGTGGCCCTGGCCGGTACGCGCTAAGGCTTCGAGCCAGATCTCGCACGGGTCGTTCAGGTGCCAGCCGCTAATCAGGAGGTTATCGCCCGGCGCTTTTTTATCGGCTTCAAGGCAAAACGAGGTGTAGGAGATGATAATGCCATCAAGGATTTCGCGCAGGGTCATGGCGGCGGGAACGTTGGCCGACACCAGGCTGCGCAGCGGGCGTAACACGTTCACGACCAGCGCCGGGCGCGGGTACTCACGACCGGCATCGTAGATCATCTGGCGCAGGGATTCGATTCTGCCCGCCTGCAAACGTTCCAGCATGTTCTGTTGCAGCGTCTGCCAGTTGTTGGTACGGCTGGGAACAGGGCGTTCCAGCAGCGGCTTTACCTGGCCGATGGGCACGCCTTTTTTCACCCAGTCGAGGATTTTTAATGCCTGCTGGACATCCTCGTCGCTGTACTGGCGATGGCCGCCCTCGGTGCGCAGCGGCTTGAGTAAACCGTAGCGACGCTGCCACGCCCGCAGCGTGGTAGGAGTGATGCCACTGAGTCTGGCGAATTCGCCAATGGAGTAAGCCATGTCTGCGTCCGAAGAGGATTAATCTCAATATTCTACGAATATTTTCCCATGGGATGAAGCGCCAGAGCGCTGCACTACACTTTAATTCCAACCGTGCAAAATGACAGGAGTTATCATGAAACTATGGCCCGTTGTGACCGGTGTCGCCATTGCGTTGACCCTGGTAGCCTGCAAATCCCCTACGCCACCGAAAGGTGTACAGCCGATTACGGGCTTTGATGCCAGCCGCTATCTGGGTAAATGGTACGAAGTCGCCCGTCTGGAAAACCGCTTCGAACGCGGTCTGGAGAAGGTGACCGCCACCTACGGCAAGCGCAGCGACGGCGGGATCAGCGTGCTTAACCGCGGATACGACCCCCTGAAACGCAAGTGGAATGAGAGCGAGGGTAAAGCCTACTACACCGGCGCGCCAACCACCGCGGCGCTGAAGGTGTCGTTCTTCGGCCCGTTCTACGGCGGTTATAACGTGATCAAGCTGGATGATGATTACCAGTACGCGCTGGTCAGCGGCCCGGATCGCGACTATCTGTGGATCCTGTCGCGCACGCCAACCATCCCGGACGCGGTGAAACAGGATTACCTTAATACCGCGCGCAGCCTGGGCTTCCGGGTGGATGAGCTGGTATGGGTCAGACATTAAAGATCGTGCTTTCTTCCTGGGGTAATGCGCGGGCAAGAGAATAGACTTGCGTCATGGGCACACGGGAGATGACATATGCACTGGCAACCCTTTCGCGGCACCGCGCCGACCTCCATGACCATCTACAGCGCGTCGTTTCCCGATGTCAGCGACAACTGGCCGATGAAAGACGAGGTGACGCGTGAGCTGAACGCCGTTGATCGGGCCTTAAAAGCAGACCCGCAGCTGATGCCGCCGCTCATCGAAAAGGATGCCAGCGGCGGGAAGACGATTAAATGCCAGCATCACTGGTCTGAAAAGGCGTTTGCGTCACGCCCGGCGGTTGTCGCCTGGCGTACCCGGCTGGTGCCTACCGCCCTGGCCCTGTACGCCATCCAGAACCCGCTGGATGATCATCTCCCCGACGGCACGCGAATGGACAGCCGCAGCCGCCAGTGGTTTATCCACGCCAACGATGCGATCGGCATCCGTTCCCGCGCGAAGGTGCTCTCCGTGCTGGCGGCACAGTATCTGGGTAACGATATCGACAACGTGTGGGTCAGCCTGGCCAGCGGTGCCGCCGTGCCGGTGCTGGAGGCGCTGCGTGGTGCCCAACTGGACGGGCAAAAAGTGCATTTAACCCTGGTGGATTACGATCCCGTCTCCCTGCGCTGGGCAGAGAAAATGGCCGCCGCCGAAGGGCTGAAGGTCGGTGAGCAGGTGACGATACTGCCGCGCGATCTGATCGAGGGTCTTATCCGCAGCGATAAACTGATCCAGGAGCTGGGTGAAGGCAACGTCGAGCTGGTGGATGCGCTGGGGATCTTCGAATATTTCAACGACACCGACGCGGTGATTTTCCTGAAACATGTCCTGCGCCTGCTTAAACCCGGCGGGGCGCTGATTATCTCGAACATGCTGACCAGCAGCCCGCAGATTGATTTCGCCCTGCGCTGTATTGGCTGGACACCTATCTTCCCGCGCACGTTGCAGCAATTGCAGGATATTCATCTCGCGGCAGGTATCCCGGCGGAAAACGTCACGGTGATTGTGCCGAAAGACGGGGTGTATGCGGTGATGGAGGTGCGGGCTTAGGTTCCCTCTCCCGTTGGGAGAGGGGAAAAAGCGCTACGACCTTTTCAACGCGTCGCGCAGAATTTGCTGGCGCGTTTCCTGGATTAACTTATCGGCGGCTATTTTGATGCGCTGTTGGCTTTCTGGTGAACAGGACGCTATCAATTCATTCAGCGTACGCAAATTAATGTTTTCGGGCAGGGAAAATGAGCCGTTAATAGAATGGTCTGTCATTACGTGTATCGTCCTTGTTTATCAGTGCAATGGCTACGCTTGATATCGCTCCGGTATTTAACGATGATCGCTTTATGAAAATCGAACCCGCAGTCCCTTCATACTTTGAACGTCTTGTCGCGATCTGGGAATCATCCGTTCGTGCTACCCACCACTTTTTGCAGGAGAGTGATATTGCGGCCTTACGCCCACTCCTGCTCAATGCATATTTGCCGAATTTAAACGTTGTGATTGCCCGGGATGAAACGGGCGCTATTCACGGCTTTTTGGGTGTGGATGAGAACCGCATTGAAATGCTGTTTGTTGATGATGCAAGCCGGGGAAAAGGCGTTGGCTCGTTGTTGCTGAGGTACGCCATTGACCATTTCGGTGCTAACGAGGTGGACGTTAACGAGCAAAACCCGCAGGGGGTGGGGTTTTATCAGCATAGGGGGTTTGTGCAGATCGGGCGGTCGGAACTGGACGGGCAGGGCAATCCGTTTCCGTTATTGCATATGCGGTATGGGGGTTGATGGCCGCACATTCTGCCCCCTCTCACTGAGAACTGAGGGAGCACCACAAAAAAACACTGGAACGATCAACTCCCTCTCCTCTTTGGGGAGAGGGGTGGGGTGAGGGGGAACATGTCGCACCTGGTTTAATCCCTGCTTATGATGCCAGCGCCCCTTCAATGCCTTTCAGTTTCTGCTGCGCCAGCGTTAACTCCGCGAGCAGCGACTTCTCATACGGGTTGTGCGCCATCACCACGATACAGCTGTCCATGACTTTCACCGTGACCTTATCCCCGGTATCAAATCCGTCTTTTTGCGAAAAGCCATGCATACATAAGGTGCATGATTTTGCATGTGTTTTAACGACACCGAACCTCCCGCCAATATTAGCAGTGGCGCGCCCTAAGACCGTTCATGCATCTACATTATAAGCGCCTCATTAAGCGGGTAGACGTTTAGGGGAGGGCATTGCGCGCGGCACATGCAGGAAAATTAACCCTGCACTAAACAAATCAGTACGTTGTATTCGCTCAAGTGTAGACAGACTAGTACACCTCCCCTATTTTCCTTATGATTATAGGAAGTTACAAGGACTTGAGAAATGAGAAAGATGTTACTCAATGAAAAGTAACGTAATATTGAAAAAAGAAGATAATAAATTATAATACACAAAAAATATTAAAGGTAATAAAATGAACAATCTTGTATTAAATGATAAAGAGTTAAGGGGGGCGCTGAAAGACTGGCTTTTTCGTAAGCCTATGAAACCAAGAAAAATAATAGAAGAACTTTCCGTTAATAACGGACTTGCGATTGCAGATGTGGTAGCTATTTATAAGGACTTACATTGCTTCGAAATTAAAGGCGACAATGACAAAATAGAAAGAGCCTTAAGGCAAGGTGTATCATATGATCTTTCTTTTAGAAAAATCACATTACTCACTACTGAAAAACATAAACTAAAAGCTCTGTCTCTCGCGCCTAGTCATTGGGGTATTTTGATTGCTCGAATTGATAAAGGTCAGATAAAATTAACATATGCACGAAAAACAAAAGCAAATGCAGGATTCAATCCGACAGTTGCTTTAAGTACGCTATGGAAAAGTGAAATGCTCGAAATTTTGACTAAAGAAAACATCTCTATTTTAAGTAAAGACAAAAACAGAGATACTATTTCGCTGCGAATCTCAGGTCATCTTGACAAACTTAGTGTAAGCAGCGAAATCAGTGATCAATTGCTTCATCGCTCAAGAATCATATATGATAAATGAAGATTTACTAGAGGCTTAACTATTGAAGCAGCCGTAACAGACTTACCTTCATAATTTGCTTTCTGGAATAAATATAAATCACCCGAAGAATATTCCTTGCCTCTATAAAATCCACTTCTGGAGACAATATACTCAGCAAACTCGTTGTATTGATGCTTATCACTTTTTACTCGCCCTCCCCTCTTAATAAAAAGACGGTCATGGTAAGGATATATTACCTTTGCAGTAGTCACATTTTGCATATCTTCATCAAACAATTCTATATCAGAGTATTCGGGGCTTACACATCCATAGTCACCAAACACTAATTTATAATCTGATTTATAACTTTCAAAGACAGTATTATAAATTTTTATTTCTTCTCGGGTAATATCCAGTTCAGCCTGAGTTTCCAGCAATTCACTTATTGAGGACGGGATCATTGATCCAGTGGTAATTACTTTATGTAACTTATTATACTTAGAATTAAATTTTAGGTTTGACACAAAATTCAGTATTTGCTTTGAAAGTTTATCAGCATCACCTTCCTTGCAAACCCTACAATCAAATATTATATCAAATGAATCAATGTAAGACTCTAATGTTTCAAGAAGTTCATCTATCTCTTCTTTAAAAAGGGAATAATTGCAGAAATAATCTTTTGTTAATCGAAGTGCGACTTTTTTATATTTAAAAAAGCCATTTTCAAAACCATGAATAACGGATAAAAGGTGATGTGGATTTCTGTCGAGGGCAACAACAGGAATCATTCCAAACTTTGAAAAATTACTAATTATGTCGTAATAGTGATATTTATTCCCTAAAGATATTTCATCTTCGACATCATAGTTATCTAGATAAAATTCGTTTATCCATTTCAAAGAACTATTGAATTTTGCTTCAAGTCTATCTAAATCATTAGCAAATAATTGATTTTTATCAGTTTTCTTCTCTCCGGAGTAACGGCTTTTTTTCGGTTTTTTTCGAGGAAAATCAAAAAAAGGAATAAGATTATTCTTTTTATTTGCACCAAGTTCTTTAAGTGCACTTATTTCACTAACTTTTAACTTCAGAAAAGGTGTGTAGTTATACATTAAAATATCATCTCCCTGACATTAATTTGGTTAACAATCTTAGAGAAAACTTTATAGCTCCCTGTTTCCTTTCTTATTCTGCCGGCAACTATTGCTGGATGTATTTCAACTTCCTGAGAAAATGAAAAGAGATCATCTTCTCTAAGCGAGCGTTTAGCTGCACATCCTCGCCACATACTTCTTGGTATTAATAAATCTAAAGCCATTCTGTCTGCCTGAGCTTCAACTAAATCCTCAGGGTCAAACTCTCTTTCAGTATCATCAATGATTGGAGAACCTAACTGATTGTAATGTAATAATACATGAGATAATTCATGCATTAAAGTAAACCAGTAGTTGTCAATCCTACTAAAGCGGAGACTCATACCTATAACGGGATTTCCATAATCGTTAACATAAACAACACCATCTACCTTTGCCGACGGAATAGATTCTTCATATACTAAAATTATACCAAGCTCAAGTAGAGCTTTAGGTGCAGCTAGTGGAAAATTGGCATCAATACTATTTTTTGTGAACTCGCTTAAAACATCGCTCGTAATCGGAGTATATTGCGGCACATTTAACATTGAGCAAATAAACGATTCTTTTTCATAAACAAATGATAACCAAGAATTTATGAGACTATCATCACACGAGGCCCCTCTCCTAAACAAAGTCGTGTTCTTTGCATCAGAATTGCAGAATGATGAAAAAAGGGTGGAAATGTTTTTATAATTTTTTTGGCTACCCGTGATTTTTTTTGAGCGTTTTACTTCTATTGGCAATGATTCGACGTAATCACTGAATCGCAAGAAATTATCGTATTCTTGGTGAAACGATGTAGAAGAATATTTACCGAAAGAGAAATCAATATCATCAATATTATCTTTCACAGAACCCCCGCAAATCTCATAGAATTATTATCATCAATTTCATAATACTGCAATGGTGATTTATCAAGCGCGTCGATATGAATCATACCAATATGCTCGTAAAATCCTTGTGCTTGGGGTAAAGAATGTAAACAGAAACCATATGTATAGCCTAGTGTGGCTGCGGAGTATTTTATAACTGCTTGTAATAATTTTTTCCCGACTCCATTATAACGTTTTTTTTCAAGAGGGGTAAATCTATTCCATGGAGCTACAGCAATAAACTCAACATAAAAAATGCTATTGTCGTTTAATGCGCTTTTTTTAGGGAAAAATATTAAACAAGCTGCTTCAACGCTGTCACCACTTTTTAAGAAGAACCATTTATATTCCTCAGTGTTATAGCAGGTCGATTTATTAAACCAGTTCCAATGAAAATCTTCTGTTTGAATTTTAGATAAATATTCATCCCGTTCTTCATCGTCGCATTCATCTTTAAGGTAGGCGAGCATTTTAAACGGTACTCCTTCCATGCCTGATCGCAAACAATAGCATTGGGAAGGCTCCAGCCAAATAATACTGAATAGGGATCTTCGGTGTTATTGTTACTTATAAGATTGCCTTGTTCAATCACGACTTCATCATCAGGAGCTGGAATAATCCCAAGCTTAACTAACTGATTTATATCAATATTCATATCCATACCCCAGATATACGCACTTTACATTGTGCGTAACAACCGATTAACTTTTACTTATTGGATATAAGTTACAAGAGTACCATTGTATCATTTCTTTCGCTGCAAATAGTATTGCGCATGATTGTAGGTATCACGAATACTATTCTTCTCTACATGAGCAATCTGCAATTCACTCCATGCGCTATCAAACCCTTTTTCATGCAATATTGTCGATATTGTATGCCTAAATCCGTGATCTGTAGCACGTCCTTTGTAACTAAGTAACTCAGTTAATTGTGACACACTTTCTTTTGAGATCGGCTTGCTACGGTAATTCTTACCAATAAAAATGTATGGGTAATGACCGATGATAAGTTTGAATTGTTCAAAGAGGCAAACTATCTGAGTAGACAACAGAACGATGTGTGGCCTACGCATTTTCATCCTTTAGGCTGGTATTTCTCATATACCTTTCTCAAGGTTGACTTCATCCCATGTAGCAAAGCGCATTTCCTGAGTTCTTAAACCGGTTAGCATGACTATTTTAGTAGCATTTTTCGTGATGATGCTGCCGGTATAGGCTTCAAGGTCTCTAACGAAATGAGGCAACTCTTCAGCAAATAGAAAAAGATAGTGCTTCTGCTTCGGAACGGTCAGAGCGATGGCTAAATCAGGCGCAGGGTTGTATTCAGCACGGCCAGTTATAATTGCATAGCGATAGACCTTACCGCACCTTTGTCGCACTTTTCTGGTTTTCTCCAGAGTTTCACGTTTCTCTATTCGTCGTAACACTTCAAGCAATTCTAAAGGTTTGTTTTCACTGATAGAACGTTTGCTAATGAACGGGAACACATCTTGCTCGAATATCTTAATAATTTCTTCGCTGTAGGCCGCTGTCCAGCGGTCCGCTTTGTTGGCTTGCCATTTCCTACATATGGCTTCGAATAAGTTCTCTGTTGAGAGTTGCAATGCCATCTTTTGAGCTTTCCGTTTCTCAACGGGGTCAATGCCACTAGCAACTTGCCTACGGGCGGTGTCACGTTTCTCACGGGCTTCTGCAAGGCTTACCAAATCGTAACTACCAAATGAGATTAACCGCACTTTCCCGGCAAAGAGGAAACGGAAACGCTAGCCCTTCGAGCCATCGGGGTTGATAAACGATGACAAGCCTTACCTATTGTTCAATATGTATGGCTTGTCTTGAGACCTTACTCATTTGATTTGTATATCTGTAAGTGCCAAATGTATAAGCCAAAAATAGGTATAAAAATCTATACACATCACTATATATTTTTCATGGATTTGAGGAGAACTTATCAGGCTGCTACGGATGTTTAACCCGTTATCATGATTGAAAATAAAGGGTTTCTAGGACTTGCTTGGATGGGTGCGGAGGAACTTTGGCGGAAGATCACAGGAGTCGAACCTGCCCGGGAACGCTGGCGTCCCCAACTGGATTTGAAGTCCAGCCACCTCACCGGAGATGACGATCTTCCGCGCCTCGATTGCTACATGGAGGCGGGGCGCATTATAGCTACTTTCAAACATTTACCCCATCTTTTCGCACACTTATTTCACCCCTTTTTTGACCTGTGTTACCTCTTCAACTTAAATCTTAAGAAAATCCTCATGTTACGATTTCCTTCGCACTTTTACCGCGATCACAAAAAACAAGAATCGTAAAAACGTAACCAGAAAACGCAATACCTGACGAGTAGGGGATGGTTTACAAAACATGTAATCGGTCTCAGCGCCCCTACGCGTGAAGGAATAACAATGAAAAGCGAAGTTTTGTCTGTCAAAGAGAAAATTGGTTACGGCATGGGTGACGCCGCAAGTCACATCATTTTCGATAACGTTATGTTGTACATGATGTTTTTCTATACCGATATCTTCGGTATCCCCGCCGGGTTCGTCGGCACCATGTTCCTGCTGGCCCGTGCGCTGGATGCCATCTCCGACCCCTGCATGGGGCTGATTGCCGACCGCACCCGCAGCCGCTGGGGTAAGTTCCGTCCGTGGATCCTGTTCGGTGCCATCCCGTTTGGCCTGGTCTGCGTGCTGGCCTACACCACGCCAGACCTCAGCCTGAACGGCAAAATGATCTACGCCGCCGTCACCTATACCCTGCTGACCCTGCTCTATACCGTGGTCAATATCCCTTACTGCGCGCTTGGCGGGGTGATCACTAACGACCCGACACAGCGCATCTCCCTGCAATCCTGGCGCTTTGTGCTGGCGACGGCGGGCGGCATGCTCTCCACGGTGCTGATGATGCCGCTGGTGAATTTGATTGGCGGCGAGGATAAAGCGCTCGGCTTCCAGGGCGGCATCGCCGTGCTGTCGGTGGTGGCGTTCATGATGCTGGCGTTCTGCTTCTTCACCACCAAAGAGCGCATCCAGGTGCCGCCTGCCACCACCTCCATGCGCGAAGATCTGCGCGACATCTGGCAGAACGACCAGTGGCGCATCGTCGGCCTGCTCACCATCCTCAATATTCTGGCGGTCTGTGTGCGCGGCGGCGCGATGATGTATTACGTCACCTGGATCATGGGGTCGCCGGCGCTGTTCGTCGCCTTCCTCACCACCTACTGCGTCGGCAACCTGATTGGCTCCGCGCTGGCAAAACCGCTCACCGACTGGAAGTGCAAAGTCAGCGTCTTCTGGTGGACTAACGCCCTGCTGGCGGTAGCGAGCGTGGCGATGTTCTTCGTGCCGATGCAGGCCAACATCACCATGTTTGCCTTTATCTTTGTGATTGGCGTGCTGCACCAGCTGGTGACCCCGATTCAGTGGGTAATGATGTCCGATACCGTCGATTACGGCGAGTGGACCAACGGCAAACGCCTCACCGGCATCAGCTTTGCGGGCACGTTGTTCGTGCTCAAGCTGGGCCTGGCGCTGGGTGGCGCATTGATTGGCTGGATGCTGGCAGGCGGCGGCTACGATGCCGCAGCTAAAACCCAGAACAGCGCCACCATCAGCATCATTATTGCCCTGTTTACTCTGGTTCCGGCAGCGTGCTACCTGCTGAGCGCGGTGATCGCCAAACGCTACTACAGCCTGAAAACGCCATTCCTGATGAAAATCATGGACGACCTGGCACAGGGCGCGCGTCGTAATCAGCAGGAATTTAACACCCTGCCGGTCAGCAAAGAATTACAGAACTAAGAGGACGAACGTATGAAAATCAGTGATGGAAACTGGCTCATTCAACCAGGTCTGAACGTGACCTATCCGGTTCAGGTATTCGATGTGGAGCAGCAGGGCAACGACCTGGTGGTGTATGTCGCCCCGCGCGACGTGCGCGAGCGCACCTGGCAGCTCGACACCCTGATGTTCACGGTGCGCCTGTTTTCGCCGCAGGAGGGGATTGTCGGGGTGCGCATCGAGCACTTCCAGGGTGCGCTGGATAACGGCCCGCACTATCCGCTCAACGTCCTGAAGGACGTTAACGTGCAGATTGAAAACAACGCCGGGTTTGCCGAGCTGAAAAGCGGCAACGTCAGCGTGCGCGTCACCAAAGGCGAGTTCTGGGCGCTCGATTTCCTCAGGAACGGGCAGCGCATCACCGGCAGTCAGCTGAAAAACAACGGCTACGTGCAGGATGGCAACAGCGATCGCAACTACATGTTCGAGCGGCTGGATCTGGGCGTGGGCGAAACCGTCTACGGTCTGGGCGAGCGTTTTACCGCCCTGGTGCGCAACGGCCAGACGGTCGAAACCTGGAACCGCGACGGCGGCACCAGCACCGAACAGTCGTACAAAAATATCCCGTTCTACCTCACCAACCGTGGCTATGGCGTGCTGGTGAACCACCCGGAAAACGTCTCGTTCGAAATCGGCTCCGAGAAGGTGTCGAAGGTGCAGTTCAGCGTCGAGGGCGAGTATCTGGAGTATTTCGTCATCGACGGCCCAACGCCAAAAGAGGTGCTCAACCGCTATACGCAGTTCACCGGACGCCCGGCGCTGCCGCCCGCGTGGTCGTTTGGCCTGTGGCTCACCACCTCGTTTACCACTAACTATGACGAAGCGACGGTGAACAGCTTTATCGACGGCATGGCCGAGCGCGACCTGCCGCTGCACGTCTTCCACTTCGACTGCTTCTGGATGAAGGCCTTCCAGTGGTGCGACTTCGAGTGGGACCCGGTGACCTTCCCGGACCCGGAAGGGATGATCCGCCGTCTGAAGGAGAAAGGGCTGAAGGTCTGCGTGTGGATCAACCCGTACATCGGCCAGAAATCGCCAATCTTCAGGGAGCTGAAAGAGAAGGGCTATCTGTTGAAACGCCCGGACGGCTCGCTATGGCAGTGGGATAAATGGCAGCCGGGGCTGGCGATCTACGACTTTACCAACCCGGAAGCCTGCCAGTGGTATGCCGACAAGCTGAAAGGCCTGGTGGATATCGGCGTTGACTGCTTCAAGACCGACTTTGGCGAGCGCATTCCGACCGACGTGCAGTGGTTCGACGGCTCCGATCCGCAGAAGATGCACAACCACTACGCCTATATCTATAACGAGCTGGTGTGGAACGTGCTGAAAGAGACAGTAGGCGAAGAGGAGGCGGTGCTGTTTGCCCGTTCGGCCTCGGTGGGTGCGCAACAGTTCCCGGTGCACTGGGGCGGCGACTGCTACGCCAACTACGAGTCGATGGCCGAAAGCCTGCGCGGCGGGCTGTCGATTGGCCTGTCCGGGTTCGGATTCTGGAGCCACGATATCGGCGGGTTCGAAAACACCGCTCCGGCGCACGTCTACAAACGCTGGTGTGCGTTCGGGCTGCTCTCCAGCCATAGCCGCCTGCACGGCAGCAAATCCTACCGCGTGCCATGGGCTTACGATGACGAATCCTGCGACGTGGTGCGTCACTTCACCCAGCTGAAATGCCGGATGATGCCGTACCTCTATCGCCAGGCGGCACTGGCGCGCGAGTCTGGCACGCCGATGCTGCGGGCGATGATGCTCGAGTTCCCGGACGATCCGGCCTGCGATTATCTCGACCGCCAGTACATGCTGGGGGATTCGGTGCTGGTGGCACCGGTGTTCAGCGAGGCGGGGGATGTGCAGTTCTACCTGCCGGAAGGGCGCTGGACGCACCTGTGGCACAACGACGAAATCCAGGGCAGTCGCTGGCATAAACAGCAGCACGACTTCCGAAGCCTGCCGGTCTACGTGCGCAACAACACCCTGCTGGCGCTGGGCAATAACGACCAGAAGCCGGACTATGCCTGGAATGAGGGAACGGCCTTCCAGCTGTTTAACCTGGACGATGGCGCCACGGCGGTGAGCGAAGTCTCCGCGGCGAACGGTGCTGTCGCCTTCACCCTGACCGCAACGCGCAGCGGCGACACCCTGACCCTGAAAGGAAACGGCGAGGCGCGTGACTGGTCGGTCTGTTTGCGCAATGTGCACCGTGTTAGCGGCGTGAAAGGTGCGTCACATGCGGGCAGCGAGTGGGGCGTGGTGATGAAAGCAGAGGGGGACGAGGTGGTGATTCACCTCTGAGACCCTTCACCCTAACCCTCTCCCACAGGGGAGAGGGAAGAGTGAGTGCCCATCTTTAACAGGTGAGGACGGGGTAGCTCCCTCTCCCTTTTAAGGAGAGGGCTGGGGTGAGGGTTGTTGCTCAACCGTATTCACCGCCCCACCCGTCATTGTCTGCGTGACCTGCTGTTTATTCATATTCACCGCATTCAGCCTGCCGTTGACTGTCGGCTTCAACGGCGTGTCTTTCTGCACATTACCGCTGGCGTTGAGCTGAATATTGCCGTCGCCCGTGACCGGCAGCGCGGGCCAACCCCACTGCTGGAGCACGTTCAACGGCACACCTCGACCGGTCAGGTTGAGGGTCGTCTGGCGTACCGGCGTCTGCGAGACGCTGGCCTTCGCTTCCAGAATGCCTTTCTCGGTAAAAGCGCTCAGTTCATTGATGGCAATCGTCGAGGCGTTAGCCGTCAGGGAGAGTGACGGACGGCGCACGTCCACCCGGTTAAAGGTAGCGGCCGCCCCGTTCAGGGTGGCGGTGCCCGCCCATACGCCCCATTGACGATCTTTCGCCAGTTGCAGATTGGTGCCGTAACCGTCGAGGGCGGTGATCTGCCACGGGAAGGCGGGATCAACGTCGATCACCAGGTTACGGCTCAGGCCGAATTTGCGCAGCGTGACGTTGTGTAGCCATTCCGGCAGTGTCTCCATCCATTGCGTTTTCCAGTTCTGCGGCAGGGTGTACTCCAGCCCGGCGACGGCGACATCGTCCAGCACCAGCGCTTTTCCGCTGCGCAACCAGTTGCCGGAGGTGCGCACCATCCCGCCTTCCCAGCGCGAGGTGAACTGGCGCAGGGCGATCCCTTGCGGGGCAAATTCCGCATTCAGGATCGGGTCGAACAGGTGCAGCGAACCGTAGATAAACTCACTGGCATTCATCGACAGGCGACCGTCCTCGCTCTGCCAGTCGCCCTGGCTCAGGGTCAGGTTGCGCAGGCTCAAATCGAGATCCGTTACCGCCCAGTCCGGCCCTTGCAGGCGGGCGTCCGTCACGTCGAGGCGGCCAATCTGTAACGACGGCAGCGTGGTGATGGGAGCAAAAAAGTCGGACAGCGATTTATCGCTCTGCAGGCGGATATCGTTCAGGCGCATATTGTCCACCTTCCAGCCACCGTTGGCGTCGCGACGCGCGGTGCCGGTGAGGGAACCTCGTGCCATATCCGCACCGATGGTGGTCAGCACCACCTCTTTGTCGGTCAACTCCCCCTCGATCAGCACGTTGCTGGCCGGTACGCCGTTCAGCGTCAGCGACCCGGCGCTGATCTGGATATTTGCTTTTTTACCCAGCACGTTACCTGCTTCAGGGTCCCACGGGCGCACGCCGCCGGTCACCTTCTGGGCGCTGAGATCCCACGCGGTATTGGGGCTGTTAAAGGCCATGTTATTCAGCAGCAGGCGATCGGCCTGGAAGGGAAGCGGCGCCGTCTGAGGCGAAAGGTTCAGCGTGCCGTCAAACAGGGTAATGGTATCCATATGCAGCGGATCGGTGAGCTGGCGGCTGCTCACGCCGATATCCACCATTTTTGCCACCAGGGTCGCCGGTTGGCCATCGCGCCCGAAGGTGACGTTTTTCAGCACCAGGTGGGTGGGGGACGAGAAGCGGTGATCCATCAGGTCGAAATTGAGTTCGTAGTCGGTGTTTACCGTGATCCAGCTACTGACCTGCGCCGCTCCCCAGCGGGTTTGAACAAGGATATAGAGCGCGAGGATCGCGATAAGCAGAACGGCCAGAATACCGACGAGAAGCTTTCCAATAAATTTCATGGTCTTCCATCACGTAAAACACACATAAAGGAGTTATGCACGATTTATGCGCATTGCTCAAGGCGCGAATGGTGGAATTCCGGGTTACGGCAGCAGTTGCCTGCTGCCGTTAAAAGGATTAGTTCTTTTCTGGCGGGAAGATCAGGTTCAGGACGATAGCGGTGATCCCACCGGCGGCGATGCCGGAAGAGAGCAGGTTTTTCACCCAATCAGGGGCAAACTGCAGGATCAGCGGCTGCTGAGACACACCCAGGCCTACCGCCAGTGACAGCGCGATAATCATGATGGCGCGGCGGTTCAGCGGTTCACGGGAAACAATACGCACGCCCGATGCCGCGATAGTGCCGAACATCACCAGCGTTGCGCCGCCCAGCACCGGCTCAGGAATGTGCTGCACAAAGCCACTCACCGCCGGGAACAGACCGAGCACAATCAGCATCAGCGCCACGACAAAGCCCACGTAGCGGCTGGCAACGCCGGTCAGCTGGATCACGCCGTTGTTCTGGCCGAAGCAGGAGTTCGGGAAGGTATTGAACACGCCGGAAACAAAGGAGTTCAGGCCGTTGGCCAGCACGCCGCCCTTCAGGCGCTTCATGTACAGCGGGCCAGAGACCGGCTGCTCAGAGACGTCGGAAGTGGCCGTGATATCGCCGATCGTTTCCAGGGAGGTGATCATAAACACCAGCATCAGCGGCAGGAGCAGGTTCCAGTCGATGCCGAGACCGTAATAAAGAGGTGTCGGAACCACGATCAGCGGGTTGTCGGTCGGGGTGTTGTTTTGCGGCAACATGTCCATCGCCCAGGCTGCCAGGTAACCTGCCGCCATGGCGATCACCAGTGAGGCGACGCGCAGGTACGGGTTACGCTGACGGTTGAGCAGAATAATGATTGCCAGCACCACACCCGCCAGCAGCAGGTTTTTTGGGGCGCCGAAAGTGTGGTCGGCCATCGCAGCGTAACCGCCGCCGATGGAGGTGAGACCGACCTGAATCAGCGACAGGCCGATAATCATCACCACCACGCCGGAGACCAGCGGAGTAATAATGCGGCGCGCCAGGTGCAATACGCGGGAGATGACCATCTCGGTGCAGCTTGCCAGCATCAGAGTGCCGAACAAGGCTGCCATCATCGTAGGAACATCCGCGCCGCCGGTTTTCAGCGCCGTGCCGCCCATAATCAGTGGAGCCACAAAGTTAAAGCTGGTGCCCTGAATCGACAGCAGACCGGAACCCACCGGACCCCAGGCTTTAATCTGAATAATGGATGCCACGCCCGAGGCAAACAGCGACATGCTGATGATGTGCTGGGTGTCCTGCGCCGGTAAGCCGAGCGCCTGGCAGATCAGCAGAGCAGGGGTGATCACCGCCACAAACATTGCCAGCAGATGCTGACAGGCGGCGAACAAGGTCTGCGCCAGCGGCGGGCGATCTTCAAGACGGTAAATCAGTTCACTGTTATGCGGCTGCGCAATCGGTTGCGCATCTTGCTGTTCTACGGCGTTAACGGACATCTGCTGCGATCCCCTGGAAGAAAAGCGGGCATTTTAGCCGAGTGGATGAGAAAAGCAAACGATTGCTCACAAATATCGTTGATAAAAGCCTCAACTTAATGCGGCTTTTCTGTCACGCCACGGCAAAGTTCATTACACTCCTGCTCCCGATTGCGCTTAAGTCGCGCAATCGGTTCAGGAAAACGCGCATGTTGATGGAGTACGTGCCATATAAGGAGCCTACTATGATTCATCTTGATACGTTGTCGACCCTCGTTGCGGCAACGCTGGTTTTACTGCTTGGCCGTAAGCTGGTTCACAGTGTCCCCCTTCTCAGAAAATACACCATCCCGGAACCCGTCGCGGGCGGGCTGTTAGCCGCCGTTGCGCTGCTGGTGCTGAAAAAAAGCATGGGCTGGGAAATCGACTTTGATATGTCGCTAAAAGACCCGCTGATGCTGGCTTTCTTCGCCACCATCGGCCTGAACGCCAACCTCGCCAGCCTGCGGGCTGGTGGCAAAATGCTGGGCGTGTTTTTAATTGTGGTGGTCGGGCTGCTGGTGATGCAGAACGCCATCGGTATCGGCATGGCCTCCCTGCTGGGGCTGGATCCGCTGATGGGCCTGCTGGCCGGCTCCATTACCCTGTCCGGCGGACACGGCACCGGGGCGGCGTGGAGCAAACTGTTTATCGAGCGCTATGGGTTCCAGAATGCGACCGAAGTGGCGATGGCCTGCGCCACTTTCGGCCTGGTGCTGGGTGGTCTCATCGGCGGGCCGGTGGCGCGCTATCTGGTGAAGCACTCCACTACCCCGAACGGCCGCCCGGAAGATGAAGCGGTGCCAACGGCGTTTGAAAAGCCGGACGTTGGCCGCATGATAACCTCCCTGGTGCTGATCGAAACCATTGCGCTGATCGCCATCTGCCTGACGGTGGGTAAAGTGATTGCGCAACTGCTGGCGGGCTCCGCGCTGGAGCTACCGACCTTTGTCTGCGTGCTGTTTGTGGGGGTGATCCTCAGCAACAGCCTGGCGCTGATGGGCTTTTATCGCGTCTTTGAGCGGGCGGTATCGGTGTTGGGCAACGTCTGCCTGTCACTGTTCCTGGCGATGGCGCTGATGAGCCTCAGGCTGTGGGAGCTGGCCTCGCTGGCGCTGCCGATGCTGGCTATTCTGGCGGTTCAAGCCCTGTTTATGGCCCTGTATGCGATGTTCGTTACCTGGCGGTTGATGGGCAAAAACTACGACGCGGCGGTGCTGGCAGCGGGGCATTGTGGATTTGGTCTGGGGGCAACGCCAACGGCCATCGCTAACATGCAGGCTATTACCGAGCGCTTCGGTCCTTCACATATGGCGTTTCTGGTGGTGCCGATGGTGGGGGCGTTCTTTATTGATATCGTCAACGCGATCGTGATTAAGATGTACCTGATGTTGCCGATGTTTGGCTGATCAGGCGTTGGAGTAACGTTCGGTCTCTGGCATCCAGCGCTCGATTAACGCTGCCGCCTGGTCGGGGTAGCGTTCATGGATATGGCGCGCCAGACGCTGAACTTCGGGGATCATGCCCTGATCGCGCAACAAGTCGGCGACTTTAAACTCGGCGTTACCGGTCTGGCGGGTACCGAGCAGTTCGCCGGGGCCACGGATCTCCAGATCCTGTTGCGCAATCACAAAGCCGTCGTTGCTGTCACGCAGCACCTGCAGGCGCTTCTGGGCGGTTTTCGACAGCGGGGCTTTGTACAGCAGTACGCAGTGTGAGGCCACTGCGCCACGTCCGACGCGGCCACGCAGCTGGTGAAGCTGCGCCAGACCCAGACGCTCCGGGTTTTCGATGATCATCAGGCTGGCGTTAGGTACATCCACCCCCACTTCAATCACTGTAGTGGCGATCAGCAGATGCAGATCGCCTTGTTTGAAGGCCTGCATCACCGCCTGCTTTTCGGCAGGCTTCATGCGGCCATGCACCAGCCCGACGTTCAGTTCGGGGAGGGCCAGCTTTAACTCTTCCCAGGTGGCTTCTGCCGCCTGCGCTTCCAGCAGATCCGACTCTTCAATGAGGGTACAGACCCAGTAAGCCTGACGGCCTTCCTGGCAGGCGTTACGCACCCGATCGATGATGTCGCTGCGGCGCGTATCGGGGATAGCGACGGTAGTCACCGGCGTACGTCCCGGCGGCAGTTCGTCGATGGTGGAGGTGTCGAGATCGGCATAGGCGGTCATCGCCAGGGTGCGGGGGATCGGCGTCGCGGTCATGATCAGCTGGTGCGGATGGTATCCCTGCTGGAGTCCTTTCTCCCACAGGGCCAGACGCTGATGCACACCAAAACGGTGCTGCTCATCAATGATCACCAGCGCCAGGCCGTGAAACTGCACCTGCTCCTGGAAGATGGCGTGTGTGCCGACAATCATCTGCACCTGACCACTGGCAATGGCGTCCTGCTGCGCCTGTCGCGCTTTGCCTTTTTGCTTCCCGGCCAGCCAGCCCACTTCAACCCCCAGCGGGGCAAACCAGCTGCGGAAGTTATTCGCATGCTGCTCGGCCAGCAGTTCGGTCGGGGCCATTAACGCCACTTGTCTGCCGTGCGCAATGGCGCGCAGGGCGGCCAGGGCAGCCACCAGCGTTTTACCGGAGCCGACATCGCCCTGCACCAGACGCATCATCGGCACATCCAGCGCTAAATCGTGCTCGATCTCAGCGGTTACACGAGCCTGTGCCCCGGTGGGTTTAAAGGGCAGCGAAGCCAGAAGTTTATCTTTTAATTCGTTACGGGCCGGGAGCGGCAGGGCGTGAAAACGCTGGGCACCGGCGCGTAACGCCAACATGCTCAGGTTATGCGCCAGTAGCTCTTCCAGAATCAGACGACGCTGGGCCGGGTGCTGCCCGCTCTCTAAATCGCTGAGTTGCAGCGTCGGCGGCGGGCGATGCAGGGTGCGCAACGCTTCCGGCAGGCTCATCATGCCCTGCGCCAGCTCGGGTGGCAGCAGTTCGGCAATGGCGCAGGTGTCGAGCAGCTCCAGCGCTTGATCGGTCAGCTTGCGCAGCGTTGCCTGCTTGATGCCTTCGGTAGTCGGGTAGACCGGCGTCAGGGTCTCCTGCATCTCCGGGGTGCTGAGATCGCCCTGTACACGGTACTCCGGGTGGATCATCTCCGCGCCGTATTTCCCGCGTTTGGCTTCGCCATAGGCCAGCACCCGTCGCCCGGCGGCCAGGCTATTTTTCATCGCCGCGCTGAAGTTAAAGAAGCGCATCGTCAGGATGCCGGAGCCGTCGCTAATCTGGCAGGTCATCATCCTGCGGCCGCCAAAGGTGATGTTGCTGTTCAGCACTTCGCCTTCAACGGTGGCGTAAATGCCGGGCAGCAGCTCGCCAATCTGATAGAGCTGGGTGCGGTCTTCGTAACGCAGGGGGAGGTGCAGGAGGAGATCCTGCACGGTATGCAGGCCAATTTTTGCCAGTTTGCTGCTCTGGGCCGCGCCAACGCCCGTCAGGGAATTGAGCGGCACAGCATCAAGCAGACGGCCTTGCATGATTACTTCGTCGCTTGCATGGTGGCCCACCACGTTGCATCGGCTTCAATCTCGCCCTGCATATTCACGTGGGGGTAGGGTAATTTTTTCTGCTTCGCCACGTTGGCCAGCACCGGATAACCACCTTCAAACAACAGGCGCTGCTGCTCTTCTTCCGGCAGCATGCTGTTCTCGCGTTTGTACATCCCGGCATTTTGTCGCTGGCGCTGGGCTTCATACAGAATGAGCGCGGAAGCCACGGAGACGTTCAGCGACTGCACCATGCCAATCATCGGAATGATGATGTCCTGATCCGCCAGATCTAGCGCTTCCTGGGTGATCCCCGTTTTCTCCTGACCCATCAGAATGCAGGTCGGGCGGGTGTAATCAATTTCGCGGAAATCGACGGCTTTGTCAGAGAGGTGGGTCGCCAGAATCTGCATGCCGCGCCCTTTCAGATGTGAAATGGCGTCGGCAATATTGTCGTGGGCTTTGACCTGCACCCAGCTGTTGCTACCTGCAGCAGCCGAGGCCATGGGACGCATCCGCGTACCTTTCCAGACGGCGTGCACTTCATGCACACCGACGGCGTCTGCGGTACGGACGATAGCAGCAACGTTATGAGGTTTATGGACCTGCTCCATGCAGACCGTCAGATCGGGCTGACGCCTGGCAAGCATTTCGCAGATCCGGGCATAACGTGTTGAGTTCATAAACCTAGTTTCGGTTACGGGTGACTTTAATCACGTCGGCCATCACGCGGATTTTGCGCATGATATTCGCCAGATGCACACGGTCACGCGCGGTCAGACGAATAAAGGCGCTGTACACACGGCCATCTTTCTCTTCCGTATTCAGGCTATGAATGTTGGAAGAGGCGGTATTGATTGCCGCCGTCAGGTTGGCCAGTGCACCCTGGTGGTTGAACATATCCACCTTAATTTCGGTGATAAACTCCTGCTCGGTCTCTTTATCCCACTCTACCGCCATAAACTTCTCAGGCTCTTTCTGGTAGCCACGGATGTTACGACAGGATTCGTGATGGATAACCAGACCTTTACCAGGGCTGACGTGGGCAATAATCGGGTCGCCCGGGATCGGTCGGCAGCACTTGGCAAAGGTGATCAACACGCCGTCGGCGCCTTTGATCGGCAGATGGCCGTGGCTGGTTGATGACGGCTGCGGCACAGAGGTTTCGCCCTGCTGCAGGTTCTTCGCCACCACCACGCTCATGGCGTTACCCAGACCAATTTCCGCCAGCAGATCGTCAAGCGTGGCGAGCTTCATACGCTCGATTTCACGCTGCACGTTCTCTTTCGGGATCTCTGCCAGCTTGCGGCTGCCACCCAACGCGTGGTTGAGCAGACGACGGCCCAGGCTTACAGAGTCGTCGCGTTTGAGGTTCTTCAGCAACTGGCGGATCTTCGCGCGGGCTTTCGAGCTAACGACAAAGTTGAGCCATGCCGCGTTCGGACGGGCACCCGGTGCGGTAATGATTTCTACCGTCTGGCCGCTGGTCAACGGCTGTGACAGCGGGTACGGCTGGCGATCGACGCGCGCACCTACGCAGGCATGACCGATATCGGTGTGCACGGCATAAGCGAAGTCGACCGGAGTTGCGCCAGCAGGCAGTTCGACAATGCGCCCTTCTGGCGTGAAAACGTAAATCTCATCCGGGAAGAGATCGGATTTAACGCTCTCGATAAATTCAAACGAGCTACCGGCGCTCTGTTGCAGCTCCAGCAGGCTCTGCATCCAGCGCTGAGCGCGGATTTGTGCGGTGGTGCTGGTTTCGCCCTGTTCTTTGTAAGCCCAGTGCGCGGCAACACCCATCTCTGCCATTTGATCCATGTCTTCGGTACGGATCTGCACCTCAACCGGCACGCCGTGCGGGCCAATCATTGATGTGTGCAAAGACTGATATCCGTTGGCCTTTGGAATGGCGATATAGTCTTTCATGCGACCTGGACGCGGCTTGTACAGGCTGTGCATCTGACCGAGTACGCGATAGCAGGTATCGGCGTCGTGGACGATCACGCGGAACGCGTAGATGTCCATGATCGAGTGAAAACGCTGCTCTTTAAGCACCATTTTCTGATAGATAGAGTACAAATGCTTTTCGCGACCGCTGACGCGGCAGGGAATACCTGCTTCCTGCAAACGCCCTTCGATTTCAGAGAGGATTTTCTGAATCATCTCTTTACGGTTACCACGTGCGGCTTTCACCACCTCTTTAATCACGCGGAAGCGGTTCGGGTATAAAGCTTCAAAACCCAGCTCTTCCAGCTCGGTTTTAATGTGATGAATACCTAAACGGTGCGCCAGAGGGCTATAGATTTCGAGGGTTTCACGGGCAATGCGACGGCGTTTGTCCGGGCGTAATGAACCCAGAGTGCGCATATTGTGGGTACGGTCAGCGAGTTTGATCAGAATGACGCGGATATCCTGCACCATCGCCATGATCATTTTGCGGAAGTTTTCGGCTTGCGCCTCTTTCTTGTCGCGGAAATTCAGCTTATCAAGCTTAGAGACCCCTTCCACCAGCTCGGCAACGCTTTTGCCAAACAGCTGTTCCATGTCCTGGTAGGTGGCAGGGGTATCTTCGATCACGTCATGCAGCAGGGCGGCCATAAGCGTTTCGTAGTCGAGTTTCATCTCGGCCAGAATACAGGCCACCGCTACCGGGTGCGTGATATAAGGTTCACCGCTTGAACGTGTCTGGCCCTCGTGAGCGTCACGTGCAACGAGATACGCCTGCTGGAGACGCTTAATCTGGTCTACCGGCAGGTAGGTTTGAATCAGTTGATTCAGGCTTTCAAACAGATACAAGGGCGACCCGCAGGTTTAATTAACGACGACCTTCAGCAATGGCGGTAACGGCCTGCAGTTCTGCGGCTTCCTGCTCTTGCTGCTCCTGGCGTTCACGAACATCAAGGATCTGGTTGTTGATCAGACCTTCTTCGATTTCACGCAATGCGATAACAGTAGTTTTATCGTTTTCTTCTGGTACCAGCGGATCTTTACCGCCTGACTGCATCTGACGAGCGCGACGCGCGGCGACCAGCACCAGGTCAAAACGGTTACCAATTTTCTCTACAGCGTCCTGAACAGTTACGCGTGCCATACTTAAAATGCTCCACAGATGAAGAAATGACTGGGCATGATACTGAATGTGGGTTCAGTCTGCCAACAGTTTGCTGATTAATGCGTCATGTCGCTGCTTCTGGCGGCTCATGCGCAGACGTTCGGCGCGAAGGATAGTTTTGAGATCGCCCAGGGCGGTATCGAAATCATCATTCACAATAAGATAATCATATTCGGCGTAATGGCTCATTTCCGCAACTGCCTGGGCCATACGTTTTGCGATAACTTCTTCGCTGTCCTGGCCGCGGCCACGGAGACGGCGATCCAGCTCATCTTTCGACGGCGGTAAAATAAAGATGCTGCGCGCCTGCGGCATCTTCGCGCGAATTTGCTGCGCGCCCTGCCAGTCGATATCAAGGAACACGTTCACACCGGTCGACAGTACCTGCTCAATGGTCTCACGTGAGGTGCCGTAGTAATTACCGAAGACTTCGGCGTGTTCAAGAAACGCCTCTCTGCCAATCATCGCTCTGAATTCATCGTGATCGACAAAGAAATAATGTTCACCGTGCACTTCACCCGGACGCGGCGCGCGCGTGGTGTGAGAAACCGATACCTGGGTATCGTACAACGGTTGGGTTTTTAACAGCGCCTGAATCAGGCTGGATTTACCCGCGCCACTAGGGGCAGAAACAATATAAAGCGTGCCTTGAGCCATGAGAGTCTTTTGTATGTGTTAACGAAGAAAGTCCTACATACGGGCTTATTATACACGTCGCCGCTTCGTGACGTAGCCTTTGTCACACTTTTTCCGCTTCTTCGTTGATTTTTGCTCGCCCTTTTCCGCTTTTTTGCGCCGTTTGCTGCAACAGAATCAAAGTCCTGATGCTGGCTCGTAAAGTCTGTTTTTCCCTGTCGCCTGCAATTTCATACCGCGTTATACCTTCCATAAAACAGGGAGGGATGACGATGTGGCGAGGATTAGGCGTAGTGATGTTGTTGTGGAGCAGTTACGGGCTGGCGATATGCCCGGCCTGGTCACCCGCACAGGCAGAGCAGGAGATCGCCCGGCTTAGTGCGCAAATAGCCCGCTGGGATAAGGCTTATTGGCAGCAGGGGGTCAGCGACGTGAACGACGACGTCTATGACCAGCTGGCCGCGCGGCTGAAGCAGTGGCGGCACTGCTTTGGTGATGAACAGGCGACAGAGGCGCAAATGCCTGCGGGCGGTTCGATCAGGCACCCGGTCAGCCATACCGGTGTATCGAAGGTCGCGAATAAAGCGGCGCTCCGGCAGTGGATGCGTTCACATCAAGACCTGTGGATCCAGCCAAAGGTAGATGGCGTGGCGGTGACGCTGGTCTACCGGCAGGGGCAGCTGGTGCAGGCCACCAGCCGGGGAGATGGGCTGAAAGGCGAAGACTGGACGGCGAAAGTGAAGCGCATCGCCGCGATCCCCGCCCGGGTGACGGGGCCGCTCGCCAACAGCGTATTGCAGGGTGAGCTGTTCTTACGTCGTGATAATCATGTTCAGCATCAGATGGGCGGGATGAATGCGCGGGCAAAAGTTGCCGGAGCGATGATGCGGCAGGATGACAGCGCCCTCCTGGATCATATTGGCATCTTTATCTGGGCCTGGCCGGACGGTCCCGCCACGATGGATGAGCGTCTGCAAGCGTTAACCCGGGCGGGCTTTGACCTGACCGAATCCTGGACGCATAAGGTCAGTTCAGTGGAGGAGGTTGAAAAACTGCGCCATCGCTGGCTGACGTCGCCGCTGCCCTTTGTCACCGATGGCGTTGTTGTCCGCTCGGCACAGGAGCCGGCAGGCAACCGCTGGCTGCCCGGGGACGGTAGCTGGGTGATTGCGTGGAAATATGCTCCGGTTGCACGGATCGCTGAGGTCCGATCTATCACCTTTGCCGTGGGTCGCACCGGCAGGATCGCAGTGGTCGCCACCCTTGAACCCGTGCAGCTTGATGATAAACGGGTGCAACGCGTCAACCTGGGGTCAGTAGGGCGCTGGCAGGCGCTGGATATTGCACCGGGCGATCAGGTTCAGGTCAGCCTGGCCGGGCAGGGGATCCCGCGGTTGGATAGTGTCGTCTGGCGAGGGAGCAACCGGCAAAAACCGGTTCCGCCAGCGTCGCGCTTCACGCCGCTGACCTGTTTTTATGCCTCGCCGGAATGCCACGAGCAGTTTATGGCCCGCCTGGCCTGGTTGAGTTCGAAAGATGTGCTCGATATTAAAGGCGTGGGTGAGTCGGGCTGGAGGCTATTACATCAAGCACATCATTTTGAGAACATCTTTTCGTGGCTGGCGTGGACCAAAGAGCAGCTCCAAAACACGCCAGGAATGAAAGCCACGCGAGGCTTAATGTTATGGCATCGTTTTGAGTTCGCTCGCAAGCAGCCCTTTAGACGGTGGATTGCTGCACTGGGCGTTCCTTTACCGCGAGCCGCAGCAAAAGCGCTTAACGTGCATTCGTGGCAGCAGTTACGCGAAAAAGATGCAGAAAGCTGGCAACAGCTTCCTGGCGTCGGCAAGGAAAATGCGCAAAAGTTGATCGCGTTTATTCATGATCCCACCATCGCGACCCTGGCTGCATGGCTCGGAGAACAAGGTATCCAGGGATTTTAAAGTGAGCCAGGTTTTGCTTTCCGCCAGGGCGTATTTAAATCTTGTGAGCTAAACGTATTGCGTAGCTGGTTGTAATCGAAGATATGGCGTCCGCCGTCCATAACCGGAAGTGACGTAGGCTCTTGATAGCAGGTTTCGAGCACCGAAAGGCAGTTTTTAACCCCTGTAGAGATGCCGAGCCAGTTGAGCATAAGCCAATAGTTATTTGCGGTGGGCCAGAAGCCATTAACCCACCCTAACCGCCGTTTTTGGCTGAAAAGTGCGGGCTGGCTGTACCAGATGAACTGCGGGACTTCGTAAGCCTCTTTACTTGGATTACGGGAACCATGCATATAAATAGATTCCAGTTGCGGATTTTTTTCCAGCCCGTGATCGGAAAAATAAAGAATTGAAGAGGCGGTGTTTTGCAAGCGTTTAGCCACTTCGCCGATAAAGTAATCTGTATAACGAATCGCATTGTTATAGCAATCTTCGTACTTATTTCCGGTATCCAGAACACCTGCTGATGCAGGGTAGCGGTCACATGCCATTTCATGACTACCGTTAATGTGCAGGACAATGAATTTTTTACCGGGTTTGTTTAGTGCCTCTTCGAGGGCGGGTAAAAGCTCCGTATCATATTGGGTATTAATCCAGTGCAAATTTTGGCTGGTTGAAGCAATAGCAGCAATATAATTATTACTCTTTCCTGAGTTCCCTTGCGCACTGATCCATTCCGTGTAATAGCCTGCTTTTCTGGCAATGCTGACAACGTTGTCGGCAAGTTTGTCGACAGTGAAATTATCCGGGTCGGCCTGGCTGAGGATCATAGGGACCGCCAGTACCGTGGCCGATGCCGGGGCAATAGCATTCCTGAAGATCAGAGCGTTCTTTTTAAAAGATGACTCAACAGGTGTAGTGTTCTGGTTGAAACCATAAAGCTGCATATTGCTGCGTCGTGCAGATTCCCCGACGATAACCACGTAGTTTTCGATACCGGTGCGTTGGTATTGCAGGGCAGGATAATGCACATTTTGCTTACTGATTTTCTCAGCCAACGCGTTGTCCCGGTGAGCAATAATAAATTCAGAACCGATGTAAAACGGCGTATAAGTCAGGATCCTTGAACTGAGCGGATAGTAGACTTCCAGGTCTTTGCGCTTTTTAAGCCAGCTTGCGGCAGAGTACCAGCCCATATAGCCCACCAGTAACACCATACTGATGGTTTTTGCCCGATCCGACAGGTTTTCGCTAAGAGACTTAATGGCGTACCAGGTAATAACAAAATAGGCCATGACAATGGGAAGGCTATTGATATAGAGCCCCGACATGCTTTTAGCTTCAGCAATATGGGTTGCCAGGATACTCATGGCAAAAACGGTGTTGAATTCGCTCTGGTAAACATTCCACGTACTGAACGCAAACGCAAAATTGAGCGTTAACAGAACAGTCAGAGCGAAGGCAATAATTTTACCGGGGAGGTAGCGATAGATAGCTGCGGCAGCAAGCAACAAAAGGCTATTACAAATCGCAATGCGCACCATAAAACGTGCAGGTTGTGTGAAATACACCGGCCATAATTGAATCAATACAGAGCACAGCAGCAGGATTAAAAAATGCCTGCAGAGCTTTTTATCTATGATGAGGACAGAGGCTTTAGCAAATGACATCAGTTCTTAATGCAAATTTTGAAGATAATGACAGAGCGGTATTGTATGCGCTTTCCAATATATTATAAGCGCACAAAAGTGCTTTTTTCTGTCCATTTTCCTCTTATCCTTTTGTTAAAAACTCAGTGCGAATCATGTGTGTAATGAAAAACGGGTAGCCCAAGTTTCAAGCGCAGCGCCATCATACGCAGGGTAAAACCAAAAAGTAGTGTCGTAATAACGATGACATCATTGTTCGATACATAATGCTGCAATGCGATGTATAGCAAGGCTGCAGCGAACGAGATGCCGGCGTAAAGCTCTTTCTGGAAAACCAACGGAATACGCTTACAGAACATGTCGCGCAACACGCCGCCAAATACTCCGGTTACCACGGCAGCAATAGTCGCAATGATCGGGCCTTCCCCCATATCCAGCGCAATCTGAGCACCAATAATAGAGAACACAATCAAGCCTATTGCGTCCAGAACCAGAAACAGACGTCGAAGATAAGGCATCACAGGGGCGAAAATGGTTGTGAGCACAGCAGCAACAGCAACAATCACAACATACTCTGGATGTTTGACCCAACCGAGAGGATAGTGCCCAAGCAAGATATCGCGAACAGACCCTCCGCCGAGTGCCGTTGCGGTGGCAATAATGATGACACCAAAAGTGTCCATACGACGACGCCCGGCAGCCAGCGCCCCGGTCATCGCTTCGGCCGTAATACCGACCAGATAAAGAATGTGTAAAAGCATTGTCGCCCCCCAGAAACGTTCAGCAGAGTAGCCTTTTGTAGGGCGGAGCACGATTGAGATTTTCTAAGGCGAAGATTTTTAGCTTAGTTTAACTAATCCATACACACCATTTTTCTCAGTAAAGAGAAAAGAATTATTCTTTAACGATCTTTTATGGCATTAGAAAAACTAATGGGTAACTCACGCTGAGTTACCCATTCTGATTATTCGATGTTCTGAATCTGTTCGCGCATTTGTTCAATCAGCACTTTCAGCTCAATCGCAGAATTAGTCACTTCAGCGTTGATCGATTTCGACGCCAGGGTGTTCGATTCGCGGTTGAACTCCTGCATCATAAAATCGAGGCGGCGACCTACGGCCTCTTTCTTCTTCAGAATGTTATACGTCTCTTTGACATGCGCTTCCAGACGGTCCAGCTCTTCGGAAACGTCGATACGCTGGGCCATCAGCACCAGTTCCTGCTCGAGACGGTTATTCTCCAGCTGCACTTCGGCATCTTCCAGTTTGGCGACCAGACGCTCGCGCTGCCACTGCAGGATTTCTGGCATATGGGAACGGACTTTCACCACTTCGCCGCTCACGCCTTCCAGGCGCTGCTCGATCAGCGCTTTCAGCGCCTGGCCTTCGGTTTCACGGGCCACGATGAAATCGTCCAGCGTACCGTCCAGCGCAGCCAGGATCTCAGCGGTAATCGCGTCCAGATCCTGTTCGCCAGCCGCCATCACGCCAGGCCAGCGCAGAATATCAACCGGGTTGATTTCGCCTTCGTCGCTCTGCATCTTGACCCAGTTAGCGGCGTTAACCAGCTGTTTAGCCAGTTTTTCGTTGAGGATCAGCTCCCCTTGCGCACTCGCATCAGGCTCAAAACGCAGGTTGCATTCAATCTTTCCGCGCGTCAGACGAGCGCGGATACGCTCGCGAACCACTGGCTCAAGACTGCGGAACTGCTCCGGCATACGGAAATAGGTTTCAAGATAGCGTTGGTTTACCGAGCGCATTTCCCAGGTAGCGCTGCCCCAGCTACCCTTGATTTCACGGCGGGCGTAGGCGGTCATACTGCGGATCATAGACATTTCCGTTTTCAAAGGAGAGATGGGGGGATTATAGCTTTCGGGGCTTTCTCAGGATAGGAATAAGCGCGTTTAATCCGTATAATGCGCAGCCACATTCGTTTCAAGCCGGAGATATCATCATGCGTCCATCAGGTCGTAGCGCCAACCAGGTGCGCCCCGTCACCCTGACCCGTAACTATACAAAACACGCTGAAGGCTCTGTGCTTGTTGAATTCGGTGACACCAAAGTGCTGTGCACCGCCTCCATCGAAGAGGGTGTGCCACGCTTCCTGAAAGGCCAGGGTCAGGGCTGGATCACTGCCGAATATGGCATGCTGCCACGCTCCACCCACACCCGTAACGCTCGCGAAGCGGCGAAAGGTAAACAGGGTGGCCGTACTATGGAGATTCAGCGTCTGATCGCCCGTGCGCTGCGCGCGGCGGTTGATCTGAAAACGCTGGGCGAGTTTACCATCACCCTGGACTGCGACGTGATCCAGGCAGACGGCGGCACGCGCACTGCCTCTATCACTGGTGCCTGCGTGGCGCTGGCCGATGCCCTCAACAAACTGGTTGCGGCTGGCAAGCTGAAAGCGAATCCACTTAAAGGCATGGTTGCTGCGGTGTCTGTGGGTATCGTCAATGGCGAAGCGCTGTGCGATCTGGAGTACGTTGAAGACTCTGCAGCAGAGACCGACATGAACGTGGTGATGACCGAAGATGGTCGCATCATCGAAGTGCAGGGCACGGCAGAAGGTGAGCCGTTTACCCATGAAGAGCTTCTCGCCCTGTTGGCGTTAGCCCGAGAGGGAATCGAATCTATCGTAACGACGCAGAAGGCGGCGTTAGAAAATTGATTTTAAAGGCGACTGATGAGTCGCCTTTTTTTTGTCCGTAGAAAAGTAAGGAGCGAATCCATGAAACCGTATCAGCGCCAGTTTATTGAGTTTGCGCTTAGCAAGCAGGTACTTAAGTTTGGCGAATTTACGCTGAAATCCGGGCGCAAAAGCCCCTATTTCTTTAACGCCGGGCTGTTTAATACCGGGCGCGATCTGGCACTGTTAGGCCGCTTCTATGCCGAAGCGCTGGTGGATTCCGGGATTGAATTCGATCTGCTGTTTGGCCCGGCCTATAAAGGCATCCCGATTGCCACGACCACCGCCGTGGCGCTGGCGGAGCATCACGATCGCGACGTACCGTACTGCTTTAACCGTAAAGAGGCTAAGACCCACGGCGAAGGCGGTAGTCTGGTCGGCAGCGCCCTGCAGGGCCGCGTCATGCTGGTGGATGATGTGATCACCGCGGGCACCGCCATTCGTGAATCAATGGAGATTATCCAGGCGAATAACGCGACGCTGGCGGGCGTGCTGATCTCTCTGGACCGCCAGGAGCGCGGCCGGGGGGAAATTTCTGCTATTCAGGAAGTGGAACGTGACTACAGCTGTAAGGTGACATCGATCATCACCCTGAAAGACCTGATCGCGTATCTGGAAGAGAAGCCGGAGATGGCAGAGAGCCTGGCGGCGGTGCGGGCGTATCGCGAAGAGTTTGGCGTGTAAATAAAGTGCCCGGTGGCGCTGTGCTTACCGGGCCTGGAATACTGTTTCCGCTACTGCAACTGCGCAGCCACTAACGGCCAGCGGGCGTCAAAATCGTCCGTTGGGCGATATTTGAATTCACTGCGCACAAAGCGGGATAGCATCCCTTCACAGAAGGCCAACACCTGCCCCGCAAGCAGCGATTCATCCATGCTGTAACCCTCGCCTTCACGCATCTTCTTTTCGCGCAATACCTGGCGCAACTGCGCTTCGATACGTTCGAAAAGCTGGTTAATCCGCCCCTGTAGCCTGTCCTGCTCAAACATCAGTGCATGGCCGGTCAGGATACGGGTTAAACCCGGATTGCGTTCACCGAAACCGAGGATCAGCTGAACAATCAGACGCAGCCGTGCGGTGGTGTCTTTTTCATCCTTCAGAATCAGGTTGATACGCGTGATCAGGCTATCTTCGATAAACTCGATCAGGCTGTCGAACATCCGCGTTTTACTGGGGAAATGACGGTACAGCGCCGCTTCCGACACGCCCACAGAGGCGGCCAGTTTTGCGGTGGTGATGCGTTGACTGCCATCGCTGGATTCAAGCATCAGAGCCAGAGATTGAAGTATTTCTTCGCGACGGTTCCTTTTCGCTGTTTGTTTTTCTGCCATGTTGCAAAATACCCCTGAAAATAAGCACTTGTCAGGCTGACATCCACACAACGACCGCAAACAGGTGTTTGCGGTTTGTTAATACGTTATTAGATTGTGAGATGCGTTTAGCCGGGTTTATTTACGCCCGGAATGGCCGAAGCCGCCTTCGCCGCGATCGGTGGCGTCGAAGTCTTCTACCAGATTAAATTCAGCCTGTACCACCGGGACGAATACCATCTGGGCGACACGCTCGCCGGGTTGGATGGTGAAGCTGTCCTGGCCACGGTTCCAGACGGAGACCATCAGCTGACCCTGGTAGTCGGAATCGATAAGCCCCACCAGGTTGCCCAGCACGATGCCATGCTTATGGCCCAGGCCAGAGCGCGGCAGGATCACCGCAGCCAGAGAGGCATCGGCAATGTGAATTGCAAGACCGGTCGGCAGCAGGGTGGTAGCACCCGGCGCCAGTTCTACAGCGGCGTCGAGGCAGGCGCGCAGATCAAGACCGGCAGAACCGGATGTAGCATAGGTCGGCAGGGGAAATTCCTGACCAACGCGCGGGTCCAGAATCTTAACGTCGATTTTTTTCATCATAACGGGTAACGATCTCGTCCAGTAATAGTTGGCCCAGGAGTTCCTTGCGCTCAAGCGGTAAGACTTTATCTCCCTCCTGCCAGAATAGGTGCAGTGCATTGCTGTCGCTGTTAAACCCTTGGGTGGCCAGCGATACGTCATTCGCGCAAATCAAATCGAGGTTTTTGCGGGTACGTTTTTGCCGGGCATATTCTTCCACATTATTTGTTTCAGCAGCAAACCCAACAACGTAAGGCCGACGATCTTTTAGCGCGGCGACACCGGCAACGATATCCGGGTTTTTCACCATTTTTATTGTGATTTCATCGCCTTGCTTTTTAATTTTCTCATCTGCTATGGCCGCTGCGCGGTAGTCCGCCACGGCGGCACAGCCAATAAAAATTTGCTGCTGTTGTGCCTGTGCCTGGACAGCCGCTTCCATCTCCAGCGCGGTTGTCACGTCGATGCGCTGCACCCGCGGTGGGGTTGGCAACGATACCGGGCCGCTGACCAGCGTAACCCTGGCTCCGCGCTGCGCGGCGGCGGCGGCAATCGCAAAGCCCATCTTGCCGGAGCTTTGGTTAGTGATATAGCGCACCGGATCCAACGGCTCACGCGTCGGACCCGCGGTAATCATGATGCTGAGATGTTGCAGATCGTTGACAGGTGAAAAATGGCTGGCAGCCAGATCCACAATCGCCAGCGGATCCAGCATACGGCCCGGGCCGATATCGCCACAGGCCTGGCTGCCGCTGTCTGGCCCCCAGATCAGCAGGCCACGGGAAGCCAGCGTGGCAAGGTTATGCTGCGTTGCTGCGTTGCGGTACATCTGCTGGTTCATGGCGGGTACCACGGCGACCGGGGCCGGAGTAGCCAGGCAGATGGTGGACACCAGGTCGTTGGCCATGCCGGCTGCGACACGGGCGATGAGATCGGCGGTGGCCGGCGCGAGGATGACTAAATCGGCCCATTTACCCAGTTCGATATGGCCCATCGCGGCTTCGGCCGCCGGATCGAGCAGGCTGTCCGACACCGGGTAGCCCGAAACGGCTTGCAGGCTCAGTGGCGTAATAAACGCTTTGCCCCCTTCGGTTATTGCCACCCGCACGTCTGCGCCACGCTCACGCAAACGGCGCACCAGTTCCGGCGTTTTATAGGCCGCAATGCCGCCGCTGACACCGAGAACGATTTTTTTACCGGCCAGGCTCATCATGATTCTTTCCTGTTGGGTTCACCTGAGAGACGGGCATTTTATCACAATCCGAAAAGCATCGTGATGTTGTCCATCCGCCACTTTGCGAGGCGTTACGCAAGACAAGCAATCCGCCATCGTGAGGGGGAACGGTCTATGGCAGCATAGCCTGACGATGGAGGAGGGCTGAGTATGGATACACCATTCCCGCAGTTGCCGCGGGAAAAAATGCTCGCTGATGGCGCGACAACGCTGACGGACGAAGAGCTGCTGGCGCTGTTCCTGCGAACCGGTACGCGAAGTAAAAATGTTTTCACGCTTTCTAAAGATCTGTTGCAGCATTTCGGCTCCCTGCACGGCTTGCTGACTGCCGAACTGACGGCGTTCAGGGGCGTGGACGGGATCGGCATTGCGAAATTCGCTCAGCTCAGAGGTATTGCGGAGCTTGCCCGCCGGTACTATTGCTCGGGGATACGGCAAGAAAACCCGCTTAAAAACCCGGAGATGACCCGGGAGTTTGTGCGCAGCCAGCTGGCGGAAGAGGAGAGGGAGATTTTTATGGTGATTTTCCTCGATAATCAAAACCGCGTGCTGAAACACTCCCGGCTATTTTCGGGTACCCTGAGCCATGTGGAGGTGCATCCACGTGAAATTGTGCGCGAAGCGATAAAAGTGAATGCCGCTGGCGTGATCCTCGCGCATAATCATCCCTCAGGACGCGCCGAACCGAGTAAAGCCGACAGAGACGTGACCGCACGCATTATGAAATGCTGTCAATTCATGGACATTCGTGTTCTTGATCATCTGGTGATAGGCCGTGGAGAGTACGTTTCGTTTGCAGAACGTGGATGGATTTAAGCCATTTCTCGCGATCCATCGGGATCTTTGTCTGTTCGGGACTTGAGCACATCCTCGAGTCAGCGTATACTACGCCACCTTTGAGAATCTCGGGTTTGGCAATTGGGCCTGGCAATCGATGGTTCACTTAGAACTGCGATGACTGGGCTGTAAAGCCTGACGAGGCGCCGATACCCCATACGAAGCTCGAGCTAATTTGATTTTTGGAGAATAGACATGTCCCGAGTCTGCCAAGTTACTGGCAAGCGTCCGGTGACCGGTAACAACCGTTCCCACGCACTGAACGCGACTAAACGCCGTTTCCTGCCGAACCTGCACTCTCACCGTTTCTGGGTTGAGAGCGAGAAGCGTTTTGTCACCCTGCGTGTATCTGCTAAAGGTATGCGTGTTATTGATAAGAAAGGCATCGATACAGTTCTGTCCGAACTGCGTGCCCGTGGCGAAAAGTACTAAGTACTTAAAGAGGAAATAAATCATGGCTAAAGGTATTCGCGAGAAAATCAAGCTGGTTTCTTCTGCTGGTACAGGTCACTTCTACACCACCACGAAGAACAAACGTACTAAGCCGGAAAAACTGGAACTGAAAAAGTTCGATCCAGTTGTACGCCAGCACGTAATGTACAAAGAAGCTAAAATTAAATAATTTTAGGCTCCTTGTACTGAAAAACCCCGCAACTGCGGGGTTTTTTGCATTCTGCATCTCAACGGAGGAACCATGCCTGAATTACCTGAGGTAGAGACCAGCCGCCGTGGCATTGAGCCTCACCTGGTCGGTGCGACCATTCTTCACGCTGTTGTCCGTAACGGCCGCCTGCGCTGGCCGGTTTCTGATGAGATCCACACGCTGAGTGACAAACCTGTTCTCAGCGTACAGCGCCGCGCGAAGTACCTGCTGCTGGAACTGCCGGATGGCTGGATCATCATCCATCTGGGGATGTCCGGGAGCTTACGCATCCTTAGCGAAGAGCTGCCCGCAGAAAAGCACGACCACGTTGACCTGGTGATGAGCAATGGCAAAGTGCTGCGCTACACCGATCCCCGTCGCTTTGGCGCCTGGCTGTGGACTAAAGAGCTGGAAGGGCATAACGTGCTGGCGCACCTGGGGCCGGAGCCGCTCTCGGACGCCTTTGACGCGGAGTACCTGAAAGCGAAGTGCGCGAAGAAAAAATCCCCGATTAAACCCTGGCTGATGGATAACAAGCTGGTGGTCGGTGTCGGTAATATATATGCCAGTGAATCGCTCTTTGCCGCCGGGATCCATCCCGATCGCTTAGCCTCATCGCTTTCTGCTCAGGAGTGTGAGCTGTTGGTCAGGGTGATCAAAGCGGTGCTGCTGCGTTCGATTGAGCAGGGCGGAACCACCCTGAAGGATTTCCTGCAAAGCGACGGTAAGCCGGGCTACTTTGCCCAGGAGCTGCAGGTTTATGGCCGTAAAGATGAGCCATGCCGGGTCTGCGGTGCGCCGATTGTGGCAACGAAGCACGCGCAGCGCGCCACCTTCTACTGCCGTCAGTGTCAGAAATAATGCGATGCAGGCCGGGCAAGCGCAGCGTCGCCCGGCAAAAAGGCAGGAACTACTTCAGTTTGTCCATTAACGCCTGATGCACAACGGCAGGCAGGAAATGGGTAACATCACCCGCGTGGCGCGCGACCTCTTTCACCAGCGAAGAGGAGATAAACGACCACTCTTTGGATGGCATCAGGAAGACGCTCTCCAGCTCGGGCATCAGATGGCGATTCATGTGGGCGAGCTGCATCTCATATTCAAAATCAGCCACCGCCCGCAGCCCGCGAATCAGGATATTCGCCTGCTGAGCGCGGGCAAAGTTCGCCATCAGATCGCTAAAGCCCACCACATCCACATTTGACAGGTGCGCAGTCGCGGCTTTCGCCAGAGCCACCCGCTCATCAAGGTCGAACAGCGGCTTTTTGCTGGGGCTGGCGGCAATCGCCAGAATCACCGTATCAAACATGCTTGCCGCACGTGTGACGATATCGATGTGACCGTTAGTAATGGGATCGAAGGTACCCGGATAAATCGCTTTTGTGCTCATGGCTCACGCTTTCTCTGAGTAGCCGCGGTTCAGCGCCCACAGCTCGGTATATTTATTAAAAGTATACTGGGCGTTAACCACCGCCAGTAACCAGCCCTGTTTACCGTCCAGCACGCCACCGCGCAGCACCAGCGTCTTCAGGAACGCCCCTGCGGTGTGGCTGAAAATACCCGCCAGCGAGGTTGACTTACCGCGCTGATGACGCTCCTGCGCCCATGCCGTGGCGTAATTCAGCTGTTTACGCTGGAAGCTGGCGAAATCACGACAGGTGAGATGCAACAGATCGCCATCGAGGGCAACCACGCGTGCGCCGTCGCAGGCCAGCGATTCGTGCACCAGGTTATCGTTGTACTGATAGCGCGTGCGCGAGTACAGGCGCATCACGCGATCGGGATACCAGCCACTGTGCCGCATAAAGCGACCCAGGAAGTAGTTGCGCCGGGCGATGCTGTAGACGGCATCAGGCTGCGGTGCAGCCAGCACCTGCTGGATGGCCTGTTGCAGTTCCGGGGTAACACGCTCGTCGGTGTCGATCATCAGGACATAGTCGCCAGTGGCAAACTGCTGCGCGCGCTGGCGCTGGATGCCGTAGCCCTGCCAGTCGGTATTGATATAGACCTGCACACCGGCCGCGCGGGCGACCTCCACCGTGGCGTCGGTGCTGCCGGAATCAAGCAGAACGATCTCATCGGCCCACACCACGGAGGCGAGGCAATCTGGCAGCAGGTCAGCGGCGTTTTTGGCGATCATGACGACCGACAGGCGCGCAGACATTAATGACTCCGCAGGGGCAGGTAAGGTTGCAGAAGTTGCAGCAGGCGGGTCAATGCCCCCTGATTCTGATGCAGTACTTCGACAGCATGGCGGCCATACCACAGGCGATAATCTTCGTCGGTCAGAAGGGTGGAAACTTCCTTCACGATCGAATGTGCATCGGTGACCGTAATCAGCCCGTCAGCCTGCTGCAGTTTGGCGCAGATGTCTTTGAAGTTGAAAGTGTGTGGCCCCATCAGCACTGGAATGGCATGCGCTGCTGGCTCCAGCGGGTTATGCCCGCCGCGCTCCACGAGGCTGCCGCCGACAAAGGCCAGATCGGCAATGCCGTACAGCAACATCAGCTCGCCCATGGTGTCGCCAATCACGACCTGGGTGCCGGAGGACGGGATTTCACCGCTGCTGCGCATAGTGAAGCTGAACCCGCCTTTCTGCACCATGTCACGGGCATCTTTAAAACGCTCAGGATGACGTGGCACCAGAATTAACAACAGGTCCGGGAAGCTTTCCAGAAGCTGGCGATGCGCCTGGAGGATAATCTCTTCTTCGCCGTCGTGGGTGCTGGTAGCGATCCACACTTTACGGCGCGGCGCCCACTGGCGGCGCAGGGTAATGGCGCGGGCAGCCAGTTCCGGGGTAACCGAAATATCAAACTTCAGGCTGCCGGTGACCGCCAACTGATTGCGCTTCAGGCCAAGCGACAGGAAGCGCGCGCCGTCTTCTTCATTCTGGGCGGCGATCAGGGTGATTTTACTCAGCAGGCGACGCATAAATTTGCCCAGCTTGCCGTATCCCTTCGCAGAGCGCTCCGACAGGCGGGCGTTGGCCACCACCAGCGGAATTTTACGGCTGTGCAGGGCAGAAATCATGTTCGGCCACAGTTCGGTTTCCATCACAATCACCAGCTTAGGGCGCACGGTATTGAGGAAACGGTTCATGGCGCAGGGTAGATCGTAAGGCAGATAGACGTGATGCACATCTTTGCCAAAGGCCGACATGGCGCGTTCGGAGCCGGTTGGCGTCATGGTAGTGACGGTGATCGGCAACGAAGGATAACGGTGGCGCAGGGCACGAACCAGCGGAATGGCCGCCAGCGTTTCACCCACGGACACGGAGTGGAGCAGGATACCGTCCGGCGCAACTTTGTTGCGGCAGAAACCATAGCGTTCAGCCCAGCGTTTACGGTAGGCAGGCGCTTTACGGCTACGCAGCAGCAGTCGTAGCCACACCAGTGGCTGAATAATATAGAGCAGAGCGGTATACAACAATTCCAAGCGATTATCCGTTTTTTCAGTTTCGGCGGGCAAATTCTAAGCATTTAGGCCGTTTAAAGCTATCCCTTTGGCGCTTTTGCTCAGCCATTTGCCTGCGTTACATGCGTTCGCAGATAAAAAAACGGGCATCTGATGCCCGTTTTATGATTTCTGCTTAACGTTCCGCTTCCGGCAGTTCGTTCAGATGGTAGGTGACGCGCTCCGACAGGCCGCGAATATCACCCCCGGTGATGTAGTAGCTGTCGTCCTTCTGGTTCGGGTTGCTGACTGCGTAACCCAACATCTTGTTGATCAGCGTCGCCATCTGGTAATGGTTGAGCGGCACCTGTGGGCTGATAGCGCTCATCGTATACGCCGGATCGTTACTGAAGTAGAGGAACGGCACCTGGGCAATCGGCATTTCGACAATCGAGTGGCCGAACAGCCCGCCATCACCCACGCGTTCGCCGTGATCTGAGGTAATAAACACCAGGACCGGCAGTCTGGATTTCGCCATCGCGGTACGGATTGCCGAGGCCAGCTCTTTGTCGTACAGGCGCACGGCATCATCGTACTCATTTTTCTTCTGCGCCACGTCGTCACTCAGGCGTGGGGTAGAGAATTTCGCGAAGCCCTGCGGAATGTTGCGCTCATACGGAATATGCGGCGCACGGCTGTTCAGCACCATCAGGAAAGGCTTGTTCCAGTCCAGCTTCGCCTGCTCAACGGAAGGGGTTAGCACCACATCGGCACCGACGTCCGGCGCCGGGCGGATCTGCGTATCTTCCCACAGGTCGATATCGTGGATACCAATCCAGTTGCTCAGCCCTTCCAGACCCTGGGCAGAGATAAACGCCGTCTGGTAGCCCTGCTTTTTAGCATTGGTAAAGATGTTGGTCGACTTCGACTTATAAGCATCGTAGTTGTCCGGCTCGCGCAGGTTATTGACCAGCATCGGGATCGCCACGCGGGTCGAAACCGCGTTCGAGACGATCAGCCGACCCGTACCCTGATACTGCTGCATCAGGGCTTTCAGTTCCGGCGTGGTGTCGCGATCGTAGCCCAGGGCGCTGACGTGATGCGGGTTGAGGCTTTCACCAATCGCCAGGATGATGGAGTATTTCCCGGCGTGACTGCCTTCCACCGGTGTGACCTTATACGGCTCATAGTGCGTTATGCTCTGGTTTTCGCCGGAAAGGGCTTCAGGGATCAGGCGAATAGCGCTGTAACTCATGGCCGACAGACCGTTACGCAGTAAGGAGTGGCGCAGATCCGGGTTGAATTTATACATCTGCCCGTCGATGGCTTTATAGAACTGACCGGCAAACATCACCACGATAGCCAGCAGGCACGGCATCGCCACCCACTTATGCCACTGCGGTGCCAGACGACGAGTAAAGACCAGCGCAAAGATTACTGCGACGGCCATGATGGCAAAGTAGATCCCAAGCGATCCCAGACTGTCCGTAATGCCGCTGGCGATATCTTTGGTTTCGACAAAGGCCAGCCACACTTCACTCGGGCCATAAAACTGGCCGTAGAACTGGTAATAAACCGCTTCCGATATCTGCACGATAAAGGTAACCGCCAGCAGCAGACGGGTGAGGAAATAGCGGGCGCTGATAGCCGCCAGCAGGGAAATGATCAGATACAGCGACATGTCGCTGGATTTCGGCTGATAAACATGGTCTTTCAGCAGGATGATGATTTCACACAGTGAAAACAGCACCAGCAAAACCAGCGTGAGTATCACGGTACGCAGAATAGTGCGGCGCGGCGTGTGTGACGATTGTGAGGATGTTTTAAACATGAACGGACTCAAGGTTACTTAAAACTTTTTAGTCAGCGGGCGAATGGCTTTACCGAAACCAAAGCGCAGTGCACGAACCAGGGTAGGGCGTTTATGCAGTCCTTTACGCCAAATATCCTCAAACAGGCTGAACCAGCGCGCGGCGACCGCTTCGCGGGAATAAACCTGCAGACGTTTATCACCCTGCTCGCGCATCTGACGATACAGGTCTGGATTGTTTTTAAGCCGCATGATGGCCTCAAAAGCCTCATCCGGCGTTTTGGCGATCAGGTAGTCGAACTCGCTTTCGCGGATCGCGCGGTACGATGGCTCGTCGTCGCAGATCATCACCGTTTTGCCCAGCCAGTTGTTAATCAGCTTGCTGGCTGGTTTGCGCGCCAGCTTGTGGTCGTGCGATTTACGGAAACTGATACAGACGTCCACGTCCTGATAGTCAGTCCAGTTATCAAAGGAGATACGCAGGTCAATGCCTTGCTCGGCAAGACGCTGTTTAAAGGCCTCGCTGCGGAACGCCTCCGGGAAGCTGTCGACGCGGCCAAAAAAGGCCACGGTTTTGACGGTTTCATCAGTACGCTCACGCGGTTTCACCCCTGGCTGTGGCCAGTACGGAACAAAGATGCGGTTGCTGCGGTTATCGACTTCCGGGTTCTGATCCACAACCACGTCCGCGCCAATTACCGGTGGGCGGTCGGCACGTGCGACGACGGTCACCCCACGCCAGGGTTTGACGCGCGATCCAAAATCATCGTTATGCATCAGGTTGATGGCATCCGGGCGGCACTCCGATCCAAAGGAGCACTCAATGTCGTCACCGTAGTAGTGTTTCAGCGCCAGAGTTGTCTGGAACGTCCAGCCGCCGCGACCGCCGCAGTAGAAACGCTCCGGGATGGTATCCGGGTTGACGCGGTTATCCAGCAGCGTCTGGAAGTCTGCATAGTTTTTGGCGATGAAATCAGCGCGGGAGACCGCATGTAATTTAAGTTTGCTCATAATGTTCGTTAGCCGATGATTTTTTTAAGGCGGAAGTAACGACGCCCCAGGCGCCAGCGCTGGCGTAAACCGCGCGCGTTTTTCCAGATCATCGACCAGATGCCGCGATCGAACAGTTCCTGGGTGATTTCGCGTTTTTTCGCGCTGTCTTCGATATTGTTAATGCTGTGCAGAATACCCAGCCCTTCTTTGGCAATTTGCCACTGACAGGCCGGGGCGCGCTTCACCTGTTCTGGATAGCGTTTATTAATGGCATCCAGCATTTCGAGGATTTTCATATAGTGGCGTGAAGAGCGCATCCGCGTATCGTCAGTGCCGGGCGTGTGGGAAACCGATGCAGAGTGAATCAGATAGTCATAATAGACTTCATCCACATATTGCACGCGTTTGGCCGTCAGCAGCACTTCTGTGGTCCAGGGAATATCCTGATGGCGCAGCCCGTGTTCGAAGGTAAAACCCTGGGCTTTGATAAAGGCGTGGCGATAGATATTCAGCCAGGTGACATGCAGGAATTTACGTGAGGCCAGTGCCATCTGCAGCCACTCCGGGCCGTCGAGCACGCCTGTAGACGCGAGCTTGTCGGACGGAAAAATCTTTTTCGACGGGCGGCCGTCGTCATAAATATAGGTGCCGTTGCAGGTGGCGACATCCAGCTGGCCTGCAAAGGCAATATCCAACAGACGCTGGTACATGCCTGGATAAATAACGTCATCGATATCGGGGAAGGCAACGTATTCGCCTGTTGCGAGGGCAAGGCCAGTATTACGTGCGGCCGATACGCCGCCATTAGGCTGATCGATTATCTGGAAATGGCTAAATTCACTGGCATAGCGGGCAATAATTTCAGCTGAGCGATCCGTTGAGCCGTCATTAACAATAATGAGTTCGAGGCTCGATAAATTCTGCTGTTTAATGCTGTCAAAAAAAGCGCTCAGGAATTTTTCGCCATTAAAAACGGCAACGATGAGGCTTAATTGAGGCGTTTCAGACATGCTTTCTCCGTAAAAATACGCAGCAATAAAAAGGGTATAACGAGGCCATTTGCTGGCAATTCGACAGCCGACAGGCTAAAGCGTTCCGCGCCAGGGTGATTATTCCCCTGGCGCGTCAGAGTGATCAGGACGTTTGCTTTTCGGTGTTTGCAGGGCGCAGCGCGCACATGCCAACCAGCAGGCCGGTCAGTAACATATACTGCTCCAGATAGTGATCTTTGAGGTTGTGATCGACCATGGTCCGGCAGAAGAAGCCGATGGTAAAGAGCAGCAGGAACATCCCCACCATCATTTTGCCACGACGGAATTCTCGCCAGCCGATATACCAGCAGCCCACCAGCAGAATCAGCCAGCCTGCAATGCCAATAACACCGTTCTGAATGCCAAATTCAATCAGGCCATAGTGGCTATGGGGAATGTTGATACGGTTATCCTGGGTATCCCGGCGCAGCACATAGCGGAATGCCTCTTTTTTGGCCCCTACGCCTGCCGGATGCTCGGCAATCAGGTTCCACCCCTGATGGAAGAAGCTGGCCCGGCAGCCGTTGGAGTGGTTCATGGCGACACCCTGGCTGTTAACCGGTACCGTTCCGTCTGTTTTGTTGTAACAAAAGCTGGTGAAGGGGGCGTTCCAGCCAGCAATGGCATCACTTTCCAGGTTTTGCCAGCGTGGATCGGTTTTCCATGAGGCGTAACCGAGCAGCGCAGAAGCTACAATAATCCCGACGAGGATCCCCCCGGTGACGATCACCCGGCTGCGACGCATGCTGTGCAGGCTCAGCAGGATAAAGGTCGAGAACAGGCTGCCAACCAGGCCGATAGTGCCCCAGCGGGTATCCACCAGCGCGGTACACAACAGGTTACTTATTAGCATTAATGCCAGAACCGGGGTTTTCAGGCGCAGGAAGCGTTGATGCAGCAGACCACGTGCCAGCAGCTCGGCCATCAGGAAGCCGGTGATCATATTGACCTGGAAGCTCATGCGGGTGCGGTTATAGACAATCCGCGTTTCGCCCCAGTGAATATAACCGTCGCGCCAGTAGAGCCAGAGTGAATCCAGTAAATGTACGCAGACCACGCCCCAGAAGAAGAGGATCACCAGCGTAAAGAAGCGGGCGGCAGACATCGAGGGGTAAGTTCTCTGAATCGCCGGTAATAATACCAGGCCAGCGCAGAACAATAATACCGGGCGTAGCCACTGGCCACTCCAGGCAGAAACCATTTCTTTTATGTCGGGGGCGACAAAAAAACCATTAATCACAATAAAGAAAGTTAACGCCCATATCACAATAAGAACGAACTTAATTTTGCTTAAATCCAGCCGTTGTCTGGTTGTTACTCCATTAAAAAACAGGCCAAGTGCCACGGCGACAATGGGATAAATCAACCCATTGCGGTGAAAAGGTAGCTGATCGTTGGGAATAGGCCAGATAAAACATAAAGCCAGTACAGCAAGGACTAACAGACCTGTCAAAATGTTACGAGTATTTGTCATATATTTTGGGCTGGTTAAGGATTTTTCGGTTCTTGACCGGCTGGTTAACAACGCTGTGAGCGATCTCCACGGTTTTTCCGTGGGAAATAAAAAGCCAGAGAAAACTATCACAAATACCTGACCTACAGAAGGACAATGTTTGTAAGCAAGAATAATCCGTTAGGCGCTTTCCGACACCAGGCTTTATGTATTACCCGGGCCGTAAAGGTTATAATTTGCTGCTATGGCAAGTTCTTGCACAATAAACAGGAAAAGTATGCATATTGTTCACACTGAAGCAGACGGTGGTAAGGGCGGACAGCCATTACGCATCATTAATGAGTCCTTAGGGATGATTCAGCGCGGCCATCAGGTGACCATACTTTGCCCGGAGAGTGCACCGCTACACGGCCTGGCACGTGATGCCGGGTTAACGGTGGTGACGATGCCACTTCGGCGTAAGAACCTGCAAAATCTCCAGCTGCTGCGCCACTGGCTGAAAGAAAACCGTCGATCTATTGATGTCATCAATAGTCACAATTCCGCCGATACCTGGCTGGTGGCGCTGGCTAATCTCACCCTGTCAGATCCGGTTCCGCTGGTGCGTACTCGTCATGCCTCTGGCGTGCCGCGCAATAACTGGACTACCCGCTGGCTGTTTCGCAAAGCCTGTGCCCATATCGTGACCACCGGGGAAGCGTTGCGCCAACAGATGGCAGACATTGGCGTGCCGATGGCCCAGAGCACGTCTGTGCCGAGCGGCGTGGATACACAGCGTTTTCACCCGGCGGATAAACAGGCTGCCCGTGAACACTGCGGCCTGACGCAGGAGGATTTCTGGCTGGGCGTGGTGTCGCACCTGCGGCCTAATAAAGGTCATAGCGTGCTGCTGCGCGCGCTGGCCGCCGTTGATCATCCGCACATCAGGCTGGCGATTGTCGGTGAAGGGCCGCATAAAGCGACGCTGGAGCAGGAAATTATTGACCTGGGATTGCAGCAGCGGGTGGTCATGGCAGGCCATCGCAGCGATCCAGAACGCTGGTTCCCGGCCTTTGATGTCGCGCTCAGTCCCTCGCATGATATGGAAGGCGTTCCGCAGGGGGTGTTGCAGTCACTGGCGTCGCGGATCGCCACCATCGCCACCGACGCGGGCGGCACGGCAGATGCGGTGATTAACGGCCAGACCGGGATCCTGATTGCGCAGCGCGACGAAACGGCGCTGCGCGAAGCCATTGTGCAGTTATACGAAAATGCCGCGCTGCGGGAAAAGCTGGCGCAGCAGGGGTACGATTACCTGTGCAGCCATTTCACTCGCGAATGCATGCTGGAGGCGATGGAAAAAGTCTTTGCCACTGCGGCTCAGCGCAGCAGGTCGCGATAGAGCGCCTGCAGCTCTTTTGCCATCCGCTCCAGGGTGTAAGGCTCAGCAGTGGCGCGTGCCGCTGCTGAATAATCGACACCCTGCTCACGGCCCTGAAGCCAGTGGCTTATCACCTGCTGATACCCGTCGCTGTCGAGCGCGTCGCGCACCCAGCCGTTAACACCCTCTTTAATCCACTCCGCCGCGCCGCAGCCATGGCTGGTAAGCAGCGGCAGGCCACAGGCCAGCGCTTCGACACAGACATTCGGGAAGGGATCGTAAAGTGTCGGCAGGATCAGCGCATCAGCGGTGCCGTACACCTGGCGCACATCAGCAACCGGCCCCAGAAAACGCACCCGTGATGCCACCCCGAGGGTCTCGGCCAGCTTTTCGAATTTGCGCGCATGCTTATCACGCCCGGCAATCAACAGCCAGACATCAGGGTGAGGGACCAGCGCGCGCAGCGCCGTTGCCACCCCTTTACGGCTGAACCCGGAACCGACATAGGCCAGCACCGGTGCCGTCGGCGGGATCCCCAACGCATCACGTTGGGAAAGCGTGCGCACCTCAGGACTGAAATGAGCGGTATCCACACCGTTGTAGATCACCGTCAGTTTGTCATCCGGCAGGCTAAAACGGCGGGCGATATCATCCCGCACCATTTTCGAATTGCAGATCACCTTGCGCAGCGCAGGATGGGTAAACATCTGCGCTTCCGCCTGCAAAATATAACGGTGGTAGCGGCTCAGGGACTGCGCCCAGCGCGCCAGCGGCGACTGGATGCGGTTGTACTGCTCAAGCCAGGTGGCGTGTACGCCGTCTCCGGCGCGGAAAATGGTTGCCCCGGGAATACGCTCATGACTCTGCACGATATCGAACTGCGCAAACTGCGCCGCCGCGGCCCCGGCAAAACCCGATTCGCGATCGAGGCGGCTGCGGAAGGAGGGGTTAACTGTCAGGGTTTTCCAGCCAGCGGCGTCTTCCCACTGACGGGCGATCAGCGTCACGTCCAGGTCTGTATCCTGGGCCAGCACGTTCAGCGCGCGGGAGACAAAACGCTCCGCGCCGCCGTTGGGGTTATAGGTCTGTCGAACGATAGCCAGCTTCATGCCGGGTTTTCCAGCAGTAGGGTATCGATGGCGCTCAGCACCATTTGCGGGGTGATCGCCGTAATGCAGTCGGAGACGCCGCTGTCGCCGCAGCCCGCTTTACCGCAAGGCTGGCAGGTAAATCCGGCGGTGATGACGCGGTAGTTCACCCCCCACGGCGCCCACTTGATCGCCCCGGTCGGGCCGAAGATGGCGACAGTCGGCGTTCCCACCGCGCTGGCGAGGTGCATCGGCATCGAATCGACGCCAAAGTAGACCCGCGCGTGCTTCATCAGCGCGCCCAGCTCTTTCAGGTTTAACTGGCCGCTTAAATCGAACACCGGCTGGGTGAGCGCGGCACGCAGCGCATCCATATAGGCGGTCTCTTCTTTTGACGGCGCGGCAGAGAGGATAATCGGCAGGCCGCGGGCCGCCAGGTTATCAATGGTTGCCGCCAGCTTATTAATATCCCAGGCCTTAAACATCCAGCGCGACGTCGGGTGCACCAGAATGTAGGAGTGGCTCGCCAGCCCAAAGCCAGCCAGTTTCTCTGCAATCGACGCTTCCGCCGCGTCGCCAGGCACAAACAGGGTATGTTTATCGGCGTCGATCTGCGGATGAATGCCGATCCGCCGCAGCGCATCCAGATTCACTTCCACCATATGGCGGCTGTTATCCTGGATCGCCGGATAGAGGGTGGTGAAGGATTTCACCCAGCGGCGGCGCGCCAGCCCACTGCGTTTATCGGGCTTAAAGCCGACGGAAACGCGCGGTTTCAGGCGTCGCGCCAGACGCGCGCCATGCCAGTGTTCGGTAAGGTTGATCAGCACGTCATACTGACGCGCCTTCAGGGTATTCAGTAGTGCACGGTACAGGCGGAACTGTGCGAACCAGCCTTTTTTGCGCCAGTTGCGGCCAATGGTGTGCACCTGATCGATAAACGGATGGCTGGTGAGCATCGCCTGGGTGTCGTCATACACCAGGGCATCCACTTCGACATTAGGGTAGTTTTTTTTCAACACCGTAAAGACCGGCGAGGTCAGCAGAACGTCACCGTGATGACGCAGCTTAACGATCAGCACGCGCTTCGGTGGGCGCTCCGCTGAGAAAAAATCAGACATAGGCTCTCTCTGCTGCCAGCAAAGGCTTTAATTGCGCAAAGACCGCAGCGGCGGAAAGGTCGCTCAGCTGCGATGAATGTTCCGGGCGGCAGATATATTGATTTTTGCCATAGCCGCCAATCAGACCCGGATCCGTCGGGCCGTAAAGCGTAATATTAGGACGATCAAGCGCCGCCGTCAGGTGGCTGAGGCCGGTATCCACCGACACCACCGCCGTGGCGCCAGCCAGCTCTTGTGCCACGCCGTCCAGCTTCATGCGCGGCAGAACGTCCACGTAATCAAAACCTTCAGCCAGACGCTTCGCCCGCGCTTCTTCATGCGGGGCACCCCACGGCAACCTGATGCGCAGGCCAGTACCGCTCAGCAGGCCGATAAGATCGCGCCAGTGGGCTTCCGGCCAGTGTTTGTCATCACGGGTGGTAGCGTGCAGGAAGATGAGATAAGGCGTGCCCGCCTGCTCTGCACCGTGCAGGAAATGCCGGGAAATGGCGTAATCGCCCTGCATTTGCGGTTTCGCATAGCCCAGGCTTTTGGCGAACAGTTCCCGGGTGCGTTCCACCGCGTGCTGCTGCTTCGCAATCGAGTGGCGGCAATTGTAGAACAGGCTCGCCAGCGGCTCGCGGGCGCTGTGCCAGTCCATACCGTGCTTCACGCCATGCGCCAGCCGGGTAACGAGTGCCGCGCTTTTGACCAGCCCCTGAGCATCGATAATCGCATCGTAATGCCGGGCCTGAACCGCGTCGCGAAAGGCCTGACGTTCGGCCTTAATTGGCGCGGAGAACCAGGCTTTACGCCAGCGTCGGATCGCCACCGGGATCACCCGGTCTACGGCTTCATGCCAGCCTGGGATCTGCGCGAAGCCTTCTTCCACTACCCAGTCAAAACGAATGCCCGGGATAGCCTGCATAGCATCGGTGAGCGAGGGCAACGTATGCAGCACGTCGCCCATAGAGGAGGTTTTAACGATCAATACCCGCATCCGTTATCCTTCTTCGCTCAACAGCAGCTCGTTAAGCTCGTCCAGGACACGCTGCGGGGTAATGTCGATCAGGCTCTGGTGATAGCCTTCGGCGGCGTCGCCCTTACGCACTTTGTGGTAGCCGGTGATGAGGCGGATCACGCGCGCTTTATGCGACAGCGGCGGGGTAAAGTCCGGGCTGCTTGGGCCGTACAGCGCCACCAGCGGGCGGTTCAGTGCTGCGGCAACGTGCATCAGGCCAGAGTCATTGGTGACCACGGCTTTACAGGCGGCAAGCAGGATGACGGCCTGCTCCAGCTGGGTTTCCCCTGCCAGATTACGGCACCAGGCCTGCTGCTCAATGCTCAGCGCGGCGAGAATTTCATTCCCCGCCTCATGATCTTTCGCCGAGCCGAACAAGACAATCTGATAGCCTTCGTCGATTAACTGCTTCGCCAGCTCGGCATAGTGATAGTGCGGCCAGCGCTTCGCCGGGCCAAATTCCGCGCCAGGGCAGAAGCCAATCAGAGGACGATCGGCCAGCAGGCCAAAGGCGTTGCAGGTGTGGGATTTTTCACCCTCGTTGACCTGGAGCTGCGGCCACAGCAGCGGCTGGGGCAGATCTTTTGCACTGCGCATCACGCCTTTGTCGTAGGCCAGCGCCACATAGCGCTCCACCATCAGCGGCCAGGCCTCTTTATCCAGGATTCGCGCGTCGTTCAGCAGGCCGTAGCGCATCTCGCCACGCCAGCCGGTGCGGTGCGGCACGCCGGCAAAGAAGGGCACTAACGCCGATTTAAAGGAATTCGGCAGGACATACGCGCGGTCATAGCGTTTTTCGCGCAGGTTATGGCCGAGCTTGCGGCGCTCTGCGAGTTCCAGCGCCCCATGGCCGAGCGGCATTGGGATCGCCTCGTTCACTTCCGGCATCCGCGATAACAGCGGACGGCACCACGCGGGTGCCATCACGTCGATTATCGCCTGGGGATAGCGCGCCTTGAGCGTGCGATAGAGACTTTGCGACATCATCATGTCGCCCACCCAGGACGGGCCAATCACCAGTATTCTCATCGGTTACTTGCCTTACGCGTCGCGGTTCAGCCAGGCCATATATTCCGTTACGCCTTCGGCAACGGTTTTGAATGGCTTGTCATAGCCAGCGGCGCGCAGGTTGGTCAGATCCGCCTGAGTGAACGCCTGGTAACGGCCTTTCAGCTTATCCGGGAACGGGATGTACTCAAGGCTGCCTTTCTTATGGTATGCCAGCGCCGCATCCGCCACCGCCTGGAAGGATTCCGCGCGGCCCGTGCCCAGGTTGAAAATACCGGAAACACCGTTTTCCCAGAACCACAGGTTTACCGCCGCCACATCGCCCACGTAAACGAAGTCACGCTTGAAGCCATCGCTGCCTTCGAACAATTTCGGACTTTCGCCATTATTGAGCTGAGTATTGAGGTGGAATGCCACGCTCGCCATGCTGCCTTTATGGCCTTCGCGCGGTCCGTAGACGTTGAAGTAGCGGAAGCCGACGATCTGCGAGTTCGCTTCTGGCAGCACCTGGCGCACGTATTCGTCGAACAGGAACTTAGAATAGCCGTAGACGTTCAGCGGCTGCTCATATTCGCGGGATTCAATAAAGTCAGAGGTACGGCCGCCGTAAGTTGCCGCAGAAGAGGCATACAGGAACGGAATTTCACGCTCCAGGCAATAGTGCAGGATCTCTTTGGAGTACTGATAGTTGTTATCCATCATGTACTTGCCATCCCACTCGGTGGTGGAAGAGCATGCACCTTCATGGAAGATGGCCTCGATCTCACCGAACTCTTCACCCGCCATAATCTGGATAAGGAAATCTTCTTTATCCATGTAGTCGGCAATGTTCAGATCCACCAGGTTAACGAACTTGGTGCCGTCTTTCAGGTTGTCCACCACCAGGATGTCGGTGATGCCTTTGTCATTGAGGGCCTTAATAATATTGCTGCCGATAAAGCCCGCGCCGCCGGTAACGATGATCATAGCTGTAACCTTTGAAGTGTGGAGTCCGGGGACAATCCCGGACACTAATAGTCATATCATATCATTAGTATGACGCCCCATCAGCCATTCACAGACATACACTTCATCCTTCAGGCTGCCAGGCGTTGCCTGAGCTTAGAAGGCCCGGTCACCTGGTTCGCTATGCTCCCGGGCATTTCTTCCCTTGCCGCCCTGATGCATCCTGAATGATTTTGTGTACATGTAACAAATGCGTCACGTGATTTATGCTGCAAAAACGATAACTCTTAATGTGTCATCTCGTATCGGGGTATAGCTTTGGGTAATATGTGCCGAAATTTGCCGAGTCTGGAGAATTGCAATGCGTGGTGATTTTTACAAACAGTTAAACAGTGACCTGGAAACCGCGCGTGCGGAAGGGTTGTTCAAAGAAGAGCGAATCATTACTTCCGCTCAGCAGGCCGATATCACCGTTGCCGACGGCAGCCATGTGATTAACTTCTGCGCCAACAACTATTTAGGTCTTGCGAATCACCCTGAGCTGATCGCTGCCGCGAAGGCGGGCATGGACACCCACGGTTTTGGCATGGCCTCCGTGCGCTTCATCTGCGGCACCCAGGACAGCCACAAGGCGCTGGAGAGCAAACTGGCTGCGTTCCTCGGCATGGAAGATGCGATTCTGTACTCTTCCTGCTTCGACGCCAACGGCGGTCTGTTTGAGACCCTGCTCGGCGCGGAAGATGCCATTATTTCCGATGCCCTGAACCATGCGTCGATCATCGACGGCGTGCGTCTGTGTAAAGCGAAGCGTTTCCGCTACGCCAACAACGATATGGTTGAGCTGGAAGCGCGCCTGAAAGAGGCCCGCGAGGCGGGTGCGCGTCATGTGCTGATCGCCACTGACGGCGTGTTCTCTATGGACGGCGTGATCGCCAACCTGAAAGGCGTCTGCGACCTGGCGGATAAATACGATGCGCTGGTGATGGTCGATGACTCGCACGCGGTCGGGTTTGTTGGCGAAAACGGCCGTGGCTCCCACGAATACTGCGACGTAATGGGCCGCGTGGACATCATCACCGGCACGCTGGGTAAAGCGCTCGGCGGCGCGTCCGGCGGCTACACCGCTGCGCGTAAAGAGGTGGTGGAGTGGCTGCGTCAGCGTTCCCGGCCGTATCTGTTCTCCAACTCGCTGGCTCCGGCCATCGTTTCCGCCTCCATCAAAGTGCTGGAGATGGTGGAGTCCGGTGCCGAACTGCGTGACCGTCTGTGGGCCAACGCCCGTCTGTTCCGCGAAAAAATGACCGCTGCGGGCTTTACTCTGGCTGGTGCCGATCACGCCATTATCCCGGTCATGCTGGGTGATGCGGTGGTGGCGCAGAACTTTGCCCGCGAGCTGCAAAAAGAAGGGATTTACGTCACCGGTTTCTTCTTCCCGGTGGTGCCAAAAGGTCAGGCGCGTATTCGCACCCAGATGTCGGCGGCGCATTCCCCTGAACAAATTGAGCGTGCGGTGGAAGCCTTTACCCGCATCGGCAAACAACTGGGCGTGATTGCCTGAGGACGAGTGATGAAAGCGTTATCCAAACTGAAAGCGGAAGAAGGCATCTGGATGACCGACGTACCGGAGCCGGAAGTCGGTCATAACGATCTGCTGATCAAAATTCGTAAGACCGCTATCTGCGGTACTGACGTGCATATCTACAACTGGGACCAGTGGTCGCAGAAGACCATTCCAGTACCTATGGTCGTCGGTCACGAATATGTCGGCGAAGTGGTGGGCATCGGCCAGGAAGTGAAAGGCTTTAAGATTGGCGATCGCGTTTCCGGCGAAGGCCATATCACCTGCGGCCACTGCCGTAACTGCCGCGGTGGTCGTACCCACCTGTGCCGCAACACCGTTGGCGTAGGCGTCAACCGCCCGGGCAGCTTTGCGGAATACCTGGTGATCCCGGCGTTTAACGCCTTCAAAATCCCGGACAATATCTCCGACGATCTGGCTTCCATCTTCGACCCGTTCGGTAACGCGGTGCACACGGCGCTGTCGTTCGATCTGGTGGGTGAGGACGTGCTGGTCTCTGGCGCAGGCCCAATCGGCATCATGGCGGCAGCGGTAGCGAAGCACGTGGGCGCCCGCAATGTGGTGATCACCGATGTAAACGAATACCGTCTGTCGCTGGCACGCAAGATGGGCGTCACCCGTGCGGTGGATGTGTCGAAAGAGAACCTCCAGGACGTGATGGAAGAGCTGGGCATGACCGAAGGCTTTGACGTGGGTCTGGAGATGTCCGGCGCGCCGCCAGCGTTCCGCACCATGCTCGATACCATGAACCACGGTGGCCGTATCGCGATGCTGGGTATTCCGCCGTCAGATATGTCCATCGACTGGAACAAAGTCATCTTCAAGGGTCTGTTCATCAAAGGTATTTATGGCCGCGAGATGTTCGAAACCTGGTACAAGATGGCAGCCCTGATCCAGTCTGGTCTGGATCTCTCTCCGCTCATTACCCATCGCTTCTCCATCGATGAGTTCCAGCAGGGCTTTGACGCAATGCGTTCAGGCCAGTCCGGGAAAGTTATCCTGAGCTGGGATTAAACGAAAAGCGCCTGCGGGCGCTTTTTTTCGTTGGCCTCACGTTTTTCGGTCCACAACCGGATAATTCACAGCTTTTCATCGCTTTTTTTAGCCTGCGCTTATACAGTCTGAGGAAGTTTACTCAACTTTACAGCGCCTATGTTCAAGCTCACCGTTTGTTTATTGACCTGTAACTCAGCACGGCTACTGCGCGAAGTCCTGCCTCCGTTGATAGTGGTTGCCGATGAAATCATCGTCCTCGACTCGGGCAGCCACGACGCCACCTTAGCGATTTGCCAGGAATATGGCATCACTCCTCATCATCAGCCCTATACCATGCATGGCGTGCAGATGAACCACGCCATCGATCTGGCAAGCAATGACTGGGTGCTCTGCATGGACAGCGATGAGATCCTCGATGCTGAAACCGTTGATTTTATCCTGCGTCTGAAAGCGGGTGACGAACCAGCTCCGGATCAGGCATGGCGGATCGCCCGCTACTGGCATGTGTTGGGGGAAGAGATTCGGACGATTTATCCTGTCTCCTCGCCCGATTTCCCGGTACGGCTCTTTAACCGTACCCAGGCGCGGTTTAACCAGCGTCCGGTGGATGACAAAGTGGAAGGAGCGATCCAGTCGGTTAAAATCCCGGGTCGGGTGCGTCATGACACCTTTTATTCACTGCACGAGGTCTTCAACAAGCTGAACAGCTACACCAGCCGTCTGGTGAAGTACCAGCCTGTACGCCCGTCACTTTCGCGCGGCGTGATTAGCGCCATCGGCGCATTCTTCAAGTGGTATCTGTTCAGCGGCGCGTGGCGCCAGGGGCGAGTGGGAGTGGTAACCGGCCTCTATGCCACCTCTTACAGCTTTCTGAAATACTTCAAAGCCTGGTATCAGCACCACGATCAAAAAGAGTCTGCGGGCAAAAAACACGCAGACTCTCACGTTATTGAGTAAAGGACCCGCCTCACGGCGGGTATCAGCTCTTCTTACCCCAACCCTGCCACTGCAACTGGACGTATTTCACTAGCGTACTCTGGCTGATGCTCTCCCCAAGCACCGAGAAGTAGCGGCTCATATAGACCGGCTCTGGCGGCTGCTTAGGCGCACAAAGCGTTACGCCCCGGAAAGGATTACGTGGTTTTGTGCCAGGCGCAGTACCCGCTGGTGGCGAGCTGACCGGGCGGGACGTATCCACCTGCGGTTCATTGAGCAGGCTGCTCGCCGGCACCAGGGTGATATCCGCAGGCAGCGTGGGCAGCATCTGCTGTAGCACGCGAACGGTGGACGGATGTGGGTGACCAATGGCGATGGCCGAGCCTGAACGGCGGGCCACCTGAACGGCGCGGTTGAACTGGACGCGGATATCGGCCTCGTTTTGCGTGTCATCGAGGAAGACTTTGCGCTTAATCACCTTCACGCCAGTGCCCTGCGCGGCGCGCATCGCCTGGCTGTTGCCGATGGTCATGCTGTCGAGGAAGTAGAGGTTGTAGCGCGCCAGGGACTGCATCACCTTCTGCATACCAAACAGGCTGGAGGTCATGGCGCTGCCCATATGGTTATTCAGCCCTACAGCGTAAGGGACTTTGGCGTAAGCCTCGCGGATGATGCGCTCGATCTCGTCGCTGTTCATCTCCGGGCGGAGGGTGTCTTTTTCCAGCGGCTGTTTACTGAGCGGTGCCATCGGCAGGTGGATCAGCACTTCATGCCCGCTGTTGTGGGCTTTGGTGGCCATCTCATGGGCGTGCGGCGCGTTCGGCAGTACGGCGACGGAGATTGCGGATGGCATTGCCAGCACCTGGTTTTCTGTGTGTGGACGATAACCGAAGTCATCAATGACGATAGCGAGTTTACCTGCGTAAACCGGCATCGCCAGCGCCAGTGCGCTGACGAAGGGGAGAACCATACGACGAAATTGAAGCAAAACTTATCTTCCCAACCACGGCTGTGGATTGACCGCCTGACCCTGGCGACGAATTTCGAAATAGAGTGACGGGCGGCCCTGACCGCCACTGCTGCCCACAAGGGCGATAGCCTGACCGGCGCGTACCTGGGTGCCCACGCTGACTAAAGCGCTCTGGTTATAGCCGTAAAGACTCATGTCGCCTTTACCATGCTCAACCACCACCACCAGACCGTAGCCCTGCAGCCAGTCAGCGAGGATCACCCGGCCATCGGCAATAGCTTTGACTTCGCTACCTTCCGATGCACCGATAACAATCCCTTTCCAACGTAGCTCACCCTGCAGTTGTTCGCCATAGCGATGCAGAATTGAGCCGCGTACCGGCCAGTAAGCCTGACCGCGCGGCGAACCAAGACCGCCGGTGCGCGACATCAGCGAGCGTTCGTTTTCTGTTGGCTTGTAGGTGGTGCCTTTGCGGGAAGCTTCCTGCTGCTTGTCGCGAACGGCCTGCGCTTCACGGGCCTCTTTCTCGGCGCGAGCTTTGGCGGCCGCCGCCGCACGGGCGATGCTGTTACGCAGTTTCGATTCGTTGGCGCGCATTTCCCCCAGCTGCGCCTGTCCCTCCTGAATGGAGGATTCCAGCCCCGCGAGGGTCTTCTTACGCTCGTTGCGCGCCTGCTCCAGCTTAGCCTGCTGCGCCTGCTGATCGTAAAGCAAGGTCTGCTGCTGGCTCTGCTTCTCTTCCAGCTCCGCTTTTTGCGTGGTGACCTCTTCCCGCGTCTGCTTCAGTTGGGCGATGGTCTCCTGGCGGGACTGGTTAAGGTAGCCGAAATAGGCCTGCAGACGTTGACCGCGCTGGCTCTCTTCGCCGCTGAGGATCAGCTGGATGCCGGTGTGTTCACCCTGGCGAAAGGCGGCATCCAGTTGTGCGGCAAGGTTGCGCTCCTGAGCTGCGCGCTGGCGCTCAAGTTTGGCGATAGACGCATTCATTTCGTCTATTTGCTTATTCAACTGGGCGAGGGTGTTCTGGGTTTCGCGCAGCTGACGTGCCGCTGCGGAGATCGCCTCTTCCTGCTTTTTGAGTTGCGCGAGCAGGGAGGAGCGTTGTTGCTGTTGCTGACGTACCGCCCGCTCTTTAGCGGCGATATCGGCCTGAATGGTTTTAAGCTGGTCGCGCTCGTCCGCCTGGGCGGATGCCGCGCACAACAATACGCCAGCGCTGAGCACGCTGGCGTAAAGTAAAGGCCTGACTGATAACCGTAACGGCTTCACGACCCATGTGATTGAAACAATCGCCTTTCCCCTCATGGGGAAGGATTATTCCACGATGAACAGCGGCTTGCCAGTCATCTCTTGCGGGATTTCCATGCCCATCAGGGTCAGCATGGTTGGGGCGATGTCCGAAAGCTTACCGCCATCAACGGATTTCACCGCTTTATCACCAACATAAATCAGTGGTACCGGCAGGTTGGTATGCGCAGTGTGCGCCTGGCCGGTAGCGGGATCGCGCATCTGTTCGGCGTTGCCGTGGTCTGCGGTGATCAGCATCTGGCCGCCTGCAGCGATTACGGCGTCGGTCACCTGCTCAATGCATGCATCCAGCGCTTCAATCGCTTTGATCGCGGCTTCCATCACCCCGGTATGGCCAACCATGTCGCCGTTCGGGTAGTTACAGATGATGGTGTCGTATTTGCCGCTTTCGATGGCTGCAATCAGCTTCTCGGTCAGCTCGGCAGAACTCATCTCTGGCTGCAGGTCGTAGGTGGCGACTTTCGGGGAGTTGATCAGAATGCGGTCTTCGCCTTTGAACGACTCTTCCACACCCCCGTTAAAGAAGAAGGTCACGTGGGCGTATTTTTCGGTTTCAGAGATGCGCAGCTGAGTCTTGTCATGCTTCGCCATCCACTCGCCGAAGGTATTCGCCAGAGAAGATGGCGGATAGGCGCATGGCGCTTTGATGTCGGCGGCATATTCGGTCAGCATCACGAAATCGCCCAGCTTAACCTCTTTTTTACGGGCGAAGCCGTCGAAGTCAGCGTTGACGAAGGCGCGGGTGATTTCGCGAGCGCGGTCGGCACGGAAGTTCATGAAGATCAGCGCGTCGCCATCTTCCATTGCGGCATCGGCCTGGCCTTCGGCGCGGATCACCGTTGCTTTGACGAATTCGTCGTTTTCATCGCGGGCGTAAGCGGCTTCCAGCGCAGCAACCGCGGTGTTGGCCTGGAACTCGCCTTTGGCTTCTACCAGCAGATTGTAGGCCTGCTCTACGCGATCCCAACGGTTGTCGCGGTCCATGGCGTAGTAGCGGCCAATGATAGAGGCCACGCGGCCTTTACCGAGGGTGGCAAACTTGTCTTCAAAGGCTTTCAGGGAGGATTCAGCGCTGCGCGGCGGGGTGTCACGACCATCAAGGAAGGCGTGCAGGTAGATTTTGTCCGCCCCTTTTTCTGCGGCCAGCTCGACCATCGCCATAATGTGGTCTTCGTGACTGTGGACACCACCGGCAGAGAGCAGACCCATAATGTGTACCGCTTTGCCTGCGGCGGCGGCTTTCTCAACCGCGCTGGTCAGCACCGGGTTTGCAAAGAAGGTGCGTTCTTTAATTTCAACATCCAGACGGGTCAGATCCTGGTAGACAATGCGTCCGGCACCCAGGTTGACGTGTCCAACTTCGGAGTTACCCATCTGGCGATCGGGCAGACCCACTTCCAGGCCGGACGCATCAATCAATGTATGAGGACGTTGTGCCCACAGTGCATCCATAACCGGGGTTTTAGCGTTGAAAATGGCGTTATCCTGCTGATCTTCGCGATAGCCATAGCCATCCAGAATCACCAGTACCATAGGTTTTTTAGAAACCGACATTGCGACAACCTCTTTGCTCAAAAGACAAAAAATTTGCGTAATTTTACTACAGCTGAATCGATCAAATAGCCGCAGAAGATCAAAGAAATCACCGGGGGAAGCGTAAGGAGAGGGCAATTTTGGTCTTTTTTTTCGTGGCAGCACGCAGAAAATGGATTAGCTTATTGTCGCTGGCTGTATTTGCCACAACGCACAGGTATACTCCTGTCCTGGTTTTTTATTCACTCAGTCGGGAGTCGTTACCCCCCATGCAAGAAATTATGCAATTTGTCAGCCGCCACCCCATACTTTGTATCGCGTGGATTGGTCTACTGGCAGCCGTACTTTTCACCACGTTCAAAGGCCTCACCTCAAAAGTGAAGGTGATTACCCGCGGCGAAGCCACTCGTCTTATCAATAAAGAAGATGCTGTGGTTGTCGATCTGCGTCAGCGTGATGATTTCCGCAAAGGCCATATTGCAAGCGCAATTAACCTGCTGCCAGCCGACATCAAAGCCAATAACCTTGGCGAACTGGAAAAGCATAAAGACAAACCCATTATTGTCGTTGATGGTACCGGGATGCAGGCAAACGAGCCAGCAAATACCCTCGTCAAAGCAGGCTTTGCAAACGTCACTGTCCTGAAAGACGGCATCTCTGGCTGGAGCGGTGAAAACCTGCCTCTGGTTCGTGGTAAGTAAACAGGAGTCTGAACATGGCCAATATCGAGATCTATACCAAAGCGACCTGCCCGTTCTGCCATCGCGCGAAAGCGCTGCTGGACAGCAAAGGCGTTGCCTTCCAGGAACTGCCTATTGATGGCGACGCTGCGAAACGCGAAGAGATGATTAAACGTAGTGGCCGGACGACAGTTCCGCAGATTTTTATCGATGCGCAGCACATTGGCGGCTGTGATGACTTGTATGCGCTTGACGCGCGTGGTGGACTTGATCCCCTGCTGCGCTAAGGCGTTTTAGGACAATTAAAAAGGGTATTTCCATGTCAGAACAAAACAACACCGAGATGACTTTCCAGATCCAGCGCATTTACACCAAAGACGTCTCCTACGAAGCACCAAATGCGCCACATGTTTTCCAGAAAGACTGGCAGCCAGAGGTTAAACTTGATCTGGATACTGCTTCCACCCAACTGGCGGAAGATGTGTATGAAGTCGTACTGCGTGTTACCGTAACCGCTTCTCTGGGCGAAGAGACTGCATTCCTGTGCGAAGTACAGCAGGGCGGCATCTTCTCCATCGGCGGCATCGAAGGTAATCAGATGGCGCATTGCCTGGGTGCATACTGCCCGAACATCCTGTTCCCGTATGCCCGCGAATGCATCACCAGCCTGGTTTCCCGTGGTACGTTCCCGCAACTGAACCTTGCGCCGGTGAACTTCGATGCGCTGTTCATGAACTATCTGCAGCAGCAAGCTGGCGAAGGTACTGAACAACATCAGGATGCCTGATGAGTACTGTCAATGCGTCAATGACTGTGATCGGTGCCGGCTCTTACGGCACCGCTCTTGCTATTACCCTGGCAAGAAATGGTCACGAAGTGGTTCTCTGGGGCCACAATCCTGAACATATCGCGACGTTAGAAGCCGATCGCTGCAACGTTGCGTTCCTCCCCGATGTGCCTTTCCCTGACTCACTGCATCTTGAAAGCGACCTGGCGACAGCGCTGGCTGCGAGCCGCAATATTCTGATCGTTGTACCGAGCCACGTCTTTGGCCAGGTGCTGCGACAGATTAAACCGCTGATGCGTGATGATGCCCGCGTGGTCTGGGCGACCAAAGGGCTGGAAGCCGAGACCGGCCGACTGCTGCAGGATGTCGCCCGCGAAGCGCTGGGTGATGCTATCCCACTGGCGGTGATCTCCGGCCCGACCTTTGCGAAAGAGCTGGCGGCAGGGCTGCCGACGGCGATCTCGCTGGCCTCAACCGATGAGACGTTTGCTGAGGATCTGCAGCAGCTCCTGCACTGCGGTAAAAGCTTCCGCGTCTACAGCAACCCCGATTTTATCGGCGTTCAGCTGGGTGGTGCAGTGAAGAACGTTATCGCGATCGGCGCGGGCATGTCCGACGGTATCGGCTTCGGCGCGAACGCGCGTACGGCGCTGATCACCCGTGGTCTGACCGAAATGTCCCGTCTGGGCGCAGCGCTGGGTGCCGATCCCGCCACCTTTATGGGAATGGCAGGGTTAGGCGATCTGGTGCTGACCTGTACCGACAACCAGTCTCGTAACCGTCGCTTTGGCATGATGCTCGGACAGGGCATGGATGTCATCGGCGCGCAGGAGAAGATCGGTCAGGTGGTGGAAGGCTATCGCAATACCAAAGAAGTCCGCGAGTTGGCACACCGCTTTGGTGTCGAAATGCCAATAACCGAGGAAATTTATCAGGTATTGTATTGCGGAAAAAATGCGCGCGAGGCAGCATTGACCTTATTAGGTCGTGCACGCAAGGACGAGCGTAGCAGCAGTTAACCGCAGGAAAGCATTATCACCTGAATGACCCGGCTGGCGAAGAACTGGCCGGTCATTATCATTACGTCTGGAGCAAGCAATGCCGTGTGAAGAACTGGATATCGTCTGGAACAATATTAAAGCCGAAGCCCGTGCTTTGGCCGACTGTGAGCCGATGCTCGCCAGTTTTTACCATGCAACGCTACTCAAGCACGAAAACCTCGGCAGCGCGCTGAGCTATATGCTTGCCAACAAACTGGCATCACCGATCATGCCCGCTATCGCCATCCGCGAAGTGGTGGAAGAGGCCTATGCGGCCGACCCGGAGATGATCGCCTCAGCTGCCTGTGATATCCAGGCAGTACGCAATCGCGACCCGGCGGTGGATAAATACTCCACGCCGCTGCTCTATCTGAAAGGTTTTCACGCTCTGCAGTCCTACCGTATCGGCCACTGGCTGTGGAACGAAGGCCGTCGCGCGCTGGCGATTTTCCTGCAAAATCAGGTCTCGGTGAGCTTCCAGGTGGATATCCACCCGGCAGCGAAGATTGGCCGCGGGATCATGCTCGACCATGCCACCGGCATTGTGGTGGGTGAAACGGCGGTTATTGAAAATGACGTCTCGATCCTGCAATCCGTGACGCTGGGCGGGACCGGCAAAACCAGCGGCGATCGCCACCCGAAAATCCGTGAAGGGGTGATGATTGGCGCGGGGGCGAAGATCCTCGGCAATATCGAAGTCGGACGCGGCGCGAAAATTGGCGCCGGTTCAGTGGTGCTGCAACCTGTACCACCGCATACCACCGCCGCAGGCGTTCCGGCGCGTATCGTCGGCAGGCCGGACAGCGATAAACCAGCGATGGATATGGATCAGTTCTTCAACGGTCACCATACCTTTGAGTATGGCGACGGGATCTGAATAAATGCCCGGGGGCGCTACGCTTACCGGGCCTACCTGAGTATTGCTCCGGCGTACCCCAACTGGCGCCAGGCTTCATAGACCACTACCGACACCGCATTTGACAGGTTCATGCTGCGGCTGTCCGGCATCATCGGAATACGGATTTTTTGTTCAGCAGGCAGGGCATCAAGAATGGTGGCCGGCAGGCCGCGCGTTTCCGGGCCAAACAGCAGATAGTCCCCCTCCTGATAGCTCACCGCGCTGTGCGCAGGCGTACCTTTGGTGGTGAGGGCAAAGATCCGTTCCGGGTTTTCCGTTTGCATGAATGCGGCCAGATCCTGATGGCGAACCACGGCGGTGAATTCGTGATAATCCAGACCGGCACGGCGCAGGCGCTTGTCGTCCCACGTAAAGCCCATTGGCTCGATGATATGCAGACGGAATCCGGTATTGGCGCACAGGCGAATGATGTTGCCGGTATTAGGTGGAATTTCTGGTTCGAATAGAACGATATTAAGCATGCTGCCCCCTTGAATAGCGGGGGCAGAATAGCAGAATTTTTCACTCACCCTAACCCTCTGCCAAAGAGAAAGTACCCTCTCCCTTGAGAGAGGGGCTGGGATGAGGAGATCAGACCGTACCTACGCCGCGTTCCCCTGCGCCAGCGGTGCCAGCCCGGCAGGGATCTGACTCAACTCCTGCACCAGCATCTCTTTGCTGATGTCACGGATAGACTTCGCCCCGGTCAGCGTCATGGCCACTCTCATCTCCTTCTCGATCAGGTTAAGCAGATTCGCCACACCTGCCTGGCCGTGCGTCGCCAGCGCGTAGAGATAGGCTCGTCCCAGCAGGACGGTGTCGGCGCCGAGGGCAATCATGCGCACCACGTCCAGACCGTTGCGGATCCCGGAGTCCGCCAGAATCGCGATATCGCCTTTAACCGCATCGGCAATGGCGGGCAGGGCGCGGGCAGACGAGAGCACGCCGTCCAGCTGGCGGCCGCCGTGGTTCGACACCACGATACCGTCGGCACCAAAGCGCACCGCATCGCGGGCATCTTCTGGATCGAGGATCCCTTTGATCACCATCGGGCCATCCCAGAACTCCCGGATCCACTCCAGGTCTTTCCACGAGATGGATGGATCAAAGTTATTCGCCAGCCAGCCAATGTAATCTTCCAGCCCTGTCGGTTTGCTCAGATAGGTGGAGATATTGCCCAGATCGTGCGGACGCCCGTTCACACCCACATCCCACGCCCACTGCGGATGGGTCACTGCCTGCCAGTAACGACGCAACGCTGCGTTCGCACCGCTCATCCCGGAGTGCGCATCGCGATAGCGCGCGCCGGGGGTGGGCATATCAACGGTAAACACCAGGGTGGAACAGCCCGCCGCTTTCGCCCGCTCCAGGGCATTACGCATAAAGCCGCGATCGCGCAGAACGTAGAGCTGGAACCACATTGGACGCTTAATGGTCGGGGCCACCTCTTCAATCGGGCAGACCGAGACGGTGGAGAGGGTAAAAGGAATGCCTTTGGCGTCGGCGGCCGCTGCGGCCTGCACTTCACCCCGGCGGGCGTACATGCCGCACAGGCCGACGGGGGCAAGGGCTACCGGCATAGAGAGCGTTTCGTTGAACAGCGTCGTCTCAAGGCTCAGGTCAGACATATTCTTCAGGACGCGCTGGCGCAGGGCCACCTGCGACAGGTCTTCCACGTTGCGGCGCAGGGTATATTCAGAGTAGGCCCCGCCATCAATATAGTGGAACAGGAACGGGGGCAGGATGCGCTGCGCGGCGGCGCGATAGTCACTGGCTGCAGAAATGATCATGCTTTGTTCTCCCTGGAAATATCGTTGTCGCCAGGCAGACGGGTAATACGCGCCTGTCGGGCCTGATCTTCATCGAATCGTTTAATGGTGGTATGCACGAAGCCCAGATGCGCCATCATCGCCTGACGGGCAGCTTCGGCATCGCCAGCAAGAATGGCGTCGAGAACAGCCTGATGCTGCTCAGTCAGCCGGGCAAATACCGGCGGCACCTGGTACATCCGCTGGCGGCTCTGCTTAACAGAGGTTTGCAGCAGATCGAAAAACCCGCGCATGGTCTGGAGCAGCACCACGTTGTGCGAGGCTTCAGCAATTGCCAGATGAAAACGCACATCGGCCTGCGAGGCGATATCGGGATCGCTGCTGTGGGTCGCCTCGAAGCAGGCTTTTAACTTCTCTTTATCCGCCGGGGTGGCGCGCATGGCGGCATGCCAGGCGGTGCTGGTCTCAATGGCGTGACGCGCTTCGAGAATATCGAAGCTGTAGTCAGGGTCGTTTTCCATCAGCGTTTTCAACGGCTGGACAATCGCCTGTTCTGACCACTCCTCATGCTGCCAGCGCACAAAGGTCCCGCCGCCGCGACGGCTCAGCAGTACCCCTTCACTGACCAGCGTCGCCAGGGCTTCGCGCAGCGAGTTGCGCGACACACCAAGCTGGGCGGCAAGCTGGCGCTCGGCGGGCAACTTCATGCCCGCCTCCAGCTGTTGTTCTTCAATCAGCGCCCGCACGCGAGAAGCAATCTCGTCGGACAGGCGTCTGGGCATCACTATCATGGGATCATCCAGGTTAAGACGTAAGCCTGCAACGTGGTGATCACCCCCACCATGCAGGTAAATATCAGGCTGTGTTTAACGGTAAAGCGGAACAGATCCGACTCTTTGCCCACCAGGCCTACCGCCGCACAGGCAATGGCGATGGACTGCGGCGAGATCATCTTGCCGGTCACGCCACCGGTGGTGTTAGCGGCGACCAGCAGCACGTCCGAGACGCCAATCTGCTGCGCGGCTGTCGCCTGCAGGGCCGCAAACAGGGCGTTAGACGAGGTATCTGACCCGGTCAGGAACACCCCCAGCCAGCCGAGGAATGGCGAGAAGAAGGTGAACGCGGAGCCGGTATGCGCCAGGGCCAGGGCCAGCGTTGACGACAGGCCAGAGTAGTTGGAGATAAACGCAAAGGCCAGCACCATACCGATGGAGTAAATCGGCAGCGCCAGCTCTTTCAGCGTACTGGCAAACGTCTGCACCGCGGCGGCAGGCTTCATGCGCAGCCATACAATGGAAAGGATAGCGGCAAACAGGATGGCCGTACCGGTTGCGGAGAACCAGTCGAATTTAAACACTGCTGCATACGGCGTGGCGTCATGCACCACGGGTGGCATACGGGCGACCATTTTATCGAGGAACGGCACCGAAATATTGACCACCATGTCGTACAGCGCACCGTTCGGGGCAAACAGGGCTTTAAAGGGCGGTACGCTCCACAGGGTTACTGTGGCGGTCAGGAACAGGAACGGTGACCAGGCACGTATAATCTGTCCTGGGGTGTAGCGGGTGCGGGCCAGCGTCATATCGACCTGCGAGGCACCCATATCGGCAAAGCGGAAGATCCGCACCGGCTGCCACCGTTTGAGGAACAGCGTCAGGCAGACCAAAGAGACCAGCGAAGAGATAATGTCCGGCAGTTCCGGGCCGAGGAAGTTGGAACTCAGATACTGGGCGATAGCGAAAGAGCCACCCGCCACCATCACCGCAGGCCAGGTTTCCTTCACGCCGCGCCAGCCGTCCATAATCGCCATGATCCAGAACAGCACGATAATGGTCAGGAACGGCAGCTGACGGCCCACCATCTGGCCAATCTCAAAGCTGTCCAGGCCGGTCACCTGTCCGGCAACCAGAATCGGAATGCCCATCGCGCCAAAGGCCACCGGCGCGGTGTTGACGATCAAACACAGACCGGCGGCATACAGGGGGTTAAAGCCCAGCCCGACCAGCAGCGCGGCGGTAATTGCCACCGGGGCACCAAATCCGGCTGCCCCTTCCAGGAAGGCCCCGAAAGAGAAGCCGACGATGAGCATCTGCAGACGCTGGTCAGGGGTAATCGACAGTATCGACGAGCGAATGATGTCGAACTGCCCGGTTTTCACCGAGATTTTATAGACGAAGACTGCGGCGATGATGATCCACGCAATTGGCCACAGGCCGTAGAAGAAGCCATAGATGACAGACGCCAGCGCGCGATCCACCGGCATTTTGTAGAAGAACAGCGCCACCATCAGGGCGATGGCAACGGTGTACGTCGCGGCAAGGTATCCCTTCAGCTTGAGCTTAATCAGCGCAAAGAAGAAGAACAGGATAGGTAGCGAGGCGATCAGGCTTGATAGCCAGATATTTCCTGCCGGATCGTAGTTTTGTTGCCAGAGGCTCATTGCAGGTCTCCCGAGGACCACACCTATTGCGATGCGGTGAGTCTGTGCTCATCTCGGCGTCACAATATGTGTAAAAGTGGTCCTGCCAATAGTGTGATGTAGGGTTAATGACAACAAATGGTTAACCAAATGTTATTGGTCGGCAATGTGTTTGTGAGCAAAGATTATGGAAATGTGAACCAAGGGAGGGTTGGTTGCGGAATTGGTTGGGCCAATTTTGAAGGGAAGGAGAGCGGTAAGCCGGGTCAGCGTAGCGCCACCCGGCTAAAAATCAGAACTCAGTCTTGCTGAAGCCCGTCATCTCTTTCAGGCCCATTTCACGGCCCAGCTCGGTCATTGGGTGGACGACGATCAGGCCGCGCACGCTTTTCTTCAGCTTGCCCATGTCGGCCTGCTCTTTCTTGGTAATAGCGCGGCGGAAAGGCAGTTTAGAGAGCTTCTGGGCTTCTTTACTCAGCTTCTGCTCTTTTACGCCACGCAGGCGTTCGATTTCCGTTTCCAGCGTCGCTTTCTCTTTTTCCAGCTCGGCGTATTTCTCGGCGGCATCAACCAGGGAGAGGCTGGCCTGCTGGTGGCGGATCAGATCCAGGCGGTCGCTCAGGCGCTTAATTTCATTCTTTTCGACTTCTTTCATCACAAATAGCTCTAAAAACAGGGGAGATTACAGGGAAGGATACACCAATGTGCGCAGGCTTACTTCTGAAACGCTTTTTTTAAGCTGATTCGGGAAATCAGCTCAGTCAGGGAAAGAACCATCGTGGAGCGAACGATCTGCTGGTAACGCTGCTTCTGCATCGCGTACAGCTCCGGGTCGCTGGTATCAAAATGCGGCGTCGGGGGCAGGGCGGTCACGCAATGTAACTCGCCGAGCGGGCCGAGGATCTCGTCGTCGGTGAACGCATACTCGTTGCCATCGTGGTTCAGCTCTTCACGCAGCGCCATCAGCAGTTCGGCGTCTTCATACTCATGACGGCTGATAACGCCCAGGCCATAGATCAGTTTCAGACGCACGGATAAATCGCCCAAGGGGCCGTCACCGTCAAGCAACGGTTCAACTGCGTATTTCACCGCGTAGTCGTCTTTGCGAAAAACCTGAAGCACCAGGATATTCACCGCCTCGGTTAGCAACTCGACGGCGGATATCAGGAAACTTCGAACGGTTTTTCCAGTATTCAGACGCTCCAGCACACGGTTTTCAAAGGCCTGGGTTTGTTCCATTATTGCCTGCATATCTGACAATCTATATTCCGGGCGCAGGATGACCTGCGCCAGTTCCTGCATCATTTGGTTGCGTTATATACGTTAACCGCCTCCACAACCACATCGCTGTTGGCATCCAGACCGGATACCTGCGCCAGCGCGGCCTGTGGACCTTGCTCGTCAATCAGTTGCGCCAGCTCCTGCGCCTGCGGATCTTCTTCGCTGCGGTAGTGCATCGCGGCGGCAATGCCTTTGACCAGACTGGTGTGTGGCAGGTCATATTCCAGGGTGCCGAGCAGCGGCTTGATCAGACGATCGCCCGCACTCAGCTTGCGCAGCGGCTGACGGCCTACACGCTCAACGTCATCTTTCAGATACGGGTTTTCAAAACGACCGAGGATTTTCTGAATATATGCCGCGTGCTTATCGGCATCAAAACCGTAGCGTTTAATCAATACCGCGCCGCTCTCGTCCATTGCACCTTTTACCACGGCGCGAACGTTTTCATCGAGAATAGCGTCACGAATGGTCTGATGACCGGCTAACTTACCGAGGTAGGCGGTTATAGCATGCCCGGTGTTCAGCGTGAAGAGTTTACGTTCGACAAATGCCATCAGGTTATCAGTTAATTCCATGCCCGCGATCTCAGGCAGCGCGCCTTTGAACTGGGTTTTATCGACGATCCACTCACTGAAGGTTTCCACGGTCACTTCCAGCGGGTCATGGGTGGCCGACGCTGACGGCGGAACGATGCGGTCAACGGCAGAATCCACAAAGCCGACGTGCTCTTCAACCCAGGCTTTATCTTCATCAGCCACAGCCGCCATCACATGACCTTTCAGCTGGGTGGTGCCGCGCACCATGTTCTCACAGGCGATGATGTTCAGCGGGGCATCGTTACCCTGGGCCTTGCGTTTTGCCAGCCCTTTGGCGACGGACGGGGCGATACGCTCCAGCACCACCGGACCGACCGCGGTGGTCACCAGGTCAACGCTGGCAATCAGGTCGATAACATCGTCGCCAATGCTGCTGACCGCATTCACGCCGGTCACGGTTTCGACCTGTTCGTTTTCACCCACGACATGCACCTGATAGCTATGACGCGCATTCAGGGCGTCCAGTACCGTCTGATTCACATCCGCAAATGTCAGCGTAATGCCGGCGTCTGCCAGCAGTTTGCCGATAAAACCACGACCGATATTACCTGCGCCGAAATGTAATGCTTTCATCGTATTAACCTTCATCAATGTTGTTACCCGAGAGGGCTGGGGTGAGGAACCACGCGAATTTCCCCTCACCCTAGCCCTCTCCCCAACGGGGAGAGGGAAGGGAAAGACTTACTTGTTCAGCAGCGCCAGGACCTCTTCGACGCTGGTGGTGTTTGCCAGACGTTCGATCACGGTCTCATCGTCCAGCGCATTGGTCAGGCTGGTAATCACCTGGATGTGCTCGTTGTTGCGAGCCGCGATACCAATCACCAGACGGGCAATGTCATCTTCTTCTTCACCGAAGCGCACGCCTGCCGGGTACTGACAGAACACCACGCCAGTTTTCAGGACGCGATCTTTCGCTTCAACCGTACCGTGCGGCACCGCAATGGATTCGCCCAGGTAGGTTGGCGTCAGTTTTTCACGATCCAGCATCGCCTGAACATATTCTGGCTGTACGTAGCCGCCTTTTACCAGCTGCTCACCGGCAAAGCGAATCGCTTCTTCTTTATGGCTCGCGGTACGGCCAAGGAAGATGTTCTCCGCACCCAGACGGAACAGGTGACTGTTGCTCTCGTCGAAGCTGTCCTGCAGGCTGGTACGCACTTTGACTTCGTTATCTTCATGACGCTGTGCCGCAACCAGACGTTCGGTCAGATTGGTGTACAGGCCGCTGTCGAGGAAGTTGGTCAGCGAAATATGCTGCGCCTGCGGAACCTGGCGCATCGCACGCTCGGTCAGGTCGCGGTGGGTGATGACCAGGTCAACATCCGCCGGCAGGCTGTTAATAGCGCTGTTGGTAACGGAGATCTGCGACAGACCGGCATCCGCTACTTTCTTACGCAGTACGCCTGCACCCATGGCGCTGGAACCCATACCGGCATCACAGGCGACGATGATTTTACGCACGTGGCTCAGGTCGTTAGACACATCACCCGCAGCCAGCGGCGTTGCAGCAACACCTTTAGACTGAGATTTCATGTCCTGCATACGACGGGTAGCCGCTTCGATATCGTCTTCTTCTTTCACTTTGCTGGTTTTCAGCAGGATAGCCGACACCACGAAGGAGACCGCCATGGCCGCACAGATCGCTGCGATGTTAGCGAAGTAGGCACCTTTCGGGGTCATCGCCAGTACCGCCAGGATAGAACCTGGGGAAGCAGGGGAGACCAGACCACCGCCCAACACGCTCAGAGTGAACACGCCAGTCATACCGCCGAGGATAACGGCCAGGATCAGACGTGGGTTCATCAGCACGTACGGGAAGTAAATTTCGTGGATACCGCCGAGGAAGTGGATGATAGCCGCACCGCCAGCAGACTGCTTAGCGCTACCGCGACCAAAGAACATGTACGCCAGCAGAACACCCATACCCGGACCCGGGTTCGCTTCGATCAGGAAGAAGATGGATTTGCCGAGGTCGTGAGACTGCTGAATACCCAGCGGTGAGAAGATACCGTGGTTGATGGCGTTGTTGAGGAACAGGATTTTCGCCGGTTCAACAAAAATGGACGCCAGCGGCAGCATGTCGTGGGCAACCATGAAGTTAACGCCCGCTGCCAGCAGTTTGGAGAGCACTTCAACTGCCGGGCCAATGCCGAGGAACGCCAGAATAGCCAGGATCATCCCGATGATGCCGGCAGAGAAGTTGTTCACCAGCATTTCGAAGCCGGATTTGATTTTGCCATCAACCCAGACGTCGAACTTCTTAATGGCCCAGCCGCCCAGAGGACCGGCAATCATTGCGCCGAGGAACATTGGCATATCCGCACCGACGATAACGCCCATGGTGGTGATCGCACCGACCACGCCGCCACGGTCACCGCCCACCAGACGACCACCGGTATAACCGATGAGCAGCGGCAGCAGATAGGTGATCATTGGGCCAACAAGTTTCGCCAGCGTTTCGTTAGGCAACCACCCTGTCGGAATAAATAACGCAGTGATGATACCCCACGCGATAAACGCGCCGATATTTGGCATCACCATGTTGCTAAGGAATCGACCAAAGCTTTGTACTTTGATCTTGAAATCGGATGACATAAAACACCCCTTCTTCTGTTGATGCAGGCCTTAAGCCCGAGGTTTGTTGTTAATGTGGTGGCAGAGGTTGCCCAACCTGTTCTGTTGACGTGAAATTTGGCACTTAATGGTTTAACTGTCCAGACAGGCAAAATTTATGTGATCTGAATCACGTAAATGCAGGGGGTGCAGCCACGATTGAAGTGATGTGCGTCACAAAATTGAAGTGTAAAAAAAATACAACGACCGTTAAAACGGCAGTTTGACCCATAAAATGTGAATCAAATCACATTTTGTTGTCGTGAGTTTGTTTCTGTAGTGTGATCAAAACCACAAAATATTTTTATGCAGAATTCTCTGGATGTGATCAACTGCAACATCTGTTTCACCCATCAACGCCAGGATGTAAGTCAGCAACACGTATTGTCCAAAAAAGAGCATCAATATGTGGTATGGCAAAAAATGCCAGGCTAGTTTAAGCTCATTTTGTAAACAGAACGCTATTATTCTTCAGGCTATATTTTGACACGCTTATAAACTTGCATGGAGATATAAGGAAAAATCATATTTCCCGGCTCTGAAATAGTTAGTACATCTTCGTGTGCTTAATCATAAATTAATTTGGCTGCTTACCATTTAATTATTTTTATGCGTTTGCGATTTACTGAGTGAGGCAAATATGTTTCTCAACTATTTTGCGCTGGGTGTGTTGATTTTTGTCTTCCTGGTTCTTTTTTATGGAATCATCGCCATCCATGATATTCCTTACAATATTGCCAAAAAGCGCAACCATCCGCATGCCGATGCGATCCATACGGCGGGATGGATAAGCTTGTTTACGCTCCATGCTATCTGGCCGTTTCTGTGGATTTGGGCCACCCTCTACCAGCCAGAGCGTGGCTGGGGAATGCAGAACCACATTCAGCCGCCAGAACGCCATCCCGACGTTGATGCGCTTGCAAAGCGCGTCGCCGAGCTGGAACAAAAACTGGCTGCAGTGCCCCCCACTGCTGATAAGAACATGCTGGAGCACTAATCATGGATCTGTTGATCATTTTGACCTATGTCGCCTTTGCATGGACCATTTTTAAAATATTTCGCATTCCGGTAAACCAATGGACCTTAGCGACCGCGACGCTAGGCGGTGTGTTTATTGTGGCCGGGCTTATTTTATTAATGAACTATAACCACCCGTATACCTTTACGGCGCAGAAAGCGGTTATTTCTATTCCCATTACCCCGCAGGTCACAGGGGTGGTGAGTGAAGTGACGAATAAAAATAACCAGCTCATTAAAAAGGGCGAAGTATTATTTAAAATCGATCCGACCCGATATCAGGCACGTGTCGATCGTCTGAAGGCTGACCTGGTCACCGCGACGCACAATATAAAGGTGCTGAAAGCGCAACTTTCGGAAGCACAATCGAATACCACCCGCGTCTCTGCTGAGCGCGATCGTCTGTACAAAGACTATCAGCGTTATTTGAAAGGCAGCCAGGCGAAGGTGAATCCCTTCTCTGAGAGCGATATCGATAATGCGCGACAAAACTACCTGGCGCAGGACGCCATGGTGAAAGGCTCTGTCGCGGAACAAACCCAGATTCAGAGCCAGTTAGACAGCATGTCTAACGGTGAGCAGTCGCAGATTGCCTCGCTGCGCGCCCAGTTGACCGAAGCCACCTATAACCTGGATCAAACCGTTATCCGTGCACCCAGCAACGGCTATGTTACCCAGGTGCTGATTCGCCCGGGAACCTACGCGGCCTCTCTGCCGCTGCGCCCGGTGATGGTGTTTATCCCTGAGCAGAAACGCCAGATCGTGGCGCAGTTCCGCCAGAACTCATTACTGCGTCTGAAGCCTGGTGACGAGGCCGAAGTGGTGTTCAATGCCCTGCCAGGGCAGGTCTTCTCCGGTAAGCTCACCAGCATTCTGCCGGTCGTGCCGGGCGGCTCCTACCAGGCGCAGGGCGTTCTGCAATCTCTGACGGTGATCCCGGGCACCGATGGCGTGCTGGGCACCATCGAGCTGGATCCAAACGCCGACGTGGACGCGTTGCCTGACGGCATTTACGCCCAGGTTGCGGTTTATTCCGACCACTTCTCGCACGTGTCGGTAATGCGTAAAGTCCTGCTGCGGATGACCAGCTGGATGCACTACCTCTATCTCGACCATTAATCCCTTAAAGGCAGGCATGGGATACGCAGAGCCTGCCTTTTTTCTTTGCCTGGGCCATACTTATCCTTTTGTTGGCGAACAAGGAGCAGGCAATGAAACTCATCGGCAGTTATACCAGTCCTTTCGTGCGTAAAATCTCCATTCTCCTGCTGGAGAAAGGCATCACTTTTGAATTTGTGAATGAACAACCCTATCAGGCTGAAAACGGTGTCGCGCACTACAATCCGCTGGGCAAAGTCCCGGCGCTGGTGACCGATGACGGGGAGCACTGGTTCGACTCGCCCATCATTGCCAGCTATATCGAGTTGCTGGATATTGCCCCGGCGATGATCCCCCATGAGCCAAAAGCCGCGCTGGTTATCCGGCAAATCGAGGCGCTGGCGGACGGGATCATGGATGCCGCGCTGGCTTCAGTGCGCGAGCAGGCGCGCCCGGCGGCACAGCAGTCTGAGACCGAGCTGCTGCGTCAGCGCGAGAAAATCACCCGCAGTCTGGATCACTGTGAGGCGCTGATCCGTGAAGGAAAAATTGCCACCGACAGCGTTAACCTGGCGACCATCGCCATTGCCTGCGCTATCGGCTATCTCAATTTCCGTCGCGTCTCGCCGGGCTGGTGCGTTGATCGCCCGCTGCTGGTCAAACTGGCGGAAACCCTGTTCCAGCGTGAAAGCTTCGCCCGCACCGAACCGCCAAAGGCTTGATGTCGTCGATAACACTTCCTTGACGGACGCGGTACAATCGCCCTGACATTGACTCCCTCTCCCGTCGGGAGGGGGGAAGATACCCAACCGTCAGGCGCTTTCATGACTACTCAGCACGCTCTTTATAGCCAACTTCCCGCGACCGATCGTCTGCTTCGCGACGCCCGTCTTACCGCTGTTATTGCCCGGTTTGGCCACAGCCGAACGGTGGATACCTTACGCCTGTTGCAGGATGAAGCCCGCGCCGGGATCCGCGCAGACAACCGTCTGCCGGCCTGGTGTGATGACTGGGCGCAGGAGACCGAAAAACGGCTGGCAATGGCTGACGCTCCGGGTCTGCGGCCGGTGATAAACCTGACGGGCACGGTACTGCATACCAATCTGGGCCGCGCGCTGCTGGCTCAGGAGGCGGTAGAGGCGGTAACCCAGGCGATGCAGACGCCGGTTACCCTGGAGTACGATCTTGACGGCGCCGGGCGCGGCCATCGCGATCGGCCGCTGGCGGCGCTGCTGTGCCAGCTCACCGGTGCGGAAGATGCCTGCATTGTGAATAACAATGCCGCAGCGGTACTGCTGATGCTGGCCGCGACCGCCAGCGGTAAAGAGGTGGTGGTCTCCCGCGGCGAACTGGTGGAGATCGGCGGGGCGTTTCGCATTCCCGACGTGATGGCGCAGGCCGGGTGCCAGCTGCGGGAAGTGGGCACCACCAACCGCACCCACGACCGGGATTACGCGGCGGCGATCAACGACAATACCGCCCTGCTGATGAAGGTCCACACCAGTAATTACCAGATCGAAGGCTTTACCCATGCCGTTGACGAGGCCGGACTGGTACGCATCGGGCAGGAGAGGGGCGTGCCGGTCGTCGTCGATCTGGGCAGCGGTTCGCTGGTGGATCTCAGCCGCTATGGCCTGCCGAAAGAGCCGATGCCGCAGGCGTTAATTGCCGCCGGTGTCAGTCTGGTAAGCTTCTCGGGCGACAAACTGTTGGGTGGCCCGCAGGCCGGGATCATCGTCGGTAAACGCGACCTGATTGCCAGATTGCAACGGCACCCACTGAAACGCGCCCTGCGCGCGGATAAAATGACCCTCGCCGCGCTGGAGGCCACTTTACGCCTCTATCTCCACCCGGAGACGCTGGGTGAACGCTTACCGACGTTGCGCCTGTTGAGCCGCGACGCTGCCGCGATCCATCGTCAGGGGGAGCGCCTGCTGGCGCAGGTCGCGCCGCATTACCCTGATTTTGAGGTTCGCGTGGAAGAGTGCCTGTCACAGCCTGGCAGCGGTTCGCTGCCGGTGGACCGCCTTCCGGGAGCCGCCCTGACCTTCGCCCCACGCGACGGGCGCGGCGCGCAGCTGGAGGCGCTGGCGTTACGCTGGCGAGCCCTGCCCGTGCCGGTACTGGGTCGGATAAAGGACGGACGTTTGTGGCTGGATTTACGCTGTCTGGAAAATGAAGCACAGTTTCTGGAGATGTTGCTGAAATGATTATTGCCACCGCCGGTCATGTTGACCACGGCAAAACCACCCTGCTGCAGGCGATCACCGGCGTCAATGCCGACCGTCTGCCGGAAGAGAAAAAGCGCGGCATGACCATCGATCTGGGTTATGCCTACTGGCCGCAGCCAGATGGCCGGGTACTAGGGTTTATCGACGTCCCCGGGCACGAAAAGTTTTTGTCCAACATGCTGGCGGGTGTCGGCGGGATCGACCATGCCCTGCTGGTGGTGGCCTGTGATGACGGGGTGATGGCGCAGACGCGCGAGCACCTGCAAATCCTCCAGCTGACCGGCAACCCGCAGCTGACGGTAGCCCTGACCAAAGCCGATCGCGTTGACGACGACCGGGTAGAGGCGGTGCGCGAAGAGGTGCTTGCCACCCTGCAGGAGTATGGCTTTGCCGATGCGACGCTGTTTGTCACCGTTGCCACCGAGGGGCGAGGAGTAGATGCTCTGCGCGCCCATCTGCAACAGCTCCCGGCCCGCGCCCACGCGGAACACCATCGCTTCCGTCTGGCCATCGACCGCGCCTTTACCGTAAAAGGGGCCGGTCTGGTGGTCACCGGTACGGCGCTCTCGGGCGAAGTACGGGTGGGCGATAACTTGTGGCTGACCGGGGTTAACAAACCGGTGCGTATTCGTGGGCTGCATGCGCAAAACCAGCCTGTTGAGCAGGCCCATGCCGGGCAACGCATTGCCCTCAACCTGGTGGGCGACACGGAAAAAGCGGCGCTGAACCGCGGGGACTGGCTGCTGGCCGACGCGCCCCCGGAGCCGACCACGCGGGTGATCGTCACCCTGCAAGGCGATGTGCCGCTGGCGCAGTGGCAGCCGCTGCATATTCACCATGCCGCCAGCCACGTTACCGGCCGCGTTTCGCTGCTGGAAGGAACGCTGGCGGAGCTGGTCTTCGATTCTCCGCTGTGGCTGGCCGACAACGATCGGCTGGTGCTGCGCGATATTTCTGCCCGCATGACCCTGGCCGGGGCGCGGGTGGTGACCCTCAATCCGCCGCGTCGCGGGAAGCGTAAACCAGAATACCTTCAATGGCTGGCGATGCTGGCACCGGCAGAAGATGACCACGCCGCACTGCGGGTGCATCTGGAGCGCGGGGCGGTCAATCTGGATGCGTTCGGCTGGGCACGCCAGCTCAGCGGTGAGGGGCTGCGTCAGTTGACCCAACAGCCGGAGTTTATCCAGGCCGGTTCCAGCCTGTTAAACACCGCTGTCGCGGCGCGCTGGCAGCGTAAAATTCTGGAGGTGCTGACGACCTACCATCAGCAGCATCAGGATGAACCTGGCCCTGGACGGGAACGCCTGCGTCGTATGGCGCTGCCGATGGAGGACGAGGCCCTGGTTCTGCTGCTGATCGAGCAGATGCGCGAGAGCGGCGAGCTGCACAGCTACCACGGCTGGCTGCACCTGCCGGATCATAAAGCGGGCTTTACCCCGGCGCAGCAGGCCGTGTGGGAAAAAGCAGACGCCCTGTTTGGTGATGAACCCTGGTGGGTGCGCGACCTCGCCCGCGAAACCGCCACTGACGAGCAAACCATGCGTCAGGTGCTAAAACATGCGGCGCAGCAGGGGCTGATTACCGCCATCGTCAAAGACCGTTATTACCGTCACCATCGGATCGTCACCTTTGCCAACCTGATCCGCGAGCTGGATCGCGAGCGCGGCTCCACCTGCGCGGCGGATTTCCGCGACCGGCTGAACGTCGGGCGTAAGCTGGCGATCCAGATCCTCGAGTACTTCAACCGCATTGGCTTTACCCGCCGCCGCGGTAACGATCACCTTCTGCGGGATGCGCTACTCTTTGCCGACGAGACGCAGCAGCGTTAATCCTTTTTGCTGGCGAGCTTCTGTTTCGCCAGCCATACGGCGCCCAGTCTGCCCGCCTGGTTCCCTAACTGGCAGGGCAGGATGGGCACCTGCAACGCTTCCCACTCTTCAAAGGTTTGCAGGTGTTTATCGAGTAGCCGATAAATTTTCTCCTGCTCGCTGATACCGCCGCCGATCAGGACCACCTGCGGATCGAACATCGAGATGACGCTGTAGACCCCGCGGGCGAGGAACAACGCCCACTCTTCCACCGCTTCGCGCAGGTGCAGATCGTTCTCCATCAGCTCGAACAGCTCTTCGCCTTTCGGCATATCATCCCCGGAGACCCCCAGCGCCCGGCGGCAGGTCTCCATCAGCCCTTTGGCCGAGGCGACCTCATGCATCCCTTCGCCATGCTTACCGACCGGCATCACCCCGAACTCCCCGGCGCGATAGTGTGAGCCGCGATAGAGATCGCCCCCGAGTACGATCCCGCCGCCAATGCCGGTGCCAAGCGTCATGCAGACAAAATTCTCATACTCTCGTCCTGCGCCGCACCAGCGTTCGCCGAGGGCAGCGCAGCTGGCGTCATTATCGGCCACCAGCGGCAGGTCGGTCAGCTCTGCGAAGAGGTCGTACAGGTTGACGTTATCCAGATACTCCAGCGCGCCAGCCTTCGCCGCTTCGCCGGTATGGGTATTGATGTGGCCGGGGATGCTCACCCCGATCGCGGCAATCTCGTGTTCGTTCTGGTAGGCCTCGACCACCTCGCGCCATTGCTGCTTAAAGCTCTCTTCATCCTCCGGCGTATCAAACTGATCGGTGGTGAGTTCGTTTCCGTCCTCGTCGATCACGCCGTGTTTAATGTGGGTTCCGCCCACGTCGAAGCCGATAAAAAGCCGCATTTAACCTTCCCTCTGCCAGTGTTGTGCGCTTTAAGTATGGCTCAGGGCGGAAAACCAAACGTAAAGTAAGGTAATGCGTGAAGAGGCTCGCAAAGCAAGCGATGGCTGGCGAAAAAAACACCGCCGCGGTCTACCTTTGAAGGACACTTCACGCAAGGAGATAGTCATGACGAATAACCCTCCCTCAGCACGTATCCTGCCCGGCGAATATGGTTTCCCCCTTAAACTGAAAGCCCGTTATGACAACTTTATCGGCGGCGACTGGGTTCCTCCGGTCGACGGCGATTATTACCAGAACCTCACCCCGGTCACCGGCCAGCCGCTGTGCGAAATCGCCAGCTCCGGCAAGCGCGATATCGATCTGGCGCTGGATGCTGCCCACAAGATAAAAGAGAAATGGGCGCACACCTCGGTGCAGGATCGCGCCGCGATCCTGTTCAAGATTGCCGATCGCATGGAGCAGAACCTGGAGCTGCTGGCCACGGCTGAGACCTGGGACAACGGCAAACCGATCCGTGAAACCATGGCCGCCGACGTGCCGCTGGCGATTGACCACTTCCGCTATTTCGCCTCCTGTATTCGTGCCCAGGAGGGCGGGATTAGCGAGGTGGATAAAGACACTGTTGCCTATCACTTCCATGAGCCGCTGGGCGTGGTCGGGCAGATCATTCCGTGGAACTTCCCCCTGCTGATGGCGGCCTGGAAAATGGCCCCCGCGCTCGCCGCCGGGAACTGCGTGGTACTGAAACCGGCGCGCTTAACGCCACTGTCGATACTGCTGCTGATGGAAGTGGTGGGCGACCTGCTCCCGCCGGGGGTGGTGAACGTGGTCAACGGCGCCGGGGGCGAAATTGGTGAGTATCTGGCGACCTCCAAAAAGATCGCCAAAGTGGCCTTTACTGGCTCCACCGAAGTGGGCCAGCAGATCATGCAGTACGCCACCCAGAACATCATTCCGGTGACGCTGGAGCTGGGCGGGAAATCCCCGAACATCTTCTTCGCCGACGTGATGGATGAAGAGGATGCCTTTTTTGATAAGGCGCTGGAAGGGTTTGCGCTTTTCGCCTTCAACCAGGGCGAAGTCTGCACCTGCCCAAGCCGGGCGCTGGTGCAGGAGTCGATCTACGAGCGCTTTATGGAGCGCGCCATCCGCCGCGTAGAGGCGATCCGCAGCGGCAACCCGCTGGACAGCGTCACCCAGATGGGTGCCCAGGTATCACACGGGCAGCTTGAGACCATCCTCAACTACATTGATATCGGTAAGAATGAAGGCGCTGAGATCTTAACCGGCGGGCGGCGTAAGCAGCTGGATGGCGAGCTGAAAGAGGGTTACTACCTGGAGCCAACCATTCTATCCGGCAAAAACAACATGCGCGTCTTCCAGGAGGAGATCTTCGGCCCGGTGCTGGCGGTGACCACCTTCAAAACCATGGAGGAGGCGCTGGAGCTGGCCAACGACTCGCAGTATGGCCTGGGAGCGGGGGTCTGGAGCCGTAACGGCAATCTGGCGTATCAGATGGGACGCGGGATCCAGGCCGGACGCGTGTGGACCAACTGTTATCACGCTTACCCGGCCCATGCCGCGTTTGGTGGATATAAGCAGTCGGGCATTGGCCGTGAAACTCACAAGATGATGCTGGAACATTACCAGCAGACCAAATGCCTGCTGGTCAGCTACTCCGATAAGCCATTGGGCCTGTTCTAACCTTTGAGAGCAGACCGCCCCCGGGGGGTCTGCTCAATCTGTTTACGCAGCGTATTCAATACCCCATCCAGAACAAACTGCACCCGCCACGGCTGATAGTCACGTTTACGGAAGATAGCCACCAGATCCAGCCACCACTCCTCCTGCTGAATGAAACAGGGCACCATTGACCCCTCTTCTATCTCCCGTGTCAGGCTCTCTTTTGGCGCAAAGACGATCCCCAGATGGTTGCGGGCCAACTCCAGCGCCGTCTGGGTGTTGTCGCAAATATAATTGCCCGAAACTTTATAATCGAGAACCTGCTCGCTATTATTCACGCGAAAACGCCAGATATTAGCGTCATCAATTATCATTGAGTCGATAAGAATGCAGGAGTGATTAATAAGGTCGTCGGGTTTGCTAATAGGGTGTTTTTTTATATATTCCGGGGTAGCGAAAGCGGTAAGAGAATATTTGGTTAAGGTGGTGGCGACCAGGTTTTCATCTTTGGGTTGGGCATAGGTAATTAAAATGTCGCAATCGTCGGGAAAGGTCACCCCTTCGAAAAATTCATTCCTGTCGAGGTTATAAGTTTTCAGGCTAATACGGATATCGCCAATATCCTTGATCTCATGAATCACCTGGCGGGCAAGGTAAGACATGATCCCCGATGGCCCATAGATAGTGACCTTGCCGCGTTTTTCGTGCTTATAATCAGCAATGAAATTAATCAGTTGCTCATTTTTTTTCAGCGATGCCTCGATGAAAGGCAGTAATGATTCACCGAACTGGGTCAGCGCCAGGTGGCGGGTGGTACGCTCAAAAACCTTCAGCCCGACGCGGGTTTCGAAATCAGCAAGATATTTACTGACGTTGGCCTGGGCCATCCCTAATAACGCGGCAGCATCACCAATACTGTGGGTCGCGGCAATAACGGAAATGATTTTTAATTCTCGTGGCTTGATTTGCATTTTGTTCATTGCCTGACGCCCATCTATATGAATTTATATATAATATTATACAAATAACGGCATTGCATCGCCATTTTTGTAACCATTATTATGCGCCGCGTCGTATGACATTTAATGGATTGCAAACAATGAAGTTTAAAAAGAATTTCCTCATCGCGGCCGCTTTATTTACGGCAACGTCCGCAATGGCCGATGACTTTTCAATTGGCGCTGGCGCATTTTTTAATGAATCACCCTATAAAGGCTATAACGAGAACGTCTCCGCAGTCCCGTTCATGAGCTACGAAGGCCAGTACGTCTACGTGCGCCAGACCACCGGCGGCTGGATCGTCTGGAAAGATGCCAAAAACGAACTGAGCCTGACCGCCTCCTGGATGCCGCTGCACTTCGACCCGGACGATAACGACGACCATGGGATGAAGCAGCTGGATGAGCGTAAAGCCTCTGTGATGCTGGGCGGAGCCTACTACCGCCACGAAAGCTGGGGGAGCCTGAAGTTTGCCCTGGCCGCCGATGCGATGGACGAAAGCGGTGGGGCGATGGGCGAGATGACTTACTTCCGTCCGATCCGCATGGAGCGCCTGACCCTGACGCCGTCGGTGGGCGTCTTCTTCCACGACGAAAGCTTCAATGATTACTACTACGGCGTCTCAGAAAAAGAGTCCCGCCGCAGCGCTCTGCAGTCTTATACCGCGGGCGACACGGTCACCCCGTATATCGGCCTGGCGGCGAAATACCGGCTGACGCAGAACCTCTATTTGAACGCCAGCGCAGTCTATACCGTACTGCCTGACGACGTGAAAAACAGCCCGATGATCGACCGTGACGACAGCTTTATGCTGATGACCGGTCTCTCCTGGAAATTTTAACAGGCCAAAAATCTGCCCTCAGGGATGAAGGCAGCCTCAATTGATCCGGGTGGCGCTGCCCATACCTGACCTGTTTCCCGGGCTGGGTATGTGCAGCGTCGTCCGGCTTTAATTTGCCTCATCTATCCAGATGCGCATTTCCCCTTCGCCGCGGTTCGCCCAGCTAAACCACGGAATAAAGGTCAGCGTCTGCGCCTGCTGCGTGGTCGGGGCGCGATCGTACTGCCACAGCGGCTGGTGCTCCGCGTTCGCGGTGTGGCGGGTGTAACCCTGGGTCTGGAGCAGCACCTTGTGGGCAAAAATCCCTTTGCCTTCCAGGAGCTTAAATTTGCTGTCGGCGGGCAGGATCAGGTTATGCAGCCCGGCACCGTTATCGGCCTCTTCGAGACAGTAGACCAGCGGCCCGCGCTGAATCGCCACTTTCCCGGCCTGCTGGCGCACCTGCGGATTGCCGTATACCCGGCGTACCGGCATCGGCAGGGTTAACTGCAGCCTGTCGCCCTCCTGCCAGCGGCGGGTCAGGTAGAGATACCCCGCGCGCACCTCCCCGGTAACGACTTCGCCATTCAGCGTCAGCTGCGGATTGTCGCACCAGTCCGGCAGACGCAGGGCCAGGGTGTGGTCGATCGCCACCGGCGACGTGATGTCGATAGTGACCTGCTCCTGCCACGGGTAGTTGCCGCTGATCCGCACCTGCAATTCTTTGTCGCCTACCGGGAAGGCCATGCTGTTGCCGATGTAGAGGTTAATAAACAGCGCATCTTCACGGACGGTATAGAGGTAGTGACCGATGGAGGTCAGCACGCGGGCAATATTCGGCGGGCAGCAGGCGCAGCCGAACCAGCGCTGGCGAACCGGCTTCACGTGATCGTAGATATGGTTAAACGTCAGCGATTTCGGATGCACCTCCAGCGGGTTAACGTAGAAGAAGTGCTTCCCGTCCAGCGCCATGCCGCCCAGAACGGTGTTGTACAGCGCCCGCTCCATCACATCGGCGTACTGGCTGTTGGCCTCCATCTCCAGCATCCGCCGGGCAAACATCATCAGGCCGATGGAGGCACAGCTTTCGGCATAGACGGTGTCGTTGGGCAGATCGTAATCGCTGCTGAAGGCTTCGCCGCTGCTCTGGGATCCGATCCCGCCGGTAATGTACAGCTGGCGCTGCGCCATATTGTTCCACAGGCGCAGGCAGTCCTGACGTTTGCCTTCGTCCTGGCTCAGGCGCGCCAGATGCGCCACACCGGTCATCAGATAGACGAAGCGCACCGCATGACCAATCGCCATGGGCTGTTCGGCCAGCGGCTGATGCGCCTGGCTGTAGGCTTTGTCCTGCACCATCCACGCCGGACCGTAGGTGTTCCAGTACGAGGTTTTACCGCGCTTTTCATATTCGATGTCGTAGAAGTGCGGCTGGGTGCCGCGTTCCTCGACAAAATATTTCACCAGCGCCAGATAGCGCGGCTCCTGGGTGACATCGAACAGGCGCATCAGGGCCAGCTCGATCTCGGGATGGCCGGGATAGCCATGTAACTGCTGCTCGCCTGGGCCAAACACGCTGTCGATATGGTCGGCCAGCTTGCAGACCACCTCCAGCAGACGGCGTTTGCCGGTGCCCTGGAAATACGCCACGCCCGCTTCAATCATGTGCCCGGCGCAGTACAGCTCATGGCATTCGGCCAGGTTCGTCCAGCGTTCGTCGGGGGCTTTTACCGTGAAATAGGTGTTCAGGTAGCCATCGTCGCACTGCGCGGCGGCCACCAGTTCGATCACCTCGTCGGCGGTTTTTTCCAGTTCGGCGTCGGGTTTCTGGCACAGCGACCAGGCCACGGCCTCCAGCCATTTGGCTACGTCGCTATCCTGAAAGACCATCCCGTAAAACTCTCCGCTCTGCTGGCCTGCCGCAATGCGGAAGTTGGCGATCGCATGGCTCGGTTCGGCCTCGGTGATGCGATCGTTCAGGGCGTCCCACTGGTAGGGAATAACCACATCGCGCACCAGCTGTTGATACTGGCCCAAAAACGGGTCGCTGATTTTCAGTTTGTGCAGGTCGGGTTCCATTATGGACATCATGTTCTCCTCAGGCGTGAGCGTGACGCTGGCGCAGGTCGGTGGCAATGCGCGCCATCATCGGGTTATTGAGTCGGCACTTGCGGATCGCCAGTGCCAGCAGCAGGTGGAAAAGGGCAGGTAGCAGGGTTTCCATGGTGGTGATGCCCTGCAGCGAGGCGGCTGTCTGGTTGCCCGCCCCCGGCTGATAGGCGACAAAAATGAACACCAGGCTGATGATCCCGGCGCTTGAGGCCCAGGCCAGCTTGATGAAAAACAGGTTAAAGGCGAAGTTCATCCCGGAAGAGCGCACGCCGGTTTTCCACTCGCCGTAGTCGTCGGCAAAGGCCATTAACGCGAAGTGCAGCGGCAGGGTAAAGCCGAGGATCACCCCGTTCGCCAGGATAACGATCAGCCACAGGGTCTGGTGCGCCGGGCCGCCGGGCAGGAACCACATTCCCGCCGCCAGTACCGCCAGCACCAGGTTGGTGTAGTAGTAGAGTTTGACGGTATCGCTGCGGCGCGACAGCAGGTTGACGATCACCGCCCCGAGAATGGCGGCAAAGGTCACCATGGTGAAGAACAGCGAGGTATAGGCGGTGCTGCCTTCCAGCACGTAGGTGATGAAATACATGTAGCCGCCGCCACGGATGTTAAAGACGTTAATCAGCAGGAAGGACATCACCAGCATCAGCAGCAGTTGGTCGTTTTTGCGCAGACCGGCAAGGTGCTCCTTGAGGGTGAACTTGCCCATCAGCGCCAGCGGCACACGCTCGCGCACCCAGAAGAAGCAGCACAGGAACATCACTACCGCAATGGCGCACAGCACTCCCACGCCGAGCTGATACCCCTGCGCCACATTGCCCTGGCCGAGTGCCGAAACCAGCCAAGGCAGGCCGACCGAGACCAGAAAACCGGCTACACCGCACAGTACAAAGCGCCAGGACTGACAGGAGAGCACCTCGCTGTGGCGGGTGGTCATGGTGTTGATGAGCGCGCAGTAAGGCACGTTGATGGCGGTATACCCCACCGAGAGCAGCAGGTAGGTGCCGAATGCCCAGGCGATTTTGACCCCCATCCCGGCATCCGGCACGGTGAAGGTCAGGACGCCAATAATACCAATGGGGACGGCGACCCACAGCTGCCACGGGCGAAAGCGTCCCCAGCGGCTTTGGGTACGGTCGGCAATAATCCCCATCACCGGATCGGAGATGGCGTCAAAAATGCGCAGGGCGATAAACAGCGTGCCGACCAGCGCCGGGGTTAAGCCAAATACATCGGTATAGAAAAAGGTAAGAAAATTCATGATCAGACAGGTGATTACCGTCCCGCCCGCATCACCCAGGCCGTAGCCGATTTTTTCTCGCACCGAGAGGCGATCGTTGATGGCCTGTTGGGCAATCTCTGTCTGTGTAATCGGAGTGGAAGTCATGAGGTAACTCCTCGGGTTATCGGATTTTTTATGTTGTTTTGTCAGGTACCCGATTAATTTTGCACTGTTCCCTGGTGCCAACAAGGGAAGAGAAAAGTATAAAAAGGTGAGGATTCCGACCTTGTTCTCAAAATGTGATTCAGATCGGGCGATTAACAATTAACCGTTAATAATCAAGAGTAAATCGGCAATAAATGTCCATAAATAGCGGGAAAATGAATAGCGATGCTCGAATTATCCATAACACTTCCGATTAAAGTGCAGAACGGGGGATTCTTTATCTCCCGGGGCGTGGGGCGGCACCCGGCGCGTAAGCTCGACTCCTGGGAAATCATCTTTGTCGAAAAGGGGACATTAACGATCCAGGAGGAGGGGACCGTTTTCGAGGTCAATGCCGGGGAGAGTTTACTGCTCTGGCCGCATCGTCGGCATAAAGGAGTGGAGGATTTCCCCGCCAATTTACGCTTTTACTGGCTGCATTTTGAGGTCGAGGAGCAGAGTTCCTCTTCCGCCTGGAGCACCCTGTTGTCAGTACAGCAGCACGGCAAAACCGGCGATCCGCAGGCGATGATTGCGCTGTTCCGGCAATTTATGACCGAGCAGGAGAAGCTTCAGCGCAGCCTGGCGCTGGAATTTATTCTGCTGCTGATCCTGCAACAGCTTTCCCTGGCCGCCGGGCAAGAACTGCCGCCGGATGAGGCGGGGGTGAACCTGGCGTGGAAGGCCCGGCAGCTGATCCGCACCCAGTTTCATCTGCCGCTCTCCACCTCATCGTTGGCCAGAGAGCTGCACTGCAACGCGGATTACCTGGGGCGGGTGTTTCGCCGTGTGTTCCATTTGACCCTGACCGAGGCCATTCACCGCCAGCGCGTCAGGGCCGCCGAAAAGCTCTTACTCAACGATGCCGTATCGTTGAAAGAAGTGGCGACACGTTGCGGTTTTAACGACGTGGGTTACTTCCGGCAGATCTTTCGTAAGCACACCGGGTTAACGCCCGCCGTCTGGAAACGACGCTATTGTAAGGAGCATATTAATTCCGGCTGAGTTCTGGGGCAGATGGCCAGTTTTTACGGCAGAGCGCACAAATCAGGTCTTTTACCCTGTCTGATCAAAGCGCTCGTGTCGGGCACTCTGGCAACCTGACTTTTTGAGTCAGGATGGAGCAGGCGATGAATCCCTTTATTATGGCGGACCCGGCGAAATGTATTGGCTGTCGCACCTGCGAAGTGGCCTGCGTGGTGTCGCATCAGGAAGATCAGAATTGTGCGGCCGTTACGCCTGGCAACTTTACTTCGCGTATCCGGGTGGTGAAGGGCGGCACGTTTACCACGGCGGTCACCTGTCACCAGTGCGAGGATGCGCCCTGCGCCAACGTCTGCCCGACCCAGGCTATTCAGCGGCTGGCGGGTGTCTGGCTGGTAGATCAGGCGCGTTGTATCGGCTGTAAAAGCTGCATGCTGGCCTGTCCGTTCGGGGCGATGCAGGTGACCGGCAGTGCTGAACAGGTTCAGGCGCTGAAATGTGACCGCTGCGCGCACCGTAAAGAGGGGCCGGCCTGTGTCGCGGCCTGCCCAACCTACGCGTTACGCTGCGTCGATCCCGCCAGATTACGCGCCGAACGGCTGCGCTTTCTGGCGTAAAACGTCAGAGACCGTTTTCCTGCCAGGCAAGCTCGACCTCTTCCGCCAGAATTTTCACTCCGGCTTCGATTTTTTCCGGATCCGGGACATAGTTCATGCGCATGCACTGGTGAGTGTGCGGCCAGGGTTTATCCAGCCCCGGGAAGAAGTAATCTCCCGGCACCATCAATACCCCACGTTTTTTCAGGCGCTGATACAGCAGTTCAGTGGTGATCGGCAGATCTTTAAACCACAGCCAGAGGAAAATCGCCCCTTCAGGTTTGTGGATCAGGCAGCGATCTTCCGGTAAATAGCGGCGGATGGTGGCGATCGTCTCTTGTACGCGCTGATAGTAAAACGGCTTAATCACTTCATTGGACAGGCGCAGCAGATCGTTGCGCTTAATCATCTCGCACATCATTGCCGGGCCAATCCCACCCGGAGACAGGCTGATAATGCCGTTCATATTGGTGATGGCGGTGATGATTTTCTCATTGGCGATGATGATCCCGCAGCGACTGCCCGGCAGCCCCAGTTTGGACAGGCTCATGCACAGAACAATGTTCGGGTTCCACAGCGGGCGCGCTTCGCTGAAGATGATGCCCGGGAAGGGCACGCCATAGGCGTTATCAATCACCAGCGGAATGCCGTGCTGGTTAGCCAGCACATCCAGCTTCATCAGCTCTTCGTCAGTGATCACGTTCCCGGTTGGGTTGGTCGGACGCGAGACGCAGATCATCCCCGTCTCTTCACCAATATGCAGATGCTCAAAATCGACGTGATATTTGAACTGGCCTTCCGGTAGCAGCTCAATGTTAGGGCGCGCGGAGACGAAAAGGTCGTCCTCAAGGCCGGAGTCGGCATAACCGATGTATTCCGGCGTCAGCGGGAAGAGCACTTTTTTAGTGGTGCCGTCGGCACGTCGGCCCGCGAAGAGGTTAAATAAGTAGAAAAACGCGCTCTGGCTGCCGTTTGTCAGTGCAATATTCTGTGGTTCAATCTCCCAGCCGAGGGTGTCGCGCAGCATCTCCGCCAGTGCGGCAAGCAGCTCGGTTTTCCCTTGTGGGCCGTCATAATTGCACAGCGCATCAGTGGCTTTGCCATTTTCCAGCATGTCAGCGAGGAGCGTCTGAAAATAGGCGTTCATCTCTGGAATTTGTGCCGGGTTACCGCCGCCGAGCATGATGGCGCCCGGTGTGCGCAGCCCGTCGTTGAGATCCTCCATCAGGCGGGTAATGCCTGAATGGCGGGTGAATTTGTCGCCGAAAAGTGAAAAAGTCATAGCAGGTGTTCTGTCGAGCCTATTCTAAGTGTGGCTCACCATAACCCTACAACTGCCTGGGTGCAAATCAGCGTGGAAACGGAGAAGTGCGGTTTTGTGTTATCAGTTTGCCATCAGGCAGCGAATAATCCTGTGCTTCACTGCCCGCCGGGCTGCGTCATCCCGACAAAACGCTTTCCACGATCGGCCCCCTCTCCCGTGAGGAAGAGGGGACACAGGTAGACGCTAGCGATTACCCGCCCAGACCACCATCACTTTGTCGCCCTGATGTTCACGCACAAAGCCGTAGCCCTGAGGCATCGTCAGCGTGGTTTGCGTGCCTTCCCCTACCGCCGGATGGCGGGCGCGGAACTGTCCGAGCCGCTGCCAGTGGGCAACGGTCGCCGCCTGTGAACCGCTGATATCCTGCCAGTTCATGTCGGAGCGCGTCCCCTGTAGCGGATCGGAGCCGGTTGGGCCAAAGGGCCGCGCGGATTCATCGCCATAAAATATCTGTACGCTGCCCGGAGCCAGTAACAGCAGCTCTGCCGCACGTTGATCGCCCTCGCGGAACAGGCGGGTATCGTGGGAGGAGAGATAGCTCAGGACGTTAAAGCCCTGCAGCTTTTCCGCCATCTGCTGCCAGGTGAGGTCGATGTCGGCCAGGCACTCCACCGCTTTCGCCGCCTGCTCCTGGTAATCAAAATTGATCATCGCATCGAAGCCATGACGATAGTAATCGCTCTGCATCACCCCGTGCCCCCAGGATTCGCCGGTCATCCAGAAAGGCGCATCGTCGAGTTTTTTCTCCGGGTTGGCCTGCTTCCAGGCTGCCAGCGCGGCGCTGGCCTGGTCTTTTAGTTGTTTCCAGCCGGCCAGCTCAACATGCTTGGCGGTATCAACGCGGAAACCGTCGATCCCGTAATCCCGCACCCACTGGCTCAGCCAGTGGGTGAGATAATCCCGGGGCGTGTAGCCATCAACGAGTTGTGCCCCTGTGTCGGGTTTATGGCGATAGAAATTCGGCAAGCCCGACGGAGTGGTGGATTCGGTTTTCAGATCCGGCAGGAAGGCCAGCGACATGGTCAGATCGTCGAAACCGGGGTTGTCGTAATCGCCAATATCGGTGCGTATCCACTTTTTGCCCCACCAGTTTTCCCATGCGGCTTTATCGCTGAAATTAATGTAGTCGTTAAAGCTGTGCCAGCTCTGCCCGGCGGCCGGCTTCCAGTCGGTCCAGCGGTCGCCCAGGGTTTTCTTCAGCTCATCACCCTGCAGATAGAGGGTGCCGAACTGGTACTCCTGCATGTCTGCCAGGGTCGCGTAACCGGTGTGATTCATCACCACGTCAAACAGGATGCGGATCCCCCGGCGATGGGCTTCGTCCACCAGATGGCGTAAATCGTCTTCTGTACCCATGTTGGCATCAAGCCGGGTCCAGTCCTGGGTGTAGTAGCCGTGATAGGCATAATGGGGGAAGTCACCCTTGGTGCCGCCGCCGACCCAACCGTGGATCTGCTCCAGCGGCGAGCTGATCCACAGGGCGTTAACGCCGAGCTGTTGCAGGTAATCCAGTTTGCTGGTGAGGCCTTTGAGGTCGCCGCCGTGGAAGGTGCCGATCTCCTGCATACCATCTTTATGGCGTCCGTAGCTGTTGTCGTTGCCCGGATCGCCATTCACAAACCGGTCGGTCAGGACAAAATAGACGGTGGCGTTTTGCCAGCTGAACGGGGCGGGTTTATCCGTCTCTGCACGCTCCAGTAACAGCAGACCATTGCTGCCCGGCGCGGGTTGCAGGGTAATTTTGCCCTGTTGCACGGTGGCGGTCTGTTTGCTGTAAAAATCACGGACCACGCTCCCTTCCGGGAAGGTGCTGCTGACGTCGAGCGTTAAGGGATTGCCGTCCCATTTCGGACACTGGCGTACCACGCGGGTCACCGCCTTTTCGCTCTCGCTGGCGACGGTCAGCATCAGTGTGGGTGTGCCGGAGCGGGTATCAATCCGCGCCTGATAATCGCCATCGCGAAACAGGCGCCACTGCACCGGATCGCCTTCACAAGGCTTGAGTGACATCATCTCATTGAGTTTTATCGCCTTTGTGGGCTGCCAGCACGCCTTGTCAAAACTCAATGTCAGCGGGCGGGTACCCTTCGTCAGCTTTGCCTGTGCCGTGAATACCCCCGAACCTTCGGCGGTAAAGGCTGGAAAACCCGGCGCTGACCAGTCGGCGCTGGCCATGGCAGGCAAGAGAAGAAGAGCGAGAGCGGAACGTTTCATACCGGTTTCCTGTCACAGCATTTTGTTCAGTTTGCCATCTATTGTAGAGGGCTAACTCATCCCCTGGCGCTATCGCGCAGGGAGGAGCGATGAGGGTGAGTGATCTCACGCTTATCTGGCTGTTTAACTGCGATATTGAGCACGTTTTGGTGAAAATGATGCTTAAGCGAGCGATTTCCAGGTGACAGGGTTTCGGATTTAGACTATTTCTTTGAATGCTCTTCTCGTCTATTTTTGCTAGGATCTGAGATTCGCCTCTCATTTTACGAAAAAAATAAGGTGTTGGAATGTTTCTATCCGACCAGGAGACCTAATGATATCGACTCCCATTCGACGATATGGGGCCGCGATACTCATGTTACTCACCATGGCTATTTCTGGTGAGGTGCTTGCGAAGACGCACACAGATACAACGAGTAAGAAGGCCCACGTCATAAAGACGACAAGTAGTAAGGTTAGCAGTAAACAAGAGTATTCTCGCAATAGTGCAAAGAGTAGTTCACTTCCTGATTTGCGAAAATACCCTTCCGGGACACCAAGGAAAAAAGCGTTTCTCCGGACGGTAATGCCTTACATTACAAGTCAAAATGCCGCGATTACTGCGGATCGTAACTGGTTGATCTCCAAACAGTACGATAGCCGCTGGTCGCCATCCGAACGCACGCGTCTGAAAGAAATTTCAAAACGCTATAAAGTGAGCTGGAACGGAAACACGCGCCGTGTGCCGTGGAACGCTCTGTTAGAGCGCGTAGATATTATTCCAGGCAGCATGGTCGCAACTATGGCAGCCGCCGAAAGTGGCTGGGGTACCTCGAAACTGGCCCGCAGTAATAACAATCTCTTCGGCATGAAATGTGCGAAAGGGCGTTGTAATAATGCCCCGGGCAAAGTGAAAGGCTACTCACAATTTGAATCGGTAAAAGATTCCGTGAATGCGTATGTTGTGAACCTGAACACGCATCCGGCTTATAAATCTTTCCGTAAGTCGCGCGCGCAATTGCGTAAAGCAGACCAGGAAGTGACGGCAAGCACCATGATCCATAAGCTGAAAGGTTACTCAACTCAGGGACAACGCTATAACAATTATCTGTTTGCGATGTACCAGGATAACCAGCGCTTAATCGCCGCCCATATGTAATAGTAAAAAAAGGCCTTCCTTACGGAAGGCCTTTTTTATTTAAACCAATACTTCACTGTAGCGATCGCGATACTCTTTCGGCGTGGTGTCATACTCTTTTTTAAATACCGAATAGAAATACTGCAGCGACGGATAACCGCACATCTGTGAAATCTCGTGAATGGAAAGCGAGGTTGAAATCAGCAGGCTGCGGGCTTTCTCCAGCTTTTCAGCGTGAATAACCGCATGGATCGTCTCGCCCACCTCTTCCTTAAAACGCTTCTCCAGATTTGAACGCGAAATCCCTACTGCATCCAACACCTGATCCACTTTAATGCCTTTGCAGGCGTGGTTACGAATGTAGTGCATCGCCTGAATCACTGCCGGATCGTTCAGGGAGCGGTAGTCGGTTGAGCGCCGCTCCACAACGCGTACCGGCGGCACCAGCAGGCGCTGCAGGGGCAAGTTTTCGTTGTCCAAAAGACGGTGTAGCAGCTTGGCGGCCTGATAACCCATCTGACGGGTTCCCTGTGCCACCGACGACAGCGCCACCCGTGACAGGTAGCGCGTCAGCTCTTCATTATCGATACCAATAACGCACAGCTTTTCCGGCACCGGAATGTGCAGATGTTCGCAAACCTGGAGCACATGCCGGGCGCGGGCATCGGTCACGGCGATAATGCCGGTTTGCGGCGGCAGAGTTTGCAGCCAGTCGGCGAGACGGTTCTGGGCGTGCTGCCAGTTTTCCGGTGCGGTTTCCAGGCCCTGGTAAACCACGCCGCGATATTTCTCCTTTGCCACCAGCTGGCAGAAGGCATATTCACGTTCCGCCGCCCAGCCTTTGCCGCTGGAAACGGGCAGGCCATAAAAGGCGAAGCGGTGCACGCCTTTCTCTTTCAGATGGAGAAACGCGCTCTGCACCAGAGCGTGATTGTCGGTCGCGATATAGTGAACGGGAGGGTAATTTTCCGGCTTGTGGTAGGAGCCGCCGACGCCGACGATGGGAACGTCGACATCGACCAGCAACTGCTGGATAACGGCATCATCAAAATCTGCGATAACGCCATCGCCCAGCCAGTCTTTGATGTTGTCAGTCCGCGTGCGGAAATCTTCTTCAATGAAGATATCCCATTCGGACTGCGACGCCTGCAAGTATTCACCCACACCTTCTACAACCTGGCGGTCATAGGCTTTATTGGCATTGAATAACAACGTAATGCGGTGACGCTTCTCAAACATGGCGCTCTTCTTCCAGAATCAATAACAAATGATAAAGCATCCTCAGGCGCGCCTTTTAGTGGCGGAGTCCATCCATACCGCCAGCAACAAAATGGCACCCTTAACGATATACTGCCAGAATGTCGGGACGTCCATCATACTCATTCCGTTATCCAGCGACGCCATAATAAAGGCACCCATCACCGCCCCGGCCACGCTGCCGATCCCCCCTGCCAGACTGGTGCCGCCAATGACGCAGGCGGCGATGGCATCGAGTTCGGCAATGTTCCCCGCAGACGGCGAACCGGCCCCCAGTCGCGAGCTTAAGATCAGGCCCGCCACAGCGACCATCAAACCATTAATGGCAAAGACGGCAAGCTTGGTGCGCTCAACGTTGATCCCGGACAGGCGTGCGGCTTCGAGGTTGCCGCCAATGGCATAAATGCGCCGGCCAAAAGCTGTGCGGGTAGCCATAAACATGCCAGCCAGCATCAACAGAACCAGCAGCAGCACCGGTGTCGGCACACCGCGATAGTCGTTCAGCAACCAGATGGCCCCAAGAACAATCACCGCCGTCAGCGCCTGGCGTCCAACAACCGCAGTGGACGGCGCCGTGGCTAACCCTAAGGTCTGACGACGCATTCTGCTACGCCACTGCCAGGCAACAAAGGCCATCAGGCCAATCGCGCCAAGGCTAAAACCGACCCCGCTGGAGAGATAGCTTTGACCGATCTGCGACATGGAGGCGCTGGTAGGGGAGACGGTGGTGCCGTTGGTCACGCCAATCAGGATGCCGCGGAAGGCCAGCATTCCCGCCAGGGTGACAATAAACGACGGCACTTTGCGGTAGGCCACCCACCAACCGTTCCAGGTGCCGAGCAGTAAACCGAGGATCAAGGTCACGACGATTGTAAGCGGCAGCGGCCAGCCAAGCCAGACGTCGAAAATGGCCGCCAGCCCGCCGAGCAGACCCATCATTGAGCCTACAGAGAGATCGATCTCCGCCGAGATAATGACGAACACCATCCCCACCGCCAGAATGCCGGTAATGGCGGTCTGACGCAGCAGGTTGGAGACGTTACGGGCGCTGAGATACGAGCCATCGGTTGTCCAGGTGAAGAACATCATGATGACCACAATGGCGGCAATCATCACAAACACCTGCAGATTAAGCGCTTTTAACCCAGAAAACAGACCCGGTGCAGGCGCCGTGGCTTTTAATTCAGATGGATTGCTTTTCGACATGGCGTTCGCTCCTTAATGCGGCTTCCATCACCTGTTCCTGCGTCAGGTTCTGGTTGTTCAGGTTGGCTTTCAGTTTTCCTTCGTGCATCACCAGCACCCGGTCACTCAGGCCCAGCACTTCAGGCAGTTCCGAGGAGATTACGATCACCGCGATACCCTGCTGAACCAGCTGGTTAATCAGCTTGTAGATTTCGTATTTCGCACCGATATCGATCCCGCGAGTGGGTTCATCGAGGATCAGGATGCGCGGGTTGAGTAACAGGCAGCGGGCGAGAATCGCCTTCTGCTGATTGCCGCCGCTCAGACGGCCAATGGCGAGATCCGGGGAGGGTGTTTTGACCTTCAGGCGTTGCAGGGACTGTAAAATACAGTGCTGTTCGGCGGCGTCGTCCAGACTGCTCAGCTTACCGCTGAACTGATCCAATGCGGCGAGAGTGATGTTTTTACCCACCGCCATCACCGGCACGATGCCGTCTTTTTTACGATCTTCCGGCACCATCGCGATACCCTGGGCAATGGCCTGCTGACAGTTTTTGATCTCGACCGGCTTCCCGTCAATAAAGATGCTGCCTTCCCAGCGCCCGGGCCAGACCCCGAACAGGCACTGTACCGCCTCAGTGCGTCCCGCGCCGACCAGCCCGGCGACGCCCAGGATTTCACCCCGATGCAGGGAAAAAGAGACGTCATTCACCCGCTTGATATGGCGATTAACCGGATGCCAGGCGGTAAGGTGTTCCACCCGCAGGATCTCTTCCCCGAGGGTATGCTGTTCGCCAGGGTAGAGCGCGGTCAGCTCGCGCCCTACCATCATGGTAATGATGTCGTCCTCGCTCATCCCCTGCGCTTCGCGGGTGCCGATATGCTGCCCGTCGCGAATGACGCAGACCGTGTCCGAAATGGCTTTCACTTCGTTGAGCTTATGGGAGATGTAAATGCAGGCAATACCGTGGTGTTGCAGGTCACGAATGATGTCCAGCAATACCGCGGTTTCCTGTTCCGTCAGCGACGCGGTCGGCTCATCGAGGATCAGCAGCCGCACCTGTTTGTTCAACGCTTTGGCAATCTCCACCAGTTGCTGCTGCCCCAAACCAAGATCGCCCACCCGGGTGTCAGGGGAGATCGCCAGGCTCACCTGCGCCAGCAGCTTTTCGCAGCGCAGGGTCATGGTGTCGTAATCCAGCACCCCGTGACGGGTGATCTCGGCACCGAGAAAAATGTTCTCCAGCACGGTCAGGTGCTTCACCAGCGCCAGTTCCTGGTGAATGATGGCGATGCCTTTGCGTTCGGTGTCGCGGATGTGCGTGGCCTGCAGGGTTTCGCCAGCAAACACAATTTCGCCGTCATAACTGCCGTGAGGGTAAATACCGCACAGCACCTTCATTAACGTCGATTTGCCGGAGCCATTTTCACCGCACAGCGAGACGATTTCGCCGGGATTTAAGCGCAGGCTGACGTTATCCACGGCCTTCACCGCGCCAAACGCCTTAGTGATACTTTTCATTTCAAGGAGATAAGCCATAACTGCCCCACATGACCCGAAGGAAAACAGAACAAGTCGATACGCCCCCGCCAGGCAGGGGCGATGATGGATTACAGTTCGCTCTTTTTGTGGAAACCGTCTTTAACTACGGTGGCGTCAATGTTCTCTTTATTGACTTCGATAGGGGTCAGCAGTCGGGACGGCACATCTTTCAGGCCGTTGTTTAAGCTGGCGTCGGCTTTAGGCTGTTGGCCATTGCCCAGCTCAACGGCGATTTCCGCGGCGTTGGTGGCCAGCTCAGTGATCGGTTTATAGACCGTCATGGTCTGGGTGCCTGCCACAATCCGTTTCACCCCGGCAAGGTCTGCATCCTGCCCGGAGATCGCGACTTTCCCGGCCAGGCCCTGGGCGCTGAGTGCCTGGATAGCGCCGCCTGCGGTGGCATCGTTGGACGCGACAACGGCGTCAATTTTGTTATTGTTGGCAGTTAAGGCGTTTTCCATGATTTTCAGCGCATTTTCTGGCAACCAGCCATCCGCCCACTGGTCGCCCACGACCTTGATTTTGCCTTCATCAATATAAGGCTTCAGCACTTTCATTTGCCCGGCGCGGAATAATTTGGCGTTGTTGTCCACCGGTGAGCCGCCCATCAGGAAATAATTGCCCTGCGGCACTTTTGCCACCAGGCTTTGCGCCTGTAATTCACCGACTTTTTCATTGTCGAAAGAAATATAATAATCGATGTCGGCGTTATTAATCATACGGTCATAGGCCAGCACTTTAATGCCTTCGCGTTTGGCTTCTTTCACCACGTTACTTAAAACCTGACCGTTATACGGAATAATAACCAACACGTCGACGCCGCGGTTTATCATATTTTCGATTTGCGACATTTGGGTCTCTTCATTGCCATTGGCAGATTGTACAAAAACTTTTGCACCTAATGCTTCTGCCTTATTGACAAAAATATCGCGGTCTTTTTGCCAGCGCTCCAGACGGAGGTCATCAATCGCCATGCCGATTTTGACTTCTTTTGCATGACTCGCCGTACTCGCCAGTAGCAGCGATGCACAAAGAGTGAGGCACAGGTTCTTTATCTTCATAATTGTATTGCCTTTTGTAGGGTTAGGTTGCTGAGATAAAAGAAACAATCATTGCAAGAGACGTAGCAAATTCTTAACGGGGAATGGCAGACTGGCAATTACAGATTTTTATCTTCTCGTTATGATATTTGGTTTATTTGCGAATTTATGACCGCGATCTGATTTTAAATTACATAACTTATTAATTACACATGATTCTGGAATTTACGCTGTGGATTTCGTTTGACTGCAAATTAATTTTGCGAGCCAGCGCACGTTTGTGCATTCTCTCAATAGCAGAGTGAAATAACGTAATTGAGCAACTTGCGATCACTATTCAGTATTACTCCAGTATCTTCTTTTTGCCGCATCCCTGATTATGGAGCTCACTATGCAAGCTTATTTCGATCAACTCGATCGCGTTCGTTATGAAGGCCCGAAATCCTCTAATCCTTTAGCGTTTCGTCATTACAACCCGGACGAGCTGGTGTTGGGTAAGCGCATGGAAGATCACCTGCGTTTCGCCGCCTGCTACTGGCATACCTTCTGCTGGAGCGGGGCCGATATGTTTGGCGTAGGTTCGTTCGACCGCCCTTGGCAGCAGCCGGGCGATGCGCTGGAGCTGGCGAAGCGCAAAGCGGACGTCGCCTTTGAGTTCTTCCATAAGCTGAATGTGCCGTACTACTGCTTCCACGATGTGGACGTCTCCCCGGAAGGCGCGTCGCTGAAAGAGTACCTGAATAACTTCGCGCAGATGGTCGATGTGCTGGCGGAAAAACAGCAGCAGAGCGGCGTGAAGCTACTGTGGGGCACTGCCAACTGCTTTACCCATCCGCGTTATGGCGCAGGAGCTGCCACTAACCCGGATCCTGAAGTGTTCAGCTGGGCGGCTACCCAGGTGGTGACGGCGATGAACGCGACGCATCAACTGGGCGGTGAAAACTACGTTCTGTGGGGCGGGCGCGAGGGCTACGAAACGCTGCTCAACACCGATTTACGTCAGGAACGCGAGCAGATTGGCCGCTTCATGCAGATGGTGGTGGAACATAAACACAAAATTGGTTTCCAGGGCACATTGCTGATTGAGCCGAAACCGCAAGAGCCAACCAAGCATCAGTACGATTACGACGTGGCCACGGTATACGGTTTCCTGAAGCAGTTCGGGCTGGAAAAAGAGATCAAAGTGAATATCGAAGCCAACCACGCGACCCTGGCTGGCCACTCGTTCCACCACGAGATCGCTTCCGCCATCGCGCTGGGCATTTTCGGCTCCGTGGATGCCAACCGCGGCGATCCGCAGCTGGGCTGGGACACCGATCAGTTCCCGGTCAGCGTGGAAGAAAACGCGCTCATCATGTACGAAATCATCAAAGCGGGTGGTTTCACTACTGGCGGCCTGAACTTTGACGCCAAAGTGCGTCGTCAAAGTACCGATAAATACGACCTGTTCTATGGTCATATTGGCGCGATGGACACGATGGCGCTGTCGCTGAAAGTGGCAGCCCGCATGATTGAAGATGGCGAGCTGGATAAGCGCGTGGCGAAACGCTACGGCGGCTGGAACAGTGAGCTGGGCCAGCAAATTTTGAAAGGCCAGTTATCGCTGACGGAGCTGGCGAAGTACGCTGAACAGCATAATCTGGCGCCGCAGCACCAGAGTGGCCATCAGGAGCTGCTGGAAAACCTGGTGAATCATTACCTGTTCGATAAGTAATGGGTATCGCCGGGCGGCGCTATGCTTGCCCGGCCTACACTTTTTAAGGAACCCACGATATGTATATCGGGATCGATCTTGGCACATCGGGTGTGAAAGCCATTCTGTTAAATGAACAGGGCGAGGTGCTGGCAACGCAAACAGAAAAGCTGCACGTTTCACGGCCACACCCGCTCTGGTCTGAACAGGATCCTGAAGCCTGGTGGTTAGCAACGGATCGCGCCCTGAAGGCGCTGGGCGAGCAGCACTCTCTGGGAGAGGTCAAAGCCCTGGGGATTGCCGGACAGATGCACGGCGCCACGCTGCTGGACAAGGACAATCGCGTGTTGCGCCCGGCGATTTTATGGAACGATGGCCGCTGCGGTGAAGAGTGCGCTCTCCTGGAAGAGCGCGTGCCAACCTCGCGAGAGATCACCGGCAACCTGATGATGCCGGGCTTTACCGCACCGAAATTACTGTGGGTCCAGCGTCATGAGCCCGAGATTTTTAGCCAGGTGGCGAAGGTGTTGCTGCCAAAAGATTATCTGCGTCTGCGGATGACAGGTGAGTTCGCCAGCGATATGTCCGATGCGGCAGGCACCATGTGGCTCGACGTGGCAAAACGCGACTGGAGCGAGACGATGCTCGACGCCTGCCATCTCACCCGCAACCATATGCCCGCGCTGTTCGAAGGCTGTGAGCTAACAGGCACACTGCTGCCATCAGTCGCACAGCAGTGGAACATGCCAGCCGTTCCGGTCGTGGCAGGGGGCGGAGATAACGCCGCGGGGGCGGTTGGCGTGGGGATGGCGGATGCCGGGCAGGCGATGCTGTCGCTGGGCACCTCCGGGGTCTACTTCGCCGTGAGTGACGGTTATCGCAGTAACCCTGACAGCGCGGTGCACAGCTTCTGCCATGCATTACCCGGCAAATGGCACCTGATGTCGGTGATGCTCAGCGCGGCGTCCTGCCTGGACTGGGCGGCAAAACTGACCGGATTAGGCAGCGTTCCGGCCCTGCTCGATGCCGCGCAGCAGGCCGATGAAAACGCAGGCACCCTCTGGTTCTTACCCTATCTTTCCGGTGAGCGCACGCCGCATAACAATCCGCAGGCAAAAGGGGTGTTCTTTGGCTTAACCCATCAGCATGGCCCGGCCGAACTGGCGCGCGCGGTGCTGGAAGGGGTGGGTTATGCCCTGGCCGATGGGATGGATGTTGTGCATGAGTGCGGCCTTAAACCCACCAGCATTACGCTGATCGGCGGCGGGGCGCGTAGCCCTTACTGGCGTCAGATGCTGGCGGATATCAGTGGGCTGCAGCTGGATTACCGTACCGGCGGCGACGTCGGGCCTGCACTGGGCGCAGCGCGGCTGGCGCAGATCGCGGTGAACCCGGATAAACCCTTATCCGCGCTGCTGCCACAGCTGACGCTGGAACAACAGCACACCCCGGATGCCGGGCGTCATGCCCGCTATGTCGAACAACGTGACGTGTTCCGCAAGATCTATCAGCAGCTTCTGCCGCTGATGTCATGAAACAGCGCCGGGTGGCGGCTTCGCCTTACCCGGCCTGAACATTTTGCTGGCCGGGTAAGCAGCCGCAGCTAACTGACAAACCTGCGTGTATCAACCCGCTGCAACAGCATTGAGAGCAGCAGACTGACCACCAGCGTGGCCGAGAAGATCCAGACGATATCCAGCAACGGCCAGTTCTTTAACTCCACGCCTCGCGTTCGCAGCGCGTGGATCACCAGCGCATGAAAGCCGTAGATCCCCAGCGAGTTACGTGAAATTAACCCCAGCAGCGGCAGGGGGCGCGTATTGAGCGTGTTTTTCACCAGGGTAAAGAGTGACATTGCGCAGACAAAAACCATCGGGCCGCAGTAGAGATACCAGGTATCGGCGAAGGTGCCGCGCCACTGCAGCTCATGCAGCGTCCCGCGGGAGATAATGGCGACCGCAGCAATAAACAGCGCGGCGCAAATACTATTCAGCCAGCGTTTGCGGGTGTCCATCATTCCAAGGGCTCGGCCCAGCATGCCGTATAGCATGTAATAGAAAGTGTCGCCGTTGATATACAGGTTGATCGGCAGCCATTCAAAACCATCAATTTTTTGCGAGACGGTGTTCGGGTTGGCCACGATGCCAATCACGATCATCAGCGCCAGCAGCATTTTGCCGTTCGCGCTTTTTACCTGCAGCAGCGGGGAGAGCAGATAAATGACAATAATGGCGAAGAAAAACCACAAGTGATAGAACACCGGCTTTTGCAGCAGGTATTTCAGGGACAGCTCGCTGTTAATCGAGGTAAACAGCACGATATAGAGGAACGCCACGGTGCTGTAAAAGAGCAAACACAGACCGATGCGTAAAAAGTGGCGCGGCTGCGCGCTGCGCTCGCCAAAAAAGAGATAGCCGGAGATCATGAAAAACAGCGGCACGCTCACGCGCGAGGCGGAGTTGAGAACGTTAGCAATATCCCAGTTAACGAGGCTGACGCTTGCGGCATTGGTGATATACCAGGTCGTGGTATGGATCATTACCACCATTAAACAGGCAATTCCCCGCAGATTATCAATCCAGTTAATTTTTTCCTGCATCTATCCCTCTGTTTACGCATTAAAAAGAGTCTGACTGTGGTATTGCTAAAGACGCTCACTGGAAAATTCTGAGTTTGCATCACCCTGCTTGTGCCGGGGCGGTGAGATTCGCAGAATGCCGGGCGATAATCTATAAAGTTTAGAGTTTAAAAATAACAGCCACAGTGCAGGGCGGTAATAAAAATGATGATGCGTGCAATGTGGGTTTTGTTGCCTGCGTTACTGGCTGGCTGCGTGGCTCAGGAGACGGCGCCGACGCAACAAGCACAAACGAAGAAAGTCAGTCCGGTACGTTCGCTGGACATGGAGCAGCTGTGTAAGGATCGGGCGGCTCAGCGCTATAATACCGGTGCGCAAAAAATCGACGTCACCGCATTCGAACAGTTCCAGGGAAGCTATGAACTGCAGGGTTTCACTGCCCGCAATGAGAGTTTCATCTGTTCTTTTGACGCAGAGGGCCGTTTTTTACACCTTTCGATGCGTTAAGACCGCCGCGTGATGAGCTGGCTGCGCCTTGAGTGCGTTGTCAGCTATGCTTATTTCCCAATTTTCCCTAAACAACCCCGTTTCGTACTGTATATCTTGCATCCGACGGGTATACTGATCCCCTCCATTCAAAACCACACGTATCCAGCACGAAATACTATGCAAAAGTTTGATACTAAGACCTTCCAGGGCCTGATCCTGACCTTACAGGATTACTGGGCTCGCCAGGGCTGCACCATTGTTCAACCACTGGACATGGAAGTTGGCGCCGGCACCTCACACCCGATGACCAGCCTGCGCGCGCTGGGGCCAGAGCCAATGGCGACTGCCTATGTGCAGCCATCCCGCCGTCCGACCGATGGTCGCTACGGTGAAAACCCGAACCGCTTACAGCACTACTATCAGTTCCAGGTGGTGATTAAGCCTTCCCCGGACAATATCCAGGAGCTGTATCTCGGGTCGCTGAAAGAGCTGGGTATGGATCCGACCATTCACGACATTCGTTTCGTGGAAGATAACTGGGAAAACCCAACGCTGGGTGCCTGGGGTCTGGGTTGGGAAGTGTGGCTGAACGGCATGGAAGTGACGCAGTTCACCTACTTCCAGCAGGTTGGCGGTCTGGAATGTAAACCGATCACCGGTGAGATCACCTACGGTCTGGAACGTCTGGCAATGTACATTCAGGGCGTAGACAGCGTTTACGACCTGGTCTGGAGCGACGGCCCGCTGGGTAAAACCACCTACGGCGACGTGTTCCATCAGAACGAAGTGGAGCAATCCACCTATAACTTCGAATACGCGGATGTGGACTTCCTGTTCACCTGCTTCGAGCAGTACGAGAAAGAAGCCCAGCAGCTGCTGGCGCTGGATACTCCGCTGCCGCTGCCAGCCTACGAGCGTATTCTGAAGGCCGCCCACAGCTTCAACCTGCTGGACGCCCGCAAAGCCATCTCCGTGACTGAACGTCAGCGCTACATTCTGCGTATTCGTACCCTGACCAAAGCCGTTGCAGAAGCTTACTATGCGTCCCGTGAAGCCCTTGGCTTCCCGATGTGCAACCGAAACAAATAAGAGGCGGCCATGTCTGAGAAAACTTTCCTGGTGGAAATTGGCACCGAAGAGCTGCCACCAAAAGCCCTGCGCAGCCTGGCGGAGTCCTTTGCTGCGAACGTGACTGCCGAGCTGGATAACGCTGGCCTCGCACACGGTAAAATCGAGTGGTTTGCTGCTCCGCGGCGTCTGGCGCTGAAAGTGGCAAGCCTGGCGGCATCCCAGCCCGATCGCGAAGTTGAAAAGCGCGGCCCGGCCATTGCGCAGGCATTCGATGCCGAAGGCAAGCCGAGCAAAGCGGCAGAAGGCTGGGCGCGTGGTTGCGGGATCACCGTTGACCAGGCCGAACGCCTGACCACCGACAAAGGCGAGTGGCTGCTCTATCGCGCCCATGTGAAAGGCGAAAGCGCCGAAGCGCTGCTGCCAAACATGATTGCCACCTCGCTGGCTAAACTGCCTATTCCAAAGCTGATGCGCTGGGGCGCAAGCGACGTGCACTTTGTGCGTCCGGTTCACACCGTGACCCTGCTGCTGGGCGATACCGTTATTCCTGCCACCATTCTGGGTGTTGCGTCCGATCGCGTGATCCGTGGCCACCGCTTTATGGGCGAGCCGGAGTTCACCATCGACAATGCCGACCAGTATCCGCAGATCCTGCTGGAGCGCGGTAAAGTCATTGCTGACTACGAACAGCGTAAAGCCCGTATTAAAGCGGATGCGGAAGAAGCGGCACGTAAGATTGGCGGTAACGCTGACCTGAGCGACAGCCTGCTGGAAGAAGTCACCTCGCTGGTGGAATGGCCGGTCGTGCTGACCGCGAAGTTCGAAGAGAAATTCCTGGCCGTTCCGGCAGAAGCACTGGTTCACACCATGAAGGGCGACCAGAAGTACTTCCCGGTCTATGCCAACGACGGCAAACTGCTGCCAAACTTCATCTTCGTGGCGAACATCGAATCGAAAGATCCGATCCAGATTATCTCGGGTAACGAGAAAGTGGTGCGTCCACGTCTGGCAGATGCCGAGTTCTTCTTTAATACCGACCGTAAAAAGCGTCTGGAAGATCACCTGCCGCGCCTGCAGACCGTGCTGTTCCAGCAACAGCTGGGTACGCTGCGCGACAAGACCGACCGTATCGCGGAGCTGTCCGGCTGGATCGCCCGTGAAATTGGTGCCGACGTGAATCACGCCACCCGTGCAGGCCTGCTCTCTAAATGCGACCTGATGACCAACATGGTGTTCGAATTTACCGACACCCAGGGTGTGATGGGCATGCACTACGCGCGCCACGATGGCGAAGCGGAAGATGTGGCCGTGGCCCTGAACGAGCAGTATCAGCCGCGCTTTGCCGGTGACGATCTGCCGTCTAACCCGGTCGCCTGCGCCGTCGCGATCGCCGATAAGATGGACACCCTGGCGGGTATCTTCGGTATCGGTCAGCATCCGAAAGGCGACAAAGACCCGTTTGCGCTGCGTCGTGCTGCGCTGGGCGTGCTGCGCATCATCGTTGAGAAGAACCTGAACCTTGACCTGCAAACGCTCACCGAAGAAGCGGTGCGTCTGTATGGTGACAAGCTGACCAACGCGAAAGTGGTGGATGAAGTGATCGACTTCATGCTCGGTCGTTTCCGCGCCTGGTATCAGGACGAAGGCTTCGCTGTTGACACCATTCAGGCGGTGCTGGCGCGTCGTCCAACCCGTCCGGCCGATTTCGATGCCCGTATGAAGGCGGTGTCCCACTTCCGTACTCTGGAAGCGGCATCTGCGCTGGCTGCGGCTAACAAGCGCGTCTCCAACATTCTGGCGAAGTCCGACGAAAAGCTGAACGAGCGTGTAAATGCCGCGACGCTGAAAGAGCCGGAAGAGATCGCCCTGGCGATGCAGGTTGTGGTGCTGCGTGACAAGCTGGAGCCGGTCTTCGCAGAAGGTCGCTATCAGGAAGCGCTGGTAGAACTGGCTGAACTGCGCGAAGTGATCGACGCCTTCTTCGAGAAAGTGATGGTGAACGTAGAAGATAAAGATCTGCGTATCAACCGTCTCTCTATGCTTGAAAAACTGCGCGAGCTGTTCCTGCGCGTGGCGGACATTTCTCTGCTGCAGTAATGCGCACTTTGCCCGGCGGCGCTCTGCTTGCACGGGCACTGTGAGTGCTAAAAACCCGCTTCGGCGGGTTTTTTTATACCGCATAGTTGAAAATTTAACCTTGAAACGCTCAGTAAATTACCGCTATCCTTAATCCCGTTAATTTTCTCCCTCTGGAGCGCCCCCCAAAAATGAACAACCACGACTGATGAATTTCGAGCCTTGCTAAACGCCACCGCGTCGGCAGGGGATCTATTGATTTCATTCAGGAGTGCTTATGGCTCATTTTGCGCAATCCCCTTCTTTTATTTTGCATCAGGTCACCTGTCAGTTTGCGACGGGCGATACCCTTTTTGGTCCGCTGAATCTTTCGCTGGAGCCTTCACTTTGCGCGTTAGTTGGCCGCAACGGTAGCGGTAAGATCCGGCTCCTGCGGTTGCTGGCCGATCTGGACAAGCCAGCCAGCGGCCATATCGAACGTTTCGGCACGCACAGTTACGTTGCGCAACAGCACGATATCTCCCCGCAGACCACTCTGGCACAGCTGCTTGGTTATGAAGCTATCTTCGCGGCCCGGGCGCGGATCGACGGCGGTGATTACCAGCCTGACGATCTGGAGCGCCTGGACGGTTTCTGGGATATCGCCGAACGGCTGGGTGAGGCGTTCAGGGAGGCGCAGCTTCCGGCGTTTGCCCCTGACAGGCTGGCCTGCGAACTGAGCGGCGGCGAGCGGGTTCGCGCCCTGCTGTGCGGTGCGTTTGTGGCTAATGCGGATTATCTGCTACTGGATGAACCCACCAACCACCTCGATCGTCAGGGGCGGGAGTGGTTCTATGCCCAGCTGGCCCGGTATTCCGGCGGTGTGCTGGTGGCTTCGCACGATCGTGAGTTGCTGGAGCGGGTGCCGCGCATACTGGAACTCAGCGCTTCCGGTTTGCACAGTTACGGCGGAAATTATGCCGATTATCAGCGTCAGCGGGACGCGGAACAGCAGGCCGCCCGTGCGGCGCTGGAGCACGCCACAACCGAGCGCAAACGCACCCGCAGCCGCATGCAGAAAGAGCATGACGATAGCCTGCGCCGCTCAGCGAAAACCCTGCGCACGGTGGATAACCTTAATATCGCCTCGTTTGAGCGGGTGAAATACAAAGGCGCAGCAAAGGAGCGTCCGGGTACGTGGCGCAAACAGCATCATGAGCAGCAGGATGCATTGAACGCGGCGGTCAACCAGGCGCGGGAACGGGTCGAAGAGGATAACCCGGTGATGTTTACCCTGCCGGGCAGCCAGATTGCGGAGGGCAAACAGGTGCTGGTGTTAGAAGAGCTGGTGCTGCCGTATGTCTCAATGCCGGCGCTTAACTGGCGCATGGATGGGCCGATGCGGGTAGCCCTGCGCGGGCCGAACGGCTGCGGGAAATCCACGCTGCTGAAAGCGATTCTGGGTGAGTGCCTGCCTGCCGCTGGCTCCTGTCGTGTCTCTGTCAACACGGCGTATCTTGACCAGCATTTGTCGCAACTGGATCTGACGCAGTCCGTTATCAGCCATCTCAATCTGCATAACACACCGCTGGAGGAGGGCGTGCTACGGAGTCGTCTGGCACAGCTACAGTTGGGTGCGGATAAAGTCATGCTGCCGCTGGCAGAGCTAAGCGGCGGCGAGCGGTTAAAAGCGGCGCTGGCCTGCGTTCTGTGGCGGGAAGAGGCGACGCAGCTGTTGCTGCTTGATGAACCGACCAATCACCTGGATCTGGCCTCCACGCAGGGCATTGAGGCGGCGCTGGCAGGCTTTGCAGGTGCACTGCTGGTGGTGTCGCATGATGGGCATTTTCTGGATGGGCTTAATCTGACGCATGAACTGGTATGGCGTGGCGGGGAGTGGCAGGCTGAACGACGGTGACAGAAACATAAGCCCCCGCAAATGCGGGGGCGGAAACAAGACTACTCAGTCAACTGCTTGCGGAGTGCCGGGTTAGCCTGAATCAGACTCATCAGCTTCAGCTCGGTCATGGAGGGCTTCACTCTTTTAGATTCCCACTCCTGAACCATTGCTACGCTGACACCCATTGCTCGGGCGAAATCATCGGTTTTCATCCCTGTCCCTTTGCGTAAGCGCTCAAATTCCGTAAAGGGATTAGACTTTTGCGAACGGGTTACCGTTTGCGGTTTATCTTTAAAAACAATCTGTTCCAGACTGCTTAGCAGATCGAACATAGGATCTTTTAATTCCATTGAGGACTCCTCATAAATCACACTGCGGGATCGTGAACATTAGAGAGCAATTTAAGAATAGTCGCTAAAACTGAGAGGAGATCGTAACGTGCGTGATTAATTTTGCGAGATACGTTTCGCTCGCGGAATTTGAGGCCGCATGCTTATGCTAATGACTTGATTATTCAGTAGCGCCTTAGCATCAGGTATATTTTTGTAAATCGTAAGAATTTATATGGCAATAGCCGTTTTACATGAAAAGAGTATCTTGCAGGCCTGACCTGGACTATTCTTGGCAGCGTTGGGCACGCGTGTGCCGGTGTGCGCTTTTTTGGGTGAAAGGAGTAATAACAATGGCGACAGGAAAGCTCTGCTCTCGCTGGTTTGCGCCGCTTGCGGCGTTATTAATGGTAGTTAGCCTGAGTGGGTGTTTCGATAAGGAAGGCGATCAGCGCAAAGCGTTTATCGATTTCCTGCAAAATACAGCGATGCGCAGTGGTGAGCGTTTGCCAACGCTGACTGCGGATCAGAAAAAGCAGTTTGGTCCCTTCGTTTCTGACTATGCCATTTTGTATGGTTATTCACAGCAAGTGAATCAGGCGATGGACGCTGGTCTGCGTCCGGTGGTAGACAGCGTGAATGCGATTCGCGTCCCCCAGGATTATGTGACCCAGCGTGAGCCGCTGAGCCAGGCAAATGGCGCACTGGGTGTGCTGGGCCAGCAGCTGCAGAACGCTAAGATGCAGGCCGATGGCGCGCGCTCTGCGTTGAAACAGGGCGAAGACCTCAAACCTGTGTTCGACAAAGTGTATGAAAAAGTGGTGACCAAACCTGCCGATGCGCTGCAGCCGCTCATTCCAGCCGCGCAGATCTTCACTCAGCAACTGGTACAAGTGGCGGATTATATTTCGCAGCAGGGCACCCAGGTGAGCTTTGTCTCTAACGGCATTCAGTTCCCGACTTCGCAGCAGGCCAGCCAGTACAATACGCTGATTGGGCCGCTGGCAGCGCAGCACCAGGCGTTTAGCCAGGCCTGGGGCGCAGCGATGGCCGCAACGGAATAACGTCAGACGTTGTGCTCGCCTTTGCCGGGTAACGCCGTGCTTACCCGGCCTGCAAATCCGTAGGCCCATGCAAGCGAAGCGCAGGTTGGCAGATTAAAAACCCCGCTGCAAAGCGGGTTTTTTATAATGGTAGAAAATAAAGCTTGTCTTTGATCTCGTAACTATGTTTAATAGTCCTCGTCGGTTTGTTACACAGACCTAAAGCAGTTTAGTTAAGCAGTCCAGATGCGTTATCTTAGATACCCTTCGTAGTGACCCTTCCTTCATCGCTTAAAAATCTGTAACACATTCCATCATCGCGCCGGAAGGCAAAACAAATTTTTAAAAGGTAATCTCTATGTCTGGTAAAATGACTGGTCTGGTAAAATGGTTCAACGCTGATAAAGGTTTCGGCTTCATCACTCCTGACGATGGCTCAAAAGACGTGTTCGTACACTTCTCTGCTATCCAGAACGATGGCTACAAATCTCTGGACGAAGGTCAGAAAGTTTCCTTCACCATCGAAAGCGGCGCTAAAGGCCCAGCAGCTGGTAACGTTGTAAGCCTGTAAGCTTCCAACTCAGCTAAAAGAATTTAAAAACCCGCCTCTGGCGGGTTTTTTTCGTTCAGGGTTTGGCCTGCGGATTAACGCAGTTTTTATCGACCTTGCCCTGCAGGGCGTCGATCAGGTTATCCACTGCACAGGCCGCCATGTTGTAGCGCGTCTCATGCGTTGCAGAGCCAATGTGCGGCAGCGCCACGACGTTGGGCAGCTTCAGCAATTCTGAGCTGGCCGGTAGCGGCTCCTGCTCAAACACATCCAGCCCCGCCGCGTGGATCTCACCGTTTTTCAGCGCCGCAATCAGCGCCTGCTCATCCACCACTGGCCCGCGTCCCGCATTGATAAAGATGGCGGATTTTTTCATCTTCTCAAACTGCGCTTTACCCATCAGATGATGAGTTTCATCGGTCAGCGGCAGGATCAGGCAGACAAAGTCCGCTTCCTGCAACAGGGTATCCAGCTCGCAGTAGCGTGCGTTGAAACGCTCCTCTGCTTCTTTATGCTGGCGGCGTGCGTTGTAGAGGATTGGCATGTTGAAACCGAAGTGGGCGCGCTGCGCCAGCGCCAGACCGATACGGCCCATTCCGACAATACCCAGCGTTTTGCCGTGCACGTCGGTGCCAAACCAGTCCGGGCCGATGCTTTTGGTCCATTCCCCGGCTTTAACGCGTTCGGCCACTTCCACCACCCGACGCGCGCTGCTGAGCACCAGCGCCATCAGCGTATCGGCCACGGTTTCGGTCAGTACGGTTGGCGTGTGCATCAGCAGGACGTTACGGGCATTCAGCGCATCGACGTCGAAGTTGTCATAGCCCACCGAAATGGTGGAGGTCGCACGAAGCTTCGGCATTTTTTCCAGCAGCGCGGCATCCACTTTTTCGCTGGAGCCGAGCAGCCCGACGGCACCCGCGAAGGCGTCAGCATGCTGCTGTACCGTCTCCGGGCTGAGGTTGTTGACCCGGGTGACGGTGAAATGATTTTCAAGGCGCTGCTGTAACGCATCAGGCAGGGCTTTATACAAAATGACGGACGGCTTCATGCTAATCTCCGTTGATATTTAAAGGGTTCAGGCGTGGCGTGCGCCGACGGGAATGTTTTGATTATTAGCAGGCTTAACAATCAAAGTAAGCCATACAGAGGCAAAAAGCGCCACCCCCATAAAGATGTACGAGGCCGACGGGCTGCCGGTTGCACCGTTCAGATACCCCACAAACCACGAACCGAAGAAGGAACCCAGCGCACCCATGCTGTTGATCAGCGCCATCGCGCCGCCTGCTACGTTACGCGGCAGCATCTCCGGGATAATGGCAAAGAACGGACCATAAGGGGCGTACATGGCGGCACCGGCAATCACCAGCAGCGTGTAGGACACCCAGAAGTGGTTTGCCCCCACCGCCCACGAGCCGATAAAGGCGCAGGCAGCAATTAACAGCAGCGGCCAGACGAACAGCTTACGGTTTTGCAGCTTATCCGATGCCCAGGAGACCACGATCATGGCGATGGTCGCCGCCAGATAGGGTACGGAAGAGAGCCAGCCCACCTCGACCATACCGAGGTTATCGCCCGCGCTACGGATGATGGACGGCAGCCACAGGACAAAACCGTAAACCCCGATGCTCCAGGTGAAGTACTGCATGCACAGCAGGATCACGTTGCGTGAACGGAAGGCTTCACCGTAATTACGTACCGCTTTCAGCCCCTGCTGCTCTTTATCCAGCTGCGCCTGCAGCGCCGCTTTTTCATCTTCCGACAGCCATTTGGCCTGTGCGGGTTTGTCTTTTACCAGTACCCACCAGCAGAAGGCCCAGATCACCGCCGGAACGCCTTCAATAATGAACATTTCGCGCCAGCCGAAAGACTGGATCAGATACCCGGAGACTACCGACATCCACAGCACCGTCACCGGATTACCGAGAATAAGGAAGGTATTGGCGCGCGAGCGTTCGGATTTGGTAAACCAGTTGCTAATGTAGATCAGCATCGCGGGCATTACCGCCGCTTCCACCACGCCGAGGATAAAGCGAATGGCCGCCAGCGCCGGGATATTATTCACCACCCCGGTGAGGGAAGCACAGGCACCCCAGAGGATCAGGCAGATAAAGATCAGTTTGCGCACGCTACGGCGTTCAGCATAAATCGCGCCGGGGATCTGGAAGAAGAAGTAGCCGAGGAAGAAGAGGGCACCCAGCAGCGAGGAGACGCCTTTGGTGATCCCCAGATCTTCGGTGATGCCTGCGGCGGATGCGAAGCTGAAGTTGGCGCGGTCGAGATACGCCAGGCTGTACGTGATGAACACGACAGGCATGATGTACCACCAGCGTTTTACTGCATTTGTTGCACTGTTCATAGGCTTGCCTCTGTGATGGAGGGGGTAACCGCCGCTGTCTGTAGGGTACAGGGTGGTCTGTTTGTTTATTTCCTCTCCCCTGTAGGGAGAGAGCCAGAGCGAGAGGACTTATGCTTCCAGTTGTTCTCGCGTCGGTAATCCTTCGCTGTCGCCCTGAACCTGAATCGCCAGCGAGCCGATGATATTGCCGCGGGTGATGGCCTGATGAAGCGTTTTACCTTCCAGCAGAGCACTGACCACGCCCACGGCAAAACCGTCTCCAGCGCCGACGGTATCGACAACGTTCTCGACCTTCACCGCTGCCACGGCACCTTGCTCGCCGTCGGCGGTTTTAAACCAGGCGCCGTCGGCCCCGGTTTTCAGGATCACGGCTTTCACGCCCCGGTTCAGATAAAAATCAGCGATCCCTTCCGGCGTCTTTTCCCCGGTCAGGATCTGGCCCTCTTTCACGCCGGGTAATACCCAGTCGGCCTGGAAGGCGAGGTGGTTCAGCTTCTCCACCATCTCCGCTTCGCTTTTCCACAGCACCGGGCGCAGGTTCGGATCGAAAGAGATCGTCTTGCCCGCCGCTTTCATTGCGCCGGCAGCGTGATCGAGCAGGGCGTAAGAGCTGTGGGACAACGCTGCCGCCACGCCGCTCAAATGGAGATGCCTTGCTGCGGTAAACCAGACCGGGTTGAAATCCTCTACCGACAGGTGGCTGGCTGCCGAGCCTTTACGGAAATACTCCACGATGGGATCGGTTCCATCGGTGACCTTCGATTTAAGCTGAAAGCCCGTTGGATAACGGCCATCCAGGGTCACGCCTGCGGTCTCGATCCCCTCTTTTTTCAGGGTGTCGAGCACAAACTGGCCGAAGCTGTCATTGCCGACGCGGCTCACCCAGCCCACCTTCAGGCCGAGACGCGCCAGGCCGGTGGCGACGTTGAGTTCTGCACCGGCGACGCGCTTCATAAACTGATCGACGGCGCTAAGTTCGCCGGTCTTCGTGGCGACAAACATGGCCATGGCTTCGCCGATGGTGATGACATCCAGAGCATGCGGCATGGCGTTACTCCTCGCGCAGTAAATTGACGTAATGACGGGTGACAGCCGTCAGGTCTGGGCCTTCCAGAGGAAACTCAATTCCGCGTGGGGCGTCGGCAGGTAGCTGATCCAGCAGCGCCTGCCAGCGGGTGCTGTCATGATCCGGCGGCACGGCGCGATACTGTTGCTGATGGGGAACGGCGGCTTTTACATGAATATAGCTGACCGCAGGTGCCAGATGCTTCGCCGCCTCTTCCGGTGATTCTCCCACCCACAACCAGTTGCCCATATCAAAGGTCAGGGTCACCGGGAGATTCATCACCCGGCAGGCAGCTTTGAAACGCTGCATAGGGGCCAGCTGGCCATAGTTCGTCTGGTCATTTTCCACCACCAGCGTCATGCCGGTTTCATCCAGCAGGGCGCGCAGCGCATCGAGCTGCTGCCTATCGCTGAAATGACCGAGGGAGACTTTCAGCCACAGGGCATTGAGCGTCGCGGCTTCTTCAAGATAGCGGGGCAGCATGGGGTTGAGGATGCCATCCGGGGTAAACAGGGCATCGGGTGCGGAGTAGCAGGCCAGCAGGCCGAGCAGTTCAATGGAGCCAGCCAGAGTGGATAACGACGCCAGTTCGGCTTCGTTAAATAACTCCCGGCGGATCTCGACCCCGTCGGCACCCGCACCGGCGATCACGTGCAGGATGGCGCGTTGCCCCCCGGCTTCACGGACTTTGTCAGCGCCATACGCGGCGGTGACAACAATAATTTTTCTGCCCATTGGTGGACTCCATCACGTAGCTGATACTCTTTACGCTAGATGGAACCGGTTCCAAAGAAAAGTTCAGGATGCTGGATTTATGATCGCCATCACGAAGGGGGTTATCGGGCCGTGGAACCGCGGACGATCAGCTCGCCGGAGAAGACCTGCTCGCGCACCGCATCATCGGCGCCATTGATCCGGCGGACCACCTGCTCGACAGCGGCGAAACCAATCTGCCAGGTGGGCTGCTTAAGAGTGGTAATGCCCACGCCCGCCAGTTCGGCCCACTCCAGCTCGTCAAAGCCCAGCAGGCCGATGTCGCTCCCCCAGTGCAGACCAATGCGCTTCAGCGACCGGGCGACCTGCAGCGTTAACGCGCCGTTAGCGGAAATAACGGCTTTACGCATCCCGCGATGGCGGGTATGAAACTGGCGCAGGGCGTTGTCCAGCTGCTCAGACTCGTGAAGGGGAATTTCGACGTTTTCAGCCACCACGCCAGTATAGCGGGCGAGGGTGGTGCGAAAGGCGGTCAGGCGTTCGCGGCGGGTGTTGACCATCCCCAGGGGTTCGCTCAGGAACAGGATCGCTTCAAACCCTTGTTCAATAAGGTGTTCGGTGGCGGTGGTGGCGGCCTGGGTGTTATCCAGTCCCACCACATCGCAGGCAAAATCGGGAATTTTACGGTCAATCAGCACCATCGGCAGGGCAGACTGTTGCAGGCGGTTCAGTCCCTCTTCGCGCATCCCGACGGCGTTAACCACAATGCCTTCCACCTGATAACTGCGCAGCAGATCGAGATAGTGCAGCTCCTGGTCGACTTCGTTGTTGGTGTTACACACCAGCGGGGTAAAGCCTTTTTCCCGGCAGGCGGCTTCGATGCCGCTGAGGACATTTACGGAGTAGGGATTGGTGATATCGGCGATGATCAGGCCGATCAGGCGCGTGCGGCCATGCTTCAGGCCCCGGGCCATCAGGCTTGGGCGGTAATCGAGTTCGGCGATAGCCTGTTCAATACGGGCCAGCAGCGCGTCGGACAGCAGGTGTTTTTCGCCGTTGAGATAACGGGAAATGCTGGTTTTACCGGTTTTTGCGGCTTTCGCCACGTCGCTGATGGTGGGCCGTGTTGATTTGCTCATCGCTGATGTCCTTGCTTAGGGTGAGCATACCTTAACGCGAAAATGCCCGGTGGCGCTACGCTTACCGGGCCTGGGGAGTGTGCGGCCTGATGCCCTCACCTCGGCTCTCTCCCATAGGGAGAGAGAAAACCATCCCGAGCACGGTCTGCTCCCTCCTCCTT
>NZ_JBICLV010000016.1:0-159258 GCF_043105735.1 Leclercia sp. GLN_9
CCTGAGCCGCATGTACCCCTCACCCCAGCCCTCTCCCCAAAGGGGAGAGGGGGCCGACCGTGCCAATATCGGGAGAGGGGGCCGACCGTGCCAATATCGGGAGAGGGGGCCGACCGTGCCAATATCGGGAGAGGGGCCGACCGTGCCAATATCGGGAGAGGGGGCCGACCGTGCCAATATCAGGAGAAGGAGCCGACCGTGCCTATTTTTTGTGGGGATCCCTCAGCAAAGGGGAGAGGGAAAAACGTTAAGGCAATCTTGGATACGCATCCGCGATCGCATCGCCGGTGAACTGCGCCACCCAGCCTTCCGGGTTATCGAAAATACGGATGGCGGTGAAGTTCGGCTCCGAACCCATATCAAACCAGTGCGGTGTGCCGGCGGGTACGGAGATCAGATCGTTTTTCTCGCACAGAACCTGATACACCTGGTCATTGATGTGCAGGCAGAACAGCCCGGCGCCTTCGACAAAGAAACGCACTTCATCTTCGCCATGCGTATGTTCATTGAGAAACTTCGCGCGCAGGGCCTCTTTTTGTGGGTTATCCGCACGCAGGCTGATCACGTCCCAGCTCTGGTAGCCTTTTTCTGCCACCAGCTTGTCGATGGCGTGCTGGTAGGCATTAATCACCGTGTCGGCTGCCGGATCCTGGCCTAAGTCGCGGTCGGCTTCCCAGCGTTCAAAGCGAACGCCACGGGCATTCAGCTGCTGCTGGATCGCCTCTGGGTCGGTGCTGTGCCACTGCGGCTCGCTGGCCTCTTTATCGGAAAAAATGGTCAATGCGCTCATGAAGGGATCTGCTCCGGGTTGATGTCGTCGAACTGGTGCACCTGATGATGATGGCTGGCGCCGTCGTCATCGCCGCGAATCAGTTGCAGGGTGCGAAAACCGGCCTGCTCAGCGGCGTCCAGCTCCTGATGAATATCTGACAGGAACAGGATCTGCGAGGGGGCAAGGTTAATCTGTGCCGCAATATTCTGATAAGACTGCACGTCGCGCTTGGCGCCAATATGGGTATCGAAATAGCCGCTGAACAGATGAGTAATATCACCTTCGTCGCTGTAGCCAAATAACAGTTTTTGCGCCGCCACCGATCCCGAGGAATAAACATAGAGATCAATGCCCTGCGACTTCCATTTTTCCAGCGCGGGCAGCACGTCCGGGTAGAGATGGCCGGTGAAATCACCGTTGACGTAGCCATCCTGCCAGATGATCCCTTGCAGGGCTTTCAGCGCCGTTGATTTGCGATCCTCATCCATAAAGGCGAACAGGGTGGCGATCAGGTCGTTGGTGCTGGCCTGCGGCTGAGCAATCTCTTCGCGCAGATTGTCCAGAATGGTGTTGACCGGTTCGGCATACTGCTGCGCGCTGACAAAAGCCGCCAGCCGCTCGCGTGCATAAGGGAACAGGACATTGTGGACAAAACGGATATCGCTGGTGGTGCCTTCAATATCCGTCACAATCGCGCGAATCATACTCTCTCCAGTTGTCGTAAACGCATCTCGCACTCGAACAGGAATTCGAGGCCTTCAAGGTGACGCCGGGCTTCTGCCACGTCGCGTCCCCAGCAGGTTAAGCCATGACCGCGCAGAAGAAAACCATAATTAAGCGGACGTTGCCGGGCGTAATCGGCGATTCGGGAGGCGAGGGCGTCAATGTCCTGGTCGTTATCGAACACGGCAATGGGCACGGTATCAAGGTGGCTGGTCTGGCCGCTGAGTGACTTTTGCATCTCAAAGCCGCTGAGGTGTAGCTCCGGCTCTTTGACCAGTCGCGACAGCACCGTCGCGTTTACCGTATGGACATGCAGCACCGCGTTCGCCGTGGGGAAGAGGCGATAAACCAGCGTGTGCAGGCCGGTTTCTGCGGAAGGTTTTCGCCCGGAGGGGGCGCGGTTGGTGGCAATTTCAACCTGCAGGAAGTCATCGGGCGTCAGGCTACCTTTGTCTTTACCGGATTCGCTGAGCCAGCACCAGTTATCGTCCTGACGCACGGACATGTTGCCGCCGGTGGCGGGTGCCCAGCCTTTTGCGCCGATCCAATGGCAGGCATCGACCAGGGATGTGAGTTGCAGGTTGTCTGTCATCCTTCTTACCTCTTCGGCCAGGAATATCATTATGGTTTAGACGTCTAAGCGTCTTGATTGCCAAATACTAACATCGTGTTATAGTGGCAGCAACATATGTATTACATACAGGTCCGTTGAAATGAGCAATAACCCATTGATTCCACAGAGTAAACTACCCGGTCTCGGCACCACCATCTTCACGCAGATGAGTGCCCTGGCGCAGCAGCATAAGGCGATTAATCTGTCGCAAGGTTTTCCCGATTTCGATGGCCCGGATTATCTGCAACAACGGCTGGCTTACCATGTGGCAAACGGCGCGAACCAGTATGCACCGATGACCGGGGCGCAGCCGCTGCGCGAGGCGATTGCCGACAAAACCGCAGAGTTGTATGGCTATCAACCGGATGCAAACAGTGAGATCACCGTCACCGCAGGGGCGACCGAAGCGCTGTATGCGGCGATTACTGCTCTGGTGCGTACCGGCGATGAGGTGATCTGCTTTGACCCGAGCTACGACAGCTATGCCCCGGCGATTGAATTGTCCGGTGGCGTGGTGAAGCGCGTGGCGCTCCAGCCACCGCATTTCCGCCCGTACTGGCAGGATTTTGCAGGGCTGCTGAGCGATAAAACCCGGCTGGTGATTTTGAATACGCCGCATAACCCGTCGGCAACGGTCTGGCAGAAAGAGGATTTTGCTGCGCTGTGGCAGGCTATTGCGGAGCGTGAAATCTATGTCCTGAGCGATGAAGTGTACGAGCACATCTGTTTTGCCGACGCGGGACATGCCAGCGTGCTGGCTCATCCTCAGCTGCGTGAGCGGGCGATTGCCGTCTCATCCTTTGGTAAAACCTTCCACATGACCGGCTGGAAGGTGGGGTACTGTGTGGCACCGGCGGCGATCAGCGCCGAGCTGCGCAAGGTGCATCAGTTCCTGACCTTTGCGGTCAACACCCCGGCTCAGCTGGCGATTGCCGATATGCTGCGTAACCAGCCGGAACATTACCGTGAGCTGCCGGACTTTTACCGCGCCCGTCGGGATCTGTTTATCGACGCGCTGAGCGCCAGCCGGCTGAAAATTTTACCCTGCGAGGGCACCTATTTCCTGCTGGCTGACTACAGCGCCATTTCCGATCTGGATGATGTCAGTTTTTGCCAGTGGCTCACCAAAGAGGTAGGCGTGGCGGCAATACCGTTATCGGTATTTTGTGCCGACCCGTTCCCCCACAAACTGATACGTCTCTGCTTCGCCAAACAGGAGGCTACGCTGCGGGCGGCAGCCGAGCGCCTGGCGGCAATTTGATTTAAGCAGTGAGTCATCAGGCTCGCTTTACAGTGGCCCGTTATTTTAAACACGAAATACGGGCTTTTTTACGCCAGGCTGTTTTCAATAAAATCTGCAAATACCGGACTGTTTAACGCGGAGCGGTTATACATCATGTAAATTTCAACGGGAGGCAATTTATAATCGACCTCGACGCGTTTTAAATTCAGCACTTTGCCAAATTGTTCAAAGGTTGTTTCAGGTGCAACACCCACTAAATCTGAGGCGCTTATCATGGCCAGGATTGACATAAAAGAGTCGCTTCTGAACACGATATTTCTTTCCGACAATTTATGATTCATTTTTTGCTGGTAATCTTTTACGCCAGGTTCCTCACTCAAGAATGCAGTGAACTTTTCCTGTAGCAGGTCCTCGATTTCAATTTTGCCGTTTATGCGCGGATGGTCATTACGGCAGACAAGGGTGAACGGCAGGGTTTTGAACGGGGTGCAGACGATAGAACGATTCTGAACCGGTGCAAAGGAGAACACTAAATCTGCCTTACGGTAGGCCAGCAGGCTCTCTGTGGAGTCCGGCGCAAGCAGGAGATCGTGCAGCTCAATTTCATAATTATGCAGGTCCATCAGGCGCTTCATTGGCTCGAGCATCACCTGGGGTGTGACCAACTGCGGACAGTAGATAACAAAGTTCTTTGTCAGTTTACTGCCATGCATAATATTGATGGTTTGCTCCAGCTGGTTCAGGTTTTGTTCCAGATGAATGTGCAGATTGGTCCCTACTGTGGTCGGCGTGATCCCTTTCCCGGAGCGGATAAACAGCGGGTCGTTAAGCTGATTACGTAATCGTTGCAGAGACTGACTCACCGCGGAAGGGGTAATAAAAAGCGTTTCCGCCGCTTTGCTGATACTGAGGTGCTGGTAAATACATTCAAAAATGACCAGCAGGTTAAGGTCGAATTTTTTCAGATCGTAAAGATTAGCCATTGTTCATCCTGATAAGCTGTGCTGTTACCGCATTCTTATACACAATAATTATAGAAGTTAGTCAGCCATTCACCATCCAATGGATTGAATAACTTAACTGAATTTAAATTCAATCTTAATATATCATGGATGCAGATTAATGAAATAAACGCGTAGCCTTTGGTGGGATGATTTTTATCTGAAAAAAGCGTGCGGAATAGTTGATATTCTGCCGCCACTACAGTATTAAGACGCACTCATCATCATATTAAGTTGGTCTCTGTCCGTTAATCTAACAACCTGATGTAATTCAATCTGGTTATTCCTGGCGTACCGTGCCTGACTGATGAGCTTTCTGCATTTTAAACAGGGCGGCACGCCGATCGGCATTTTCCCCAACCGCATCCTGGTATGCCTGCTATCTGAATCAATGACAACAAAGGGGTTAGATAAAACCTATCGCAATCATAGGTATTACAACGTCTTTGCTAATTGCCCTTTATCGGGGTGGGTGGTGTAATCGATGACGCTGTTACGACCTTGCGAAAGGTAATGTAGAGCGCAACGCATCGCCAGCCTTGGCTGGCACTGAAGAGACCCCCGGGTCTTTCAGGTAACAGGGCCGCCGTTAAGGTGGCCTTTTTACTTTTGTTAATCCCATTATGCGTCAGACGTTGTTAGGTATTGCTGATTGATTTGATAAAGCAAACGCATTAGCCCGTTTATGAAAAGTTCGTTACCTTAGCTTTCAACGAAAACACGGAGGAAGTACAGATGTCTTTAATTAATACCAAGATTAAACCTTTCAAAAACCAGGCGTTCAAAAACGGTGACTTCGTAGAGATCACTGAGAAAGATACCGAAGGCCGCTGGAGCGTGTTCTTCTTCTATCCGGCTGACTTCACTTTCGTCTGCCCGACCGAACTGGGTGACGTTGCAGATCACTACGAAGAACTGCAGAAGCTGGGCGTAGACGTTTACTCTGTCTCTACTGACACCCACTTCACCCACAAAGCATGGCACAGCAGCTCTGAAACCATCGCGAAAATCAAATACGCGATGATCGGTGACCCGACTGGCGCCCTGACCCGTAACTTTGAAAACATGCGTGAAGACGAAGGTCTGGCCGACCGTGGCACCTTTATCGTTGACCCGCAGGGCATCATCCAGGCCATCGAAGTTACCGCTGAAGGTATTGGCCGTGACGCATCCGACCTGCTGCGCAAAATCAAAGCGGCTCAGTATGTTGCTTCTCACCCAGGCGAAGTGTGCCCGGCGAAATGGAAAGAAGGCGACGCGACTCTGGCTCCATCTCTGGACCTGGTCGGCAAAATCTAAATTTCCGTCGTATTTCGCGCCATAGCGGTGTTGGCGTCGCCTGCTCGCCCCGGTCACTTACTTCTGTAAGCGCCGGGGACTCACAGGCTAGCCGCCTTGCGCTGACGCGAACCACCTTGGAAATTCGTCTGCAATGCCCGGCGGCGCTCGGCTTGCACGGGCCTACACAACCGTAGGCCGGGTAAACGACGTGCCACCCGGTATCAATGGGCGCATCTGCGCCCATTTCATTCCAGCACCATGATGCAAGTTGCATTCAGGCAGCCCGGATAAGGCCGCTTGCATGATGATGTTTTTTAAGCAGGAGATGAATAATGCTCGACACAAATATGAAAACCCAGCTCAAAGCCTACCTTGAGAAGCTGACCAAACCTGTTGAGCTGATTGCCACGCTGGACGACAGCGCTAAATCGGCAGAAATCAAGGAACTGCTGGCAGAAATTGCCGAACTGTCTGAGAAAGTGACCTTCAAGGAAGATAACAGCCTGCCGGTGCGCAAGCCGTCCTTCCTGATCACCAACCCAGGTTCTACTCAGGGTCCGCGCTTTGCCGGTTCCCCGTTGGGACACGAATTTACTTCACTGGTGCTGGCGCTGCTGTGGACCGGTGGTCATCCGTCGAAAGAGGCGCAGGCGTTGCTGGAGCAGATCCGCGATATCGAGGGTGATTTTGAATTTGAAACTTACTACTCGCTCGCCTGCCATAACTGCCCGGACGTGGTGCAGGCCCTGAACCTGATGGCGGTGCTGAACCCACGCATCAAACATACCGCGATTGACGGCGGCGTGTTCCAGAACGAAATCACCGATCGCAACGTGATGGGCGTTCCGGCCGTGTTTGTGAACGGCAAAGAGTTTGGTCAGGGTCGTATGACACTGACAGAGATCGTTGCCAAAGTGGACACCGGCGCTGAAAAACGCGCTGCTGAAGAGCTGAACAAGCGTGATGCCTATGATGTGCTGATCGTTGGCTCCGGCCCGGCGGGTGCGGCGGCGGCAGTTTACTCTGCCCGTAAAGGCATTCGTACCGGTCTGATGGGCGAACGTTTCGGCGGCCAGGTGCTGGATACTGTCGATATCGAAAACTATATCTCCGTGCCAAAAACCGAAGGTCAAAAACTGGCTGGCGCGCTGAAAGCGCACGTCAATGACTATGAAGTGGATGTGATCGACAGCCAGAGCGCCAGCAAGCTGGTGCCTGCGGCGCAGGAAGGCGGCTTCCATGAGATTGAAACCGCCTCTGGCGCGGTGCTGAAAGCGCGCAGCATCATCATTGCTACCGGTGCCAAGTGGCGCAACATGAACGTGCCAGGTGAAGATCAGTATCGCACCAAAGGTGTGACCTACTGCCCGCACTGCGACGGCCCGCTGTTTAAAGGCAAGCGCGTTGCGGTGATTGGCGGCGGTAACTCCGGTGTGGAAGCGGCAATTGACCTGGCGGGCATTGTTGAACACGTTACGTTGCTGGAATTCGCGCCAGAGATGAAGGCCGACCAGGTTCTGCAGGATAAAGTGCGCAGCTTGAAAAACGTCGATATCATCCTGAATGCGCAGACTACCGAAGTGAAAGGCGACGGCAGCAAAGTGACCGGTCTTGAGTACCGTGACCGCGTGAGTGGCGATGTACACAGCGTCGCGTTGGCCGGGATCTTCGTTCAGATTGGTCTGCTGCCAAACACCACCTGGCTGGAAGGCGCAATTGAGCGTAACCGCATGGGCGAGATCATCATCGATGCCAAATGTGAAACCAGCGTGAAGGGCGTGTTTGCGGCGGGCGACTGCACCACCGTACCGTACAAACAGATTATCATCGCGACCGGCGAAGGGGCGAAAGCCTCCCTGAGCGCCTTCGATCATCTGATTCGCACCAAAGCATAAGAACGTAAGACTACACCTGCAAAACACAGAGGCTACCTGACGGTAGCCTCTTTTTTTATCTCACCACCAGCACCGGACTGTAAGCGTGGCGGATCGCGCTGGCGGCGTTGGCGCCAGGCCGATGGGTGGAGAGGGACGGGTTGCGTGGCCCTCTTTTTTATCTCACCACCCGCACCGGGCTGTAAGCGTGGCGGATCGCGCTGGCGGCGTTGGTGCCAGGCTGATGGGTGGAGAAGGGCGGATTACGCAACCCTCTTTTTTATCTCACCACCAGCACCGGAATATAAGCGTGGCGGATCACGCTGGAGGCGTTGGAGCCAAGCAGGTGAGTGGAGATAGACGGGTTACGCGACCCGATCACCACGATATCGGCTTTCAGCTCGCTGGCCACCTCATTTACCACGTCACGGACGTTACCAAAACTGACATGGGTTCTGATCCGCGACGGGTCGATGCTGAAATGGCTCACCATGGTCTTCAGCCGGGTTTGTGCCTCGTGTTGAATATGATCCTCGAAGCGGCGCATATCGGCGGCGAAGCGATGCAAACCAAAGCTGGAAGAGCCAGGTAAAACGTGCAGTAAGTGAATAATGCCATCCTGCTGGGCCAGGAATTCAGCGTGGCGGATCGCCTTATCGCTCAATTCCATCTCGAAAACATCCACCGGCATGATAATTGTCTGGTACATAACCGTTTCTCCTTGTTTATTTACGCTTAATCCATTCAAACACAAAATATATTTGGATTCTGATAGCTCGCTGACACTTTTTTATATCGCCTCGTTTGTCGGCCTTTTGCCGTTACGCTTTACATCCAGGATTAATCTCAAAGCCTCACAATTCCCCGGTATATCCCCGCTGATGGCTACCCTTTTAAGGTAAACCCGCATTTTTTTCTCTGAAACCGGAGGTCGAATGAAAGCATTGACGTATCACGGACCACACAGCGTTAAGGTTGAAACAGTACCCGATCCGGCCATCGAGCAAGCTGACGATATCATTCTGCGCATCACAGCAACTGCGATCTGCGGTTCTGATTTGCATCTTTATCGCGGGAAGATACCTAAGGTTGAACATGGTGATATCTTCGGCCATGAGTTTATGGGCGAAGTGGTGGAGACCGGGCGCGACGTGAAAAATCTCGCGAAAGGCGACCGGGTGGTGATCCCCTTTGTCATTGCCTGCGGCGACTGCTTTTTCTGCCGGATGCAGCAATATGCCGCCTGCGAAAGTACCAACACTGGGCGCGGCGCGACCCTGAATAAAAAACAGATCCCACCTCCGGCTGCGCTCTTTGGTTACAGCCATCTGTACGGTGGCGTACCCGGCGGCCAGGCGGAATATGTTCGCGTGCCAAAAGGCAATGTCGGGCCTTTTAAGGTGCCGCCGGTGTTGTCAGATGATAAAGCGCTGTTCCTCTCGGACATCCTGCCTACCGCCTGGCAGGCGGCCAAAAATGCCCAGATTACCCAGGGCAGCAGCGTCGCGGTGTTCGGTGCCGGGCCGGTGGGGCTTTTGACCGTCGCCTGCGCACGCTATCTCGGGGCTGAGCAGATTTTTATTGTCGATCATCACGACTACCGGCTGCGTTTTGCCCAGGACCGTTACGGCGCGATCCCAATCAATTTTGACCGCGACGACGATGCCGCAGAAAAAATTATCGAGCAGACCCGTGGCCAGCGTGGGGTGGACGCGGTGATTGATGCGGTCGGCTTTGAGGCGAAAGGGAGCACGACCGAAACGGTGCTGACAAACCTCAAGCTCGAAGGCAGCAGCGGTAAAGCCCTGCGGCAGTGTATCGCCGCGGTAAGGCGCGGGGGTATTGTCAGCGTCCCCGGCGTCTATGCTGGGTTTATTCACGGTTTCCTGTTTGGCGATGCCTTCGACAAAGGACTCACCTTTAAAATGGGGCAGACCAACGTTCACGCCTGGCTCGGCGAACTGTTGCCGTTGATTGAACAGGGGCTGCTTAAACCGGAGGAGATCGTGACCCACTATATGCCGTTTGAAGAGGCGGCTCGTGGCTACGAAATCTTTGAGAAACGTCAGGAAGATTGCCGAAAAATTATCCTGGTACCCGGCGCGCAAAGCGCAGAAGTGGCAAAAGAGCGGGTTACCGGGCTGGTCAACCCTGTACCGGGCGGCGTTATCTGACAGTAGAAAACGCGGAAAGAGGATGCCCTGGCATCCTCTGGGCAAAGCGGGTTAACGCTTGTTCAGATGGGATTAGCGCAGGTATTCGCCCGCCGCTTCAGGCTGCCAGATCAGTTCCAGCACTTCCAGATGCGTGGCGGTACCGCCCGGCAGTTCCCAGTGGATGGTATCGCCAGTACGCAGGCCAATCAGCGCAGCACCTACCGGTGCCATAACCGACAGTTGTGTACTGCTGTCGGTCATCTGCGCCGGATAGACCAGCGTGCGGGTGCGCACCTCGCCGGTGGTCAAATCGCGAAATTTTACCTGACTGTTCATGGTCACCACGTTAGCGGGCATGTCCTGCGGCGCACACATCTGCGCGCGATCCAGCTCGTCGTTCAGGGCGCTGGCGATAGGCAGCGAGGCAAAGGCCGGCTGCTCCAGCAGGCGGTCAATACGCTCAGCATCGAGTTCGTTAATGATGATTGTGGGTCTGGACATTATTTACTCCATGTCGTTAATGCTGCGACAACCGCAGAAGAGATGCCAAAAGAAAACCCTCGCCATCCGGTAGCGAGGGTTCAACTCTGTCTGATAATACTGAGTCTGTGCCCCAGTTTGAAGTGATGCTTGTCACATTCATGGCGTGGATTTAATCCAACGGCCATTACTGGGTCGTTAGTATGAAATTCAGGCGAAAAAGGTGAATCTTCGTCAATCTGGATTATTCTTTTAAGGCGCAAGTTATGTCGCGTGAAACACCCATAACAGCAGAACAACGAAGACTGTCGCACTTTATTCAGTCTTACTTTTCTACGGATTGCGTTACGCTGATCCTCTTGGGGTAGGGGGATGAGCGAAGCGTAATCCGTGCCTGCCGATTTTTATTCCTCAATTTCCAGAGAGCGTTATGTATTTTTATCAACCTTCCCAGGGACACGGCCTGCCGCATGATCCATTAAACGCGATTGTTGGACCCCGCCCGATTGGCTGGATTGCCTCCTGCGATACTGAAGGACGCCCTAACCTGGCGCCGTATAGCTTCTTCAACTGCTTTAACTACCATCCGCCCATTATCGGTTTCGCCAGCACGGGCTGGAAAGACAGCGTGCGCAATATTGTCGAGACCGGGGAGTTTGTCTGGAATCTCACCACCCGGGAACTGGCCAGCGCCATGAATGAAACCTCCGCCAGCCTGCCCCACGGCGAGGATGAGTTTTTACGTGCCAGGCTGACCAAAGCCGAAAGCCGGGTGGTGAAAGTCCCGCGCGTGGCGCAAAGCCCGGTCAACTTTGAGTGCCGCCTGTCGCAGTGCATCCAGCTGACGGCGGCGAACGGCGATTCGATCGATACCTGGCTGGTGCTGGGGGAGGTGGTCGGGATCCACATTGATGAAAGCCTGCTGCAGGACGGCATTTACCAGACGGCGAAAGCGCAGCCGGTCCTGCGCGCCGGGGGGCCGACGGCGTACTTCGCCATCGGTGAGGATCAGCGTTTTGATCTGGTACGCCCGGACGCCCGAAAAGGGTGAGCCAACCTCAGTAGCCGATCTTGTCGATCACAAATTGCTTGCCGCAGTTACCCGGATGCGGTTGGGCAATGAACGAGGGGGTCGCCAGCGGGGCGTTGATGCTGGCAGCGGTGAGCGTGAGCTGCACTTCGGTAAGATAGGCTGGCTTGCCGCTACAGCTGAGTTTAACGGCTTTCACCGTCTCCGGCCCCCAGCTTTTGGCTACCGCGGCGTCGAACGCGCTTCGGCTGACGGTTTTGCCGTAATTTGCCGCCAGGAACTGCCCAAGCGGGCTGGCCTTCACTTCCTGATTCATCCGCACCATAGTGCTGAAATAGGCGTCGGGATCGAAGCCGAAGCAGACGCCGTGTTTGGCATATTCATAACGTTCCAGGCAGGAATTGCCACCTGCGCCAGGCATCACCTCGTTCAGCTTCGCGGCACCCGTCAGCGATAATCCGGTCTCTGCGGCATCGCATTTACGGCTGGCTTTTGCCTCCGGCATATTGGGAATGGGGCGGGTTGCGCAGCCATAGCGCATCCAGCGGCGATCGTCGACTCCGCGTGCGGCGATGGATTTTGGTAAGCCCGGCCACAGACCATGAACGGTGAGGATCGTTGTTTTATCGTCACGCTCTTTTTGCAGTCGACATTCGTCGGGCGCGTCGCGGTTGCGATCGTGCAGGCTCTGGCAAAAGCCGGACTGCCATGAGAGCGCCAGCACGTAGCGATCAAAATCCGCATATTGTGTTGCCTGAAGCGGGGCAGCCTGCGCCGCAAAGGCGCACAGCACCACGGCGGCTGCGCTGGCAGGCAAAACGAGATCCTTTCTGAACATGTCTATTCCTGATGATTGAAAGCAAAATATTGCTGGGGATTATTAAAGCACAAAAAGCGCCCGTAGGCGCTTTATGCTGTAGTGTGCCTTAACCCACAGCGGTGCCTGGCACCAATACCTCTGTGGCGATAATGACGATGACCAGGCCCACGAGGACCGGCACGGATGTGCGTTTTACCACTTCGAAAGGCGAGATTTTTGCCATCCCGGCGACGGCCACGACCACGCCGGAGACCGGGGAGATGGTACGGCCCAGGTTGGAAGCCTGCAGCATTGGGATGGTGAGATAGGCCGGGTTAATACCGGAGGAGTGCGCCAGTTTCGGGATCATCTCCACGAAGGCGTAGAAAGGCGCGTTACCGGAACCGGTGGTCATCGCCGCCAGCATGGTTAGCACCACCAGCACCATCATCAGGATAATGCTTGCGGAACCGAACGAAGTGGCGATGGAGATCAGGCTCTGGATAAAGCCGATGGTGCTAAGCCCCTGGGCAAAGACCCCGGCCGCCACCAGCAGCATCACCACGCCAGCGAAGGCATCCGCCATGCCGCGATACGCCACTTCCAGGCCGCTAAATACCTTCTGGGTATTGAAGCCGCGAACAAACTCCAGCACCGCCGCCAGCAGCATGCAGATCACCAGAATAGTGATGATGTGCAACTCCGGCCCCCATTTGCCATCGAAAATCAGCACCCCAACGATGGGCGTAAACGGCAGGATGGCGTAGAACGAAGGGGCGGTGGTGGTGATTTCGCTGACGTCGAGTCTTTCGTGGGAGATGTTCTCTTTTTTATCGAGGTAACGCTGCCAGAAGAAGTGCGCAACCGCCATGCCGAGAATGGCTGCGATGGAGATCGGCAGAGTGGTTTTAAAGGCGAAATCGATCAGCGGCATCTCGGCGGCTTTGGCGGCCAGCACCACGTCACCGGAGGTCGGAGAGAGAATAATCGCTGCCGGAGAGGCGCAGATAGCCGCCGCCGCGCCACGACTGATCCCCACGTTGACCATCACCGGGAACAGGGTGGCCATCAGCAGCACGCCCAGGCCGGTTGCCGACGACACGGCCAGCGACATCAGACAGGCGACGAAATAGGCGGCGATCATCAGCAGGTAAGGGGAGTTAATATAGCTCAGCGGCTTTGAGGCCAGCTTAACCACCATATCGTTGGCGCCAATGTGCGTCATATAGGCGGCAAACCCACAGAGCATCATGATCATCATCCCCAGATCGCCACCGCGGCTCATCAGCAGGATTTTGATGTACTCAACAATGTCGGTTGCGGTGTAACCGGTGCTGGTGGCGCTGGATGGCAGCACTTTATGGCCCATCAGGGCGCTGACAATCAGTAAGACAAGGCCGCCCACAAACAGCACGCCGGTGGCGGAGTAGCCTTTGATGATGTAGCGTGCGACGCCGACAATGACCACCACTCCAATCAGTAACTCGATAAACGTTAGCATGGATCCCTCAGTGTCCCGACGCCCCCAGAGCGAAAGGATAATTAGCAATAAAGTTAAGGTGACAAAATGTGCCGAAATAATGGACCGGCCTCGCTGACCAAAATCAATAAAACGCCTACTAAAGAAGTATTCAGGCCGATTATGCTACTGCCGCAACGCTGATGAGCGTGGGTTAGTTCTGCACGGGTTGTAGAGAGCCAGTCACCGCACAAAACGAAATAAATCGAAAACGGCTTCTGTCTCAGGCGTTTCCCCGCGTATGTTCCAGTCTCTTTTGCCAGCGCCAGACGCTGCTCAGGCTGACTTTTAACTTTATTCCTGAGGGGCTTATCCTCATGGGGATATTACCTTTTTGACTTATTATTGATATCTGGTTGTTATGGTTTCTGGAATATGATTTATCGGTGGGAAATAGTGTTGTGTCAGGTGTGTTGGCAAGGTTTGATATTATTATTGTGCTTTATATTACGCGGGATGTGAATATATTAAGTTCGCGATCATGACGGCTAAAATAAAGTGTTTATTGTGGCGTTTTACGAAAGTGCGATCCTTATTAAAGTGATGGCCGTTGTCGCCATCGTGGCCCGAATGCTGCCGGGGATGCGAGGCGGGAAGGGCAGTGCAGAGATGATGTAGCGCATTGTTGTGCAGCTGGCAGGCGGGAGGGTCAGGTTGACGATGATATCTGTATTATTTATTCATGCGCTGCATAAATTATTGCATCAGTATAGGTTTTGTTTATTGTTCATGAGGTATTTTTCGGCGCGCGCTCTTTTACCAGGAGAATTCTTATCTTTTGCCGTTAATAATTAAGATAAACACCCATGCCGTCAGGCTGCCATTCCACTATTCTGGGCAAGAACACGCTGCGAAAAGTAAAGTGGTAATAAAGTTGTGACAATTATTAATAAGTTTTTCATTGTATTTCCTTTTATTTTTGCTCAGTTCTCTTTTTCGACTGTAGCAATGGCTAAAGATGTCCCTCCCCTGAGAGCCTGGGTCAAAACTATCCATAACGATATGGTTGAGACCTGGGAAGCCCCCCAGCATTACGATCTCTATGTGCCCGCCATTACATGGCATGCCCGCTTCGCTTACGATAAAGAGAAGACCGACCGCTACAATGAGCGACCGTGGGGCGCGGGCTTTGGTCAGTCACGCTGGGATGAGAAAGGTAACTGGCATGGCCTGTACGCCATGGCGTTTAAAGATTCCTATAATAAATGGGAGCCGATCGCGGGTTACGGCTGGGAAAAAACCTGGCGTCCGCTGGCTGATGATAACCTCCATCTGGGTCTCGGTTTTACCGCTGCTGTGACGGCGCGCGATAACTGGAACTACATCCCCATTCCGCTGGTGCTGCCGCTGGCCTCTGTGGGCTACGGCCCGGCCACTTTTCAGATGACCTATATCCCGGGAACCTATAACAATGGCAACGTCTACTTCGCCTGGATGCGCTTTCAGTTTTAGCTGAAAAAACTTTACATACTGGTGATTTAATAGCCACTTGTTGACGTGTAAAGGATAAAAATTGGGGCGAGAAAATTAACGCGACTTTTGTCACTTTTCTTCAAAAAGGCGCTGGACAAAACCGCTCACAATTGTTGTACTGATACCCGACACAGCATTTGTGTCCAATTTTCATGTAAAGGTAATTTTGATGTCTAAGATTAAAGGTAACGTTAAGTGGTTTAATGAATCCAAAGGATTCGGTTTCATTACTCCGGAAGATGGCAGCAAAGACGTGTTCGTACACTTCTCTGCAATCCAGAGCAATGGTTTCAAAACCCTGGCTGAAGGTCAGCGCGTTGAGTTTGAAATCACTAACGGTGCCAAAGGCCCTTCTGCTGCTAACGTCATCGCTCTGTAATTCAGACGAGACCAGCAAGAATTTCAAAACCCGCTCCCTGAGCGGGTTTTTTTCGTTCTGGCTTAGCTGAGCAGGTACAGCCGCAAAAAACTGACAACGATTGCCATGCTCAGTACAACCATCCCCACATTTGTTATTTTCTCTTTCATTGCGGCACCCTCAGTGTATGTACTGACAGGGTGCCCGAGAAAAATTAAGCCAACATTAAGGTCGTCTCTTTTAGTGAGCATTTACCGCAGAGATTAACCAAAATGCGAGCGCGGTCATCATTAACGAACCCAGAAGATTGACCGCAATGTTCAGCAGCGCCCAGGCTGCCCGTCCATCCTGCAACAAAAACACCACCTCGGCCGAGAACGTCGAGAAGGTCGTCAATCCGCCGCAAAAGCCGGTGGTGATCAGCAGCTTCCACACCGGATCGAGATGGGGCATGCGGTTGAACCACGCCAGCCCCAGCCCAATGATAAAGGCACCGATAAGGTTGGCCGTTAGCGTTCCGAACGGGATTTGCTGATGCAGAGGGTTAAACCGCATGCTCAACAACCAGCGCGCCACGCTTCCTGTGCCCCCGCCGATAAAAACGGCTAAAAGAAGTTGAAACACGAACAATACCTGCTATTTGATGTGTAAGGATCCAGAGTGTAACGCCGTTTGCGGCAAGGGGAAAATATGTACGTTGCGGTTGGACAATTTGCAGTAACGGCGAACTGGCAAAAAAATGCCGAAACTTGCGTTTCGCTGATGGCACAGGCGGCCGCGCAGGGGGCATCGCTGCTGGTGCTGCCCGAAGCGTTACTCGCCCGCGATGATAACGATCCCGACCTGTCCGTAAAGTCGGCCCAGCCGCTGGACGGCGGCTTTTTGACGATGCTACTGGCAGAGAGCGCCCGTAATGAACTGACTACGGTGCTGACGGTGCATGTCCCCTCCACCGCGGGCAGGGCGATCAATACCCTCGTCGCCCTGCGTGGCGGCAGGATCGTTGAGCAGTATGCCAAGCTGCATCTTTACGATGCGTTCAATATTCAGGAATCCAGGCTGGTGGATGCGGGAACGAGAGTGCCGCCGCTGATTGAAATTGAGGGTATCCGTCTGGGGTTGATGACCTGCTACGATTTGCGCTTCCCGGAGATGGCGTTGAATCTGGCGCTGGCGGGAGCAGAGGTTTTGGTTCTGCCTGCGGCATGGGTCAGGGGGCCGCTCAAGGAGCACCACTGGTCAACGCTGCTGGCAGCCAGGGCGCTGGATACCACCTGCTATGTGGTGGCAGCAGGGGAGTGTGGTAACAAGAATATCGGTCAGAGCCGCATTATCGACCCCCTTGGCGTAACCATTGCGGCCGCGGCAGAAGGGCCAGCCCTGTTAATAGCGGAGATCAGCCAGCAGCGCATTACGCTGGCGCGTCAGCAGTTGCCGGTGCTACGCAACCGACGCTTCGCGCCCCCGCAATTGTTGTGACGTTTTTTAAACAACGCTTGATTCACCTTGTTACAGATTGCTATTGTGTGCGGGCGTCAAATGACCGTTAATAAGGTCGGGTTTTTAAGGCGCGAAACGCAGCCTGTTTACGTCAAGAAGGTATCTATGGGTGAGATTAGTATTACCAAACTGCTGGTGGTAGCCGCGCTGGTTGTCCTGCTGTTTGGTACCAAGAAATTACGTACGCTGGGCGGAGACCTGGGTGCTGCTATCAAAGGCTTTAAAAAGGCGATGAACGACGATGACGCTATGGCGAAGAAAAGCGCTGATGCGGATATCACTGCCGAAAAACTCTCCCACAAAGAGTAACGGCTACGCCTTAATGGCTTGCGATAGAAAAAAACCGGCTAAAGCCGGTTTTTTTATGGGTGAACTGTAAACGTTTGTGACGGGTTTACTTCACTTCTTCGCCTTTCGCCTGCATATCGGCGTGATAGGACGAACGAACGAACGGGCCGCAGGCTGCATGGGTGAAGCCCATCGCCATCGCTTCAGCTTTCATTTCGTCAAACTCTTCAGGGCTTACGTAGCGCTGCACCGGCAGGTGGTGACGGCTTGGCTGCAGATACTGGCCCAGCGTCAGCATGGTGACGCCATGGCGACGCAGGTCGCGCATGACTTCAATGATCTCTTCGTTGGTTTCACCCAGACCCACCATCAGGCCAGATTTGGTTGGGATCTCAGGATGCGCTTCTTTAAAACGCTCCAGCAGTTTCAGAGACCAGTTGTAATCGGCGCCCGGACGAACCTGACGATAGAGACGCGGTACGTTTTCCAGGTTGTGGTTAAACACGTCTGGTGGCGTGGCGTTGAGGATATCCAGCGCGCGATCCATACGGCCACGGAAGTCGGGAACCAGCGTCTCGATTTTGATGGACGGGCTCTTTTCACGAATGGCAGAGATACAGTCAGCAAAGTGCTGGGCACCACCGTCGCGCAGATCGTCGCGGTCAACAGAGGTGATAACCACATAGCGCAGGGCCATGTCAGCAATAGTCTGTGCCAGTTTCTGTGGTTCGTTAGCGTCAGGCGTAACAGGGCGACCGTGGGCAACGTCACAGAATGGGCAGCGGCGGGTACAAATCGCGCCGAGGATCATGAAAGTCGCAGTGCCGTGGTTAAAACATTCAGCAAGGTTCGGGCAGGAGGCCTCTTCGCAAACGGAGTGAAGACCGTTTTTGCGCATCGCTGCTTTAATTCCCTGAATACGCGAAGAGTCCGCCGGAAGTTTAATCTTCATCCAGGCCGGTTTTCTTAACAGCGCTTCGCGCTCCGTAGCCACGTTTTTAACCGGGATTAGGGCCATTTTATCGGCATCACGGTATTTAACACCGCGTTCCATCACAATGGGTTTACTCATAGCGTGCGTCTTCCAGTTGCGAAAATCGAAGGAAAGCGTTTCAATTCAAGGGAATGTTGTATTTATCAACTATTTTTGAACGAACGACAGGCAGTATATCATTGATACGGACGATAAAGCAGCCTGCCCGGTCGCCAAATTGTAAAATAGTTGTTGTTTAGTGCCTTTTATGTGGGGCTGCGCGGCTTTAAGGGAAATACCCCCTGATCAGAAGGCCTGGCGGATGACGTTTATCAAATTTTCTAGCACCGGATCGCGCAGGCTCAGTTTGTTGTAATACAGCGAGATTTCAACGCATTCGGCATTGAGCGGGGCGAAGGGGATCTGTTCCAGCGGCCAGCAGTGACGTACCAGATTAAACAGGCGCTCGGGGATGATGCCAATCAGATCGCTGCTGCCGATCAGGGCGGCAATCGTAAAGAGATTGTAACTGCTGAAGTGCACCAGACGTTCAGGGAAAATGTCGTTGATAGTTGGCGTAATCCGTTGAGGTTTTGGCCCTCTAGCATTAGCAACGTTTGTTCGTAGTTCCCCAGATTATCTACCGTGGCTGCCTGGCTTAGCGCCGGATGGTTTTTACGGCAGATCAGTAGAAGTTTGTCAGCGAACAGCACGTTGTGGCTTAGGGCGCGGGCATTCAGGGCGTTGCTGTCCACGATCAGGTCGGTCTGAAACTGGCCTAGCTGGGTTTCGGCATCATTGACCGAAATATTGCGCAGCATCAGATGCGGGGCATGGGTTCTCACGGCCTGGTAAATCTGCGGCAAAACCAGCGCGCCTACGGTCGGGGTAGTACCAATAGTGATGGTGCGTTGCTTATCATAGGTGCCGGTTAAATCCAGCGCCCCAAGAATTGACTCCAGACCCTGGCTTATATATTCATGCAGATGCGTGGCGTAGGCGGTCGGCGTCACGCCCTGGCCTTTACGTATGAACAGCGGATCGGGGAAAATTGAGCGTAATTTTTGGATGGACTGACTTATTGCTGAGGGAGTGAGATTCAGAATTTTCGCAGCATTGACGATCCCTTTGTGGACATACACGGCCTCAAAAATCGTCAATAAATTAAGGTCAATATTGCGTAAAGTCCGAAAAACCTGTGGTTTTGTTTCACTGCCAGGATCACTCAAGCGCTTATCTGGTGAATTATTATTATCCACGCGATCTCTCCCTAATTATTCACAATATAAATAATAGTTGAATTTAAATAATGTGCTTATTGTTGTGGTTAAACTAGTTTTGATAATCAACATTTCTAAGTAAATTCATCATCTTGTCTAATTTTTGCGCAGGCGATATTCATACCAGTCGGTTGGCCCTGGCTGAGTAGATAACGGGTAAATGCTAATACGCAAGCGCGTTGCAGGTATTTTGAAAATATAGAAAGTACGGATTGTTGTAAAGCTTAAAGCCTTGAAATAAGAATGGCTCATCAAATAATGAGCCAAATTGCCGGGATAATTAAGCAGTAATATATTTATGGGGTGGATTGTTTAGCAGCGCTAAAAAAGCATTAAGCAAATGCGGACGTGCAATTTCCGGTGTAATGTTCTCTACCCACTGGCGCATTTGGGCCATTTCCATACCCGCATAACCGCAAGGATTGATCCGCTGGAAAGGTGAAAGATCCATATTGATATTCAAAGCAAGGCCGTGGAAAGAGCACCCTTTACGAATCCGCAGACCAAGAGAACATATTTTCATTTCGCCAACATAGACGCCGGGTGCATCTGCCCGCGGGTGCGCATCAATATCAAATTCCGCCAGCGTATTGACTACCGTTTGTTCAAGCAGCGTCACCAGTTCGCGTACCCCGAGCTTTCTGCGCTTCAGGTTAAGCAGGACATACATGACCTGTTGTCCCGGCCCGTGGTAGGTGATCTGGCCCCCACGATCGCTCTGGATAACCGGGATATCGCCGGGCATTAACAGATGCTCCGCTTTTCCGGCCTGACCCTGGGTAAACACCGGTAGATGCTCTACCAGCCAGATCTCATCCGGCGTGTTCTCGTCGCGTGTGTCAGTGAAATCATGCATAGCCTGGGAGACAGGTTCATAGGGCTGCAGCCCAAGCTGGCGGACGAGAATGGTATCCTGGTACAAAACGATATCTCCGAACGAAGGGACAAACTGTAGCGGGGAGTATATCACAGAGGAGAAACAGGTTACCCGGCGATGCGGGTAACCGAAAGGTGTTACAGCACCATGCGAACGATATCGATGTTACCCAGCTCTTCGTAGAGCGTCTCAACTTGTTCGATATGCGTCGCCGTGATGGTGATAGACACGGAATGGTAGTTGCCTTTGCTGCTTGGTTTCACCGTCGGAGAGTAGTCGCCTGGCGCATGGCGCTGTACCACTTCAACCACCTGATCAACCAGCTCAGGCAACGCCTGCCCCATTACTTTGTAAGTAAAAGGAGTAGGGAATTCAAGCAGTTCGTTAAGTTTGGTTTTCATGTCAACTCCGGCAGTACGTCAAAAAAAGAATAACTCCCACGTCGGGTGGGAGTTATCAGGTTACATAGTATATGGGGATGGAAATCACACTTTCAAGTGTTCAATTTTTAACCAAACCAGTGATGGAACATCAATTTAATGTAATCAATGATTTTGCCAAAGAAATTGCCTTCCGGGATTTCATCCAACACCACCAGCGGACGCTGGTCGATGGTTTTGCCATCAAGCTGGAAGTTGATGGTGCCCACAACCTGATTTTTCTTCAGCGGAGCGTGCAGTTCGCTGGCGGTCAGCACATAGCTGGCTTTCAGATCTTTCATGCGACCGCGTGGGATGGTCAGGTAGAGATCTTTATCGACGCCCAGAGAGGCGCGGTCGTTATCACCAAACCAGACCGGTTCAGAGGCGAATTCTTTGCCCGCTTTCAGTGGGTTTACCGTTTCGAAGAAGCGGAAGCCCCAGGTCAGCAGCTTCTTGCTCTCGGTTTCACGCCCTTTGAAAGTACGACCACCCATTACCGCAGAGATCAGACGCATCTGGCCTTCAGTGGCAGAAGCCACCAGGTTGTAACCGGCTTTATCGGTATGCCCGGTTTTGATGCCGTCAACGTTCAGGCTGTTATCCCACAGCAGGCCGTTACGGTTGGTCTGACGGATACCGTTAAAGGTAAATTCTTTCTCTTTATAGATGGTGTATTCGTTCGGTACGTCACGGATCAGCGCCTGGCCAATCAGCGCCATATCGCGCGCAGAGGAGTACTGACCGTCAGCATCCAGGCCGTGTACGGTCTGGAAGTGGCTGTTTTTCAGACCCAGTGCGGAAACGTAGCTGTTCATCAGGCCAACAAAAGCGTCCTGGCTGCCGGCGGCAAAGTCTGCCATCGCCACGCAGGCATCGTTACCGGACTGGAGGTTGATGCCACGGATCAGCTGGGAGACGGGAACCTGCATGCCGGGTTTCAGGAACATCAAGGATGACCCTTTAAATACCGGGTTGCCGGTGGCCCACGCATCGTTACCGATGGTTACCAGGTCGGTTTCTTTGAATTTACCTGCTTTCATGGCCTGACCGATGACGTAGCTGGTCATCATTTTAGTCAGACTGGCCGGATCGCGTCGTGCGTCAGCATTCTGTTCAGCCAACACCTTACCGGAGTTGTAATCGATCAGGATGTAGGATTCCGCGTCGATCTGCGGAACGCCCGGGATCATGGTCTTGATATTCAGGTCATCGGCGTGAGCAACAGAGAGCGTGGCTGCACAAAGCGCCGTAGTGAGCGCCATGCGCTGCATAAAACGAGCGGAGAAAGTGGTCTTCATGGTCAGAAAAACGACATCCGTGATGGAATTAAAAAAAGTGCCTTACTATAGCAAATGCTATACAGGCAGGCATCCGACTTTAAGCATGAGAGTGTGAATCATCATGACAAAAACTGACAATTCGGATACCGCCTATTAATCATTTTGCAACAGCGATAAATGACTGTAACTGCGCTTCATTCTGCAGACGTTGCTGCAAGGCTGCGGCCTCAGATTTACTGGCAAACGGGCCGAGCTGAATACGCCATACCGCACCATTTTGCTCTACGCGGCCCGGCACGGCAAACTGCTGGCCGAGGCGCTGCTGATACTGTTGGGCACGGGCCTGATCGCTGACCGCGCCAACCTGAACAACATAACCGCCTGCCTGTGCGGGTGCGGAAACAGGCGCCGTAACCGGAGTCTGAGCAGAACCAGGTGCCGTAACCGGAGCCTGAGTCGGAGCAGATACAGGTGCTGTGACCGGTGCCGTCTGGTTCACCGGCGCGGTGACGACTGGCTGAGGTGCAGGCGGTTCGCTGCCTTCCAGCACGCCGGAGGCGAGGGTAGTAGGCGCGCCAAGGAAACCACCGCTGCTGACCGGTGCGCCCATAGTGTCTTCGCTTTTCAGCGTGTCGTTACTGATGGCATGTACGTCACCCTGCGGCGCAGGTTCAGAAACGGACGACGCGCTGCCCATACCGCCACTCAAATCGGGACGTGCGGGCAGGGCATAAGTCTGTTTAGCCACGGTGGTACAGGCCATACCGGGGCCGGAGAGCGAACCGTCCTGAGCAACAATAATCGGGTCGATACGCACTTTTGTGTTGTTGGAGGTATTCAGACGGTCGGCCGCGGCGCGTGACAGCGAGATCGCGCGGTCATTGCCGTAAGGGCCACGATCGTTGATACGTACCACAATCATTCGGCCATTCGCCAGGTTGGTGATACGCGCGTAGCTTGGGATCGGCAGCGTCGGGTGCGCAGCGGTGAGCTGCATAGGATCGAACGCTTCACCGCTTGCGGTCAGGTTGCTTCCCGGCTCGGCGTCATAAATAGCCGCCAGACCAGCCTGACTAAAGCGGGAAGGATCCTGAACAATTTTGTAGCTTTTTCCGTCGCGCTCGTAATCCTGATTAGCCGTGGCGCTCAGGGGTTCAAAACGCGGATCGGCTCCGCTGATCTCAACCACCGGACCATTACATACTGCCGGCTGCGGCGGTGCGACGGTCGCTTGCTGCTGACCATCGTCACTTGTACAGGCTGCCAGTAAACTCACTGCGATGCAGATCCCAGACCACTGCTTACGCATTGCGTGCCCCTTATACGCTTTTTGACAACATTTTTCTGTGTGTGTGGATCGACATGACGATCCCGAACCCGGCCATCAGAACGATCAGGGCCGAGCCTCCGTAACTCACCAGCGGAAGCGGTACGCCTACCACCGGCAGAATACCGCTCACCATACCAATATTTACGAAAACATAAACGAATAAAATCAACATCAAGCCACCGGCCATAACGCGGCCAAAGGTGGTTTGTGCCCGGGCGGCAATCCACAATCCGCGCATGATTAACAGCAGGTACAGCGCGAGCAGGATTAAAATTCCGACCAGCCCTAACTCTTCAGCCAGAACCGCAAAGATAAAGTCGGTATGGCGTTCGGGCAGAAACTCAAGCTGCGACTGCGTACCGTGCAGCCAGCCTTTGCCGCGCAGGCCGCCAGAGCCGATTGCAATCTTCGACTGTATAATATGATAGCCTGCTCCGAGCGGGTCGCTCTCTGGATCCAACAACATCATTACGCGCTGGCGCTGATAATCGTGCATCAGGAAGAACCACAGAATCGGTATAAAGGCCGCCACTAATACCACGGCAATCCCGATAAGTCGCCAGCTCAGCCCAGAGAGGAACAGAACGAACAGGCCGGAGAGGGCGATCAGAATCGAGGTCCCGAGGTCCGGCTGCGCGGCCACCAGCAGCGTAGGCAGGAAGATCAGCACCAGTGCGATAGCGGTGTTTTTCAGCGACGGTGGGCAGACATCACGGTTGATGAAGCGCGCCACCATCAGTGGAACGGCGATTTTCGCAATCTCCGAGGGCTGGAAACGGACGATGCCGAGGTCGAGCCAGCGCTGCGCACCTTTCGAGATGGCACCAAAGGCGTCTACCGCAACCAGGAGAATGATGCAGAAGATATAGAGATAGGGTGCCCAGCCTTCGTACACGCGGGGTGGGATCTGCGCCATCACCACCATGACGACCAGACCCATGGTGATCTGGCCGATCTTACGCTCCGTCATGCCGAGATCCTGGCCGCTGGCGCTCCAGATAACCAGGGCACTGTAAACCAGCAGCGCCAGCAGGATCAGCAGCATGGCCGGGTCGATGTGGATCTTGTCCCACAGCGATTTTTTATTCGGATTATCCGTCACGATTATTGGTCCTCCGCGCCGGCGGTAGCCGGGTTTTCACTCGGCAAGTCAGTGTTGTTGTCACCCAGCATGAGGTGGTCAAGGATCTGGCGCATGATGGTACCGACCGCCGGGCCTGCACCGCCGTTTTCCAGAATAATCGACACGGCGACCTGCGGGTTTTCGTATGGTGCAAACGCAATCATCAGCTTATGGTCACGCAGACGTTCAGCAATTTTATGCGCGTTATAGGTTTCATTGGCTTTCAGGCCAAACACCTGGGCGGTACCGGATTTTGCCGCGATTTTATAGGGCGCGCCGGCAAAGTATTTGTGTGCCGTACCGTTTGCACGGTTGGCTACGCCATACATCCCGTCTTTGGCGATTTCCCAGTAACCGGAATGGATATCGCCCACTGGCGGCTCGTGCGGCTGCGCCCAGGGCACTTTTTTGCCGTCTTCAACGGTGCTCATCAGCAGGTGCGGCACTTTTACCACCCCGTCGTTGATAAGGATCATCAGCGCTTTGCTCATCTGGATGGGGGTGGCGGTCCAGTAGCCCTGACCGATCCCTACCGGAATTGTGTCACCCTGATACCACGGTTTTTTAAAGCGCTTCTGCTTCCATTCCCGGGTTGGCATGTTACCGGAACGCTCTTCTGACAGGTCGATACCGGTATAGTGGCCGTAGCCAAATTTGCCCATCCATTCCGACAGACGGTCAATGCCCATGTCATAGGCTACCTGGTAGAAGAAGGTATCCGCCGACTCCTCCAGCGATTTGGTGACGTTCAGATGGCCGTGGCCCCACTTCTTCCAGTCGCGGTAGCGTTTTTCCGAGCCAGGCAACTGCCACCAACCCGGGTCGAAGAGACTGGTATTACGGGTGATAACACCTGTGCTGAGCGCCGACACGGCCACATAAGGTTTAACCGTCGAGGCCGGGGGATAAACACCCTGGGTCGCGCGGTTGATCAGCGGCGTATTAGGGTCGTTGAGCAGGCCAGAATAGTCCTTGCTGGAGATGCCATCGACGAACAGATTCGGGTCGTAGCTCGGCGTCGAGACCAGCGACAGAATGCTGCCGGTACGTGGGTCGGTCACAATTACCGCCGCGCGGCTGCCTGCCAGCAGGGTTTCAATATACTGCTGAAGTTTGAGATCCAGGGTGAGATAAATGTCATGCCCGGCCTGAGGTGGCACCTCTTTCAGCTGACGGATCACTCTGCCACGGTTGTTGACTTCAACCTCTTCATACCCGGTCTGGCCGTGGAGAATCTCTTCGTAATAGCGCTCAATGCCCAGCTTGCCAATATCGTGCGTCGCCGCGTAGTTGGCGAGTTTGCCGTCTTTGTCCAGCCTGTCGACGTCTTTATCGTTGATTTTCGAGACATAGCCGATGACATGCGTCAGGGCAGAGCCGTACGGGTAGAAGCGGCGCTTGTAGCCTTTGACCTCTACGCCGGGAAAGCGGTACTGGTTCACGGCGAAACGGGCTACCTGCACCTCGGTGAGGTTGGTTTTTACCGGTATCGACGTGAAGCGATGCGAGCGGGAGCGCTCTTTTTTGAAGGCGGCAATATCGTCGTCATTCAAATCGACTACGCTGCGCAGCGCTTCGAGCGTCTGCTGCACGTTATCGACCTTCTCTGGCATCATTTCAATCTGATAGATCGTGCGGTTCAACGCCAGTGGCGTACCGTTGCGATCGTAGATAATGCCGCGGCTTGGGGCGATAGGGACGAGTTTAATGCGGTTTTCGTTGGAGCGGGTCTGGTAATCGGTAAAACGGACAATCTGCAGATTATAGAGGTTGGCGATCAGCACGCCAGTCAGCAGCAAAATCCCCAAAAAGGCGACCACTGCCCGGCGCACAAACAGCGCGGACTCAGCCGTATAGTCGCGAAAAGAATTCTGTAGTTTCATCCGCTGCTTAATTTATCCAGGATGTCATCATTACTCACGGTGATAAGGATGGTTAGTCGTGATGCTCCACGCGCGATAGAGACTTTCAGCAACCAACACCCGAACCAGCGGGTGGGGCAGCGTCAGCGCGGAGAGAGACCAACTCTGTTCTGCTGCCGCTTTGCAGGCGGAGGATAATCCCTCTGGACCGCCAATTAACAGGCTGACGTCGCGACCGTCCTGCTTCCAGCGCTCCAGTTCATGCGCCAGCTGCGGTGTATCCCAGGGCTTGCCCGGAATATCGAGCGTGACGATGCGGTTTTTGCCTGCGGCAGCCAGCATCAGTTCACCCTCTTTATCGAGAATGCGTTTGATATCTGCGTTTTTGCCGCGTTTGCCGGCGGGGATCTCCACCAGCTCAAACGGCATATCTTTCGGAAAACGACGCAGATATTCGGTAAACCCTGTTTGTACCCAATCGGGCATTTTTGTGCCGACGGCTACCAGTTGCAGCTTCACGCATTAACCCCAGAGTTTTTCCAGCTCATACAGGCGACGGCTCTCTTCCTGCATGACGTGGACAATCACATCGCCAAGGTCAACGACGACCCAGTCAGCGGTAGCTTCGCCTTCTACGCCCAGCGGCAGCATACCGGCAGCGCGGGATTCCTGAACAACATGGTCAGCGATAGAAGCAACGTGGCGAGTGGAGGTACCGGTGCAGATAATCATGCAATCGGTGATGCTTGATTTGCCCTGAACGTCGATGGCGATGATGTCCTGACCTTTCAGGTCATCAATTTTGTCGATAACAAAATCCTGGAGTGCTTTACCCTGCAAGTTTTCCCCCTGGGAGAGTGAGATTGAGTAACTGTAAATTCGTAGCCAGTCAGTATACCTGAACTGGCCGCAGTGTCGGGACAAATGTCACCGCACGGGCCTGCGAAGGCGGGTATCATCCCACCCTATGCCGGAGATTGCATCGCCATTTTTGTAAAACAGTTTTTGTAAAACAGTGCTGGCGGGAAGTCTGGCAGCGGAGGATATCAGCCTGGACGGGGGTGTCAATGGCGAGAGCGCGAATGGCGCGCTTTTTCTCCCGGCGCCCAGTCAGTTGCTGCTTTTCTGATACAGACCCTGCTGTTGAATGTAACGCAAAACCGGCAGGGGTAACATCTCATCGCAGGGCAGCCCCTGTTGCAGACGCTGGCGGATCAGCGTGGCCGAAATATCAAACCACGGCGTTTCCGCCAGGAAAATTTTACCGGCAGGCAGGGTATGCAGATCTTCAACCTGATACGTCAGGTGCGCCTCAAGCCACTGCTGATGCTGCTCCTCTTTCATCCTCAGAGCATAGCCCGGGCGGCGACAAACGATCACATGGCTATTTTCGAGGATCGTTTGATACTGATACCACCCCGGGAACGTGAGCAGCGAGTCCTGGCCGATGATAAAGGCCAGCGGTGTCTCCGGCCCCTGTTCGGCGCGCCACTCCTGCAACGTCTGCGCGGTATACGACGGGCTGTCCCGGCGCAGCTCACGCTCATCCAGTTGAAACAGCGGCTTATCGGCAATCGCCAGTTCCAGCATCATTTTACGCTGTGCGGCGCTGGCCTCCGGCTGTGGACGGTGCGGCGGCACATTATTCGGCATAATAGTGACGCGCTGCAGGCCAATCTGGTTTGCCAGAATTTCGACCGGTTTCAGATGCCCGTAGTGGATCGGATCAAAGGTGCCACCAAACAGAGCCTGTAGAGAGTGCATCTCAACCTTCTATAAAAATATCGGCCAGCGCTTTGTGGCACAGGAGCAGCGAGAGGCTTTCCAGCTCTGACCAGATCGACTGGCCGTAATCCTGCTTCAGGGTCAGCTCGGTGCGTGTCAGCAGTTGAACGGCCTGGCGCAGCTGATCCGGGCTGAGGCGATTCAGGGCCTCGGTGGTCATGCCGCGACGGTTCTGCCAGACCCGGTGTTTATCAAACAGCGCACGCAGGGGGGAGTGCGCCGACTGACGTTTCAGGGTCAGGAGCAGCAGCAGTTCACGCTGCAGGGTTCTGAGCAGGATCACCGGCTCACTGCCTTCAAGACGCAGCTGTTGCAGGATGTGCAGGGCGCGCTTGCTCTTCGCAGAGAGCAGGGCATCGACCCAGTGGAAAGGGGTGAAATGGGCGGCGTCGTTAACCGCCTGTTCGACGCGCGGCAGGGTCAGCTTGCCATCCGGCCAGAGCAGAGACAGCCGCTCAAGGGCCTGGGCCAGAGCCAGCAGATTGCCTTCATAACAGTAACAGAGCAGCTGATTCGCAGCGTCATCCAGTTGCAAATTGTTCTGCTTAGCCCGGGCCGCGACCCATTTTGGCAGGTGGGCCTGCTCCGGGGTCTGGCAGGTCACCAGCACCGAATGGTTTGCCAGTGCAGTAAACCAGGCGGCATTTTCCTGGGCTTTGGTGAGTTTATTGCCGCGAACAATCAGCAGAAGATCGCTATGCAGCAAACTGACCAGCGTGGCCAGCTGTTCGTTGATGCCCGCATTAGGGCCGTTTTCCGGTAACTGAATAAGCAGGGTTTGCCGGGCGGCAAACAGGCTCATCGCCTGACAGAGGGAGAAAATCTCCTGCCAGTCGGTGCTGTTATCCAGCGTGAAACTGTGGTGCTCCTCAAAGCCCTGGGTCGCCGCAAGCTGACGTACGGCATCCTGGCTCTCCTGCAGCAACAGCGGATCGTTTCCGAGAAGCAGATACGCCGCGCGCAGCCCTTCATTGAGCTGCGCGCGGAGTTGTTCAGGGTACAACCTGAGCATTACTGACCCAGCGTCGTGGAGACGCGTGGTGAGGATGCCGCTGGTTGAGTACCAGGCTGAGCTTTCAGGGCATTCTCTTTTTCAGCAGTGTGGACGCTCGGCAGCTTACGGATCAGCTGCTCCGCTGCCTTGTCATACATTTCGTTAATGATAATGGTCTGCTCAGCATCTTTCGCCAGCGCAGTCTGCGGGTTATCGAAGAACGAACGGTAGACCTTGGTGCTGATAGGGTAAATATCGCTACCTGGGATCAGAACCGCGGCATGGACTTCCATCACCATCTGGTATTCCGCAGTACGGCCATCCTGGAAGATGGACGCGGTATCCTGGCTCAGGGTAGAGCTTAATACGCGGAATGACGGTATATCCTGGCGCAGCGTTCCTTGTTCGATCAGATCAACGCCGTTAAGACGCAGCTGATTGCGAATGGCACGGCTCAGCGGACCATTAGGATCGCCCGAATCGAAAATCATCGTTTTCATCTGTTCCGGCACCTGTGTGGTATTACGCAGGTGCCAGCCACAGCCGGCGGTGACTAACACCGCCAGCGATAACAGTAATGTTGCCAGTTGTCGCACGCTTCCTCCCGCGCTTAGCCAACGACCAGGTTCAGCAGTTTACCGGGCACGTAGATCACTTTACGTACGGTAACGCCATCAAGATACTTCGCCACCAGATGTTCCTGGCCGGCACGTTCGCGGACCTGCTCTTCGGTTGCATCAACCGGAACAGTAATCTTACCGCGCACTTTACCGTTAACCTGAACAACAACCAGCGTGGTGTTTTCCACCATTGCGGATTCATCCGCCACCGGCCACGGTGCATTATCGATATCGCCTTCACCGTTCAGCTCCTGCCACAGCGTAAAGCTGGCGTGAGGGGTGAACGGGTTCAGCATACGGACAACCGCCAGCAGCGCTTCACGCATCAAGGCACGATCCTGCTCGCCTTCCTGCGGGGCTTTCGCCAGCTTGTTCATCAATTCCATAATAGCCGCAATTGCGGTATTGAAGGTCTGACGGCGACCAATATCATCGGTCACTTTAGCAATAGTTTTATGAACATCACGACGCAGCGCTTGCTGATCTTCCGTCAGTGCCGCGGTATCCAGTGCAGGTGCTGCGCCCTGGGAGGTGTGCTCGTAAACCAGTTTCCAGACACGTTTCAGGAAGCGGTTAGCCCCTTCAACGCCGGATTCTTGCCACTCCAGGGTCATATCCGCCGGAGAAGCAAACATCATGAACAGACGCACGGTATCCGCACCGTAACGCTCAACCATCACCTGCGGGTCAATGCCGTTGTTTTTAGACTTCGACATTTTGCTCATGCCGGTATACACCAGCTCATGGCCAGCGGCATCTTTCGCTTTAACGATGCGGCCTTTCTCGTCGCGCTCAACGATGGCATCAACCGGGGAGACCCAGTTACGCTCGCCGTTCGCGCCCACGTAATAGAAGGCATCTGCCAGCACCATGCCCTGACACAGCAGCTGTTTGGCAGGTTCATTGGAGGTCACCAGGCCTGCGTCGCGCATCAGTTTATGGAAGAAGCGGAAGTAGAGCAGGTGCATGATGGCGTGTTCAATCCCGCCAATGTAGATATCGACCGGCAGCCAGTAGTTTGCCGCGTCGGAATCCAGCATGCCTTCCTGATACTGCGGGCAGGTATAACGCGCGTAGTACCAGGAGGACTCCATAAAGGTGTCGAAGGTGTCGGTTTCACGCAGCGCAGGCATGCCGTTCACGGTGGTTTTTGCCCACTCAGGATCGGCTTTAATCGGGCTGGTGATGCCATCCATGACCACATCTTCCGGCAGGATCACCGGGAGCTGATCTTCCGGGGTTGGCATGACGGTGCCATCTTCCAGGGTGACCATAGGAATTGGTGCGCCCCAGTAACGCTGACGGGAAACACCCCAGTCGCGCAGACGGTAGTTAACTTTACGCTCGCCAACGCCCAGCGAGGCCAGTTTGTCGGCAATGGCGTTGAAGCCCTCTTCGAAGCTCAGGCCGCTGAATTCGCCAGAGTTGAACAGGGTGCCTTTTTCGGTCAGCGCCTGTTCGGACAGGTCCGGCTCAGAGCCGTCTGCCGCGAGGATAACTGGCTTGATCGCCAGGTGGTATTTAGTGGCAAATTCGTAGTCGCGCTGGTCGTGACCCGGAACGGCCATGACTGCGCCCGTACCGTACTCCATCAGCACGAAGTTGGCTGCCCAGACAGGGATCGCTTCGCCAGTCAGCGGGTGCGTGGCGTAGAAACCGGTAGCAACGCCTTTCTTCTCCATGGTCGCCATGTCGGCTTCGGCCACTTTGGTGTTGCGGCATTCGTCGATAAAGGCAGCCAGTTCTGGATTGTTCTCTGCCGCTTTCTGCGCCAGCGGGTGACCTGCCGCCACGGCCAGGTAGGTGGCACCCATGAAGGTGTCCGGGCGGGTGGTGTAAACGGTCAGCTTCTGATCGTAATTTTCCACGTTGAAGGTGATTTCCACCCCTTCAGAACGGCCGATCCAGTTGCGCTGCATGGTTTTAACGGTATCTGGCCAGTGATCCAGATTATCCAGATCGCTCAGCAGTTCGTCGGCGTAAGCGGTGATTTTGATAAACCACTGTGGGATCTCTTTACGCTCAACTTTAGTGTCGCAGCGCCAGCAGCAGCCGTCGATGACCTGTTCGTTTGCCAGAACGGTCTGGTCGTTCGGGCACCAGTTAACGGCGGATGTTTTTTTGTAGACCAGCCCTTTTTTGTACAGCTCGGTGAAGAACTTCTGTTCCCAGCGGTAATATTCCGGGGTACAGGTCGCCAGTTCGCGGCTCCAGTCATAGCCAAAGCCCAGCATCTTGAGCTGGTTTTTCATGTAGGCGATGTTGTCGTAGGTCCAGGGCGCAGGGGCAGTATTGTTTTTTACCGCAGCACCTTCCGCAGGCAGACCAAACGCATCCCAGCCGATCGGCTGCAGAACGTTTTTGCCCAGCATACGCTGGTAACGGGCGATCACATCACCGATGGTGTAGTTACGCACGTGGCCCATGTGTAGTCGGCCAGAAGGATAGGGAAGCATCGACAGGCAGTAATACTTCTCTTTGCTCTCGTCTTCGGTGACTTCAAAAGTGCGCTTCTCGTCCCAGTGTTGCTGGACTTTCGATTCTATCTCTTCCGGGCGGTATTGCTCTTGCATGGCAGCCAGTGGTCCTGTGTTTATTACAGCTACAAACGTAGCCAAAGGATGTGGTATTTCAGATCCGCATAGCATAGCCCAAACGCCTGCGTCAAAACAGCCTTTAGCTGAAAAGGCTCTTGCAGGAATTTACGCAGAGTGTGGATGAGCTGACAAAGCGGGGCGCAAATAAGGTCTATCATTAGAGAGAGTTACTTACCCGGGAGGAAAATGATGAACAAGGTTGCTCAATTTTACCGTGAACTGGTCGCCACCTTGACCGAACGTCTGCGTAATGGTGAGCGGGATATTGACGCGCTCGTCGACCAGGCTCGCCTGAGGGTGATGCAGACGGGTGAGTTAACACGTACCGAAGTGGAAGAGGTGACCCGCGCGGTTCGCCGCGATCTGGAAGAGTTTGCCCGTAGCTATGAGGAGAGCCAGGATGAGGTTGCCGATAGCGTCTTTATGCGGGTGATTAAAGAGAGTGTGTGGCAGGAGCTGGCAGATATCACCGATAAAACGCAGCTGGAGTGGCGTGAGGTGTTTCAGGATCTGAACCATCATGGCGTATACCACAGTGGAGAGGTCGTTGGGCTGGGAAATCTGGTCTGCGAAAAATGTCACTTCCATCTGGCCGTTTACACCCCGGATCTCCTGCCATTGTGCCCCAAATGCGGTCATGACCAGTTCCAGCGTCGCCCGTTTGAACCTTAACAGAGACCACCACGATGCGTCCGATGATGCATCGTGGTGACATCAGATTACTACTGATAAAACGCGAGGCGTTCTGCCAGTAAATCAACGAAGGCCTGGCGATCGATATCCAGCATGATGTCGGTGTTGGGTTCGTTGCCACTGAGCATGAAATAATCGACCACCGTCATGCCCTGCGTATATTTCCCCTGCGTTTCTACGCCGACCCAGCGTCTGGCGGTAGTGAATATCTCCGGTTTCAACAGCCAGGCGATGGTGCAGGGATCGTGCAGCGGCGCGCCCTGGAAACCCCATTTCTCCGTCTTGTGATACTCCATAAAGAAATCGAGCAGCTCCGCTACGGTCCGGGCTACGGGGTTATTGATGGCGCGAAAACGCTCAATATCGTCCGCCATAATCTGCGCCCGATGCGTCACGTCAAGACCGGCCATAACCACCGGAATGCCGGACTGGAAGACAATTTCTGCCGCTTCAGGATCGACATAAATATTGAATTCCGCGGCTGGCGTCCAGTTCCCCAGCCCCATGGCGCCGCCCATGATCACTATCCGGGCGATTTTTGCATGCAATTCAGGATGGCTGTTCAGCAGCAGGGCGACGTTGGTCTGCGGGCCGGTTGCGACCAGCGTCACCGGTTCAGGGCTTTCGCGCAGCACGTTTGCCATCAGCTCTACAGCGGTGCAATTCTGTGGGGCAAAACCCGGCTCGGGCAGGGCGGGGCCATCAAGACCGGTTTCTCCGTGGACGTTATCGGCAATGATCAGGTCGCGCATCAGGGGTTTAACCGCGCCTCCGGCAACCGGAATATCGCTGCGCTTTAACAGCGTCAGCATCCGCAGAACATTACGCAGGGTTTTGTCCGGTGTCTGGTTACCGGCAGAGGAGGTAACGGCTTTGACTTCTAGCTCTGGCGAGGCGAGGGCAAGCACGAGAGCTATCGCGTCATCATGACCCGGATCGCAATCGAGGATAATGGGCAGTGCCATAGAATTCTCCATTTCTCAGTGTTGTTTTGTGACAAGGCTAACGCTGAAGAAATGTGCATACGAGAAAAAGAGATGAAAAGCGTGAAGCAGTGCGCAATCCTGCGATTGCGCACCGGGAAGATTAATGCAGAATTTTGGCGAGGAAATCTTTCGCGCGATCGGACTGTGGGTTGGCAAAGAACTCCTCTTTGGCTGAGTCCTCCACGATTTTCCCTTCATCCATAAAGATCACGCGGTTCGCCACTTTACGCGCAAAGCCCATTTCGTGGGTAACCACCATCATGGTCATGCCTTCCTGTGCCAGCTGCACCATGACGTCCAGCACTTCGTTGATCATTTCCGGGTCAAGCGCAGAAGTCGGCTCATCAAACAGCATGGCTACCGGATCCATACACAACGCACGGGCGATCGCTACACGCTGCTGTTGGCCACCGGACAACTGTGCCGGGAATTTATCGGCATGGGCAGTAAGTCCGACACGTTCCAGCAGCTTCAACGCTTTGTCACGGGCTAGCGCCTTATCGCGTTTGAGGACTTTCACCTGCGCGAGAGTCAGATTCTCGATAATCGACAGATGCGGGAACAGCTCAAAATGCTGGAATACCATCCCAACGTTAGAACGCAGCTTCGCCAGGTTGGTTTTCTTGTCATTCACTTTGGTGCCATTGACGATAATCTCGCCCTGCTGCACAGGCTCCAGGCCATTCACGGTTTTGATCAGCGTTGATTTACCCGAGCCGGACGGCCCGCACACCACCACAACCTCGCCTTTTTTCACTTCCGTGGAGCAGTCGGTCAGCACCTGAAAGTGCCCATACCATTTAGAAACATTTTTCAGGGAAATCATTACACTGTCCTTTTCTTCAGCCAGCTGACCAACAGCGACGCGCTTAAACTAATAACAAAATAGACCGCACCTGCGAACAGGATCATTTCGACCTGAGTACCATCGCGCTCGCCGATGGTAGAAGCGGTACGGAAGAAGTCTGCCAGGCTCAATACATACACCAGAGAGGTGTCCTGGAACAGCACGATGCCCTGGGTCAGCAGCAGCGGAACCATGGCGCGGAACGCCTGCGGCAGAATGATGAGCTTCATCGACTGCCAGTGGGTCATGCCTAACGCCAGCGCGGCACTCGATTGCCCGCGGGAGATGCTCTGGATCCCGGCACGGATAATCTCTGAATAGTACGCCGCCTCAAACATCGAGAAGGCCACCATCGCCGAGATCAAACGGATGTCATTTTTCGGCGACAGGCCGAGGACATCCTGCAGCAGGCCAGGCACAATGAGATAGAACCACAGCAGCACCATCACCAGCGGGATGGAGCGAAACACGTTAACGTAAGCCGTTGCAAACCAGGCGACAGGCTTAAAGCTCGACAGGCGCATTACCGCCAGCAGCGTACCCCAGATTATCCCGACCACGACCGCCGTCAGGGTGATCTTGAGGGTAATGATCAGGCCATCCATCAGATAGGGAAGGGAAGGAACAATGGAACTCCAGTCAAATTCGTACATTATTTGCCCCCCAGGTTGCCCGGCAGGCGAACTTTACGTTCGACAAGGTTCATTACCAACATAATCACCGCGTTAATCAGAACATACGCCAGGGTAATGGCGGTAAAGGATTCCCACGCATGGGCAGAGTAATCCAGCAGTTTGCCCGCCTGCGCCGCCATATCCACCAGACCGATGGTGGACGCGATGGCCGAGTTTTTCACCAGGTTCATCATTTCCGAGGTCATCGGCGGTACGATCACGCGATAGGCATTGGGCAGCAGAACGTAACGGTAGGCTTGCGGTAAGGTCAGGCCCATCGCCAGCGCAGCATTTTTCTGCCCGCGTGGCAGAGACTGAATCGCTGCACGCACCTGCTCACACACGCGGGCGGCAGTAAACAGACCCAGGCAGAGCATGGAGGAGACAAAGAACTGAACGTTAGGATCCAGCTTTGATTTGAACCACATGCCGAGATCTTCCGGCAGCAGTTCGGGAATAACCAAATACCAGGTAAAAAACTGCACGATTAACGGAACGTTACGGAACAGTTCGACGTAGCAGGTTCCCAGCGAGGAGAGAAAGCGATTCGGGACGGTACGCAAAATACCGAACAGCGAGCCGACAAGGAAAGCGATGATCCAGGCGGTGATCGACAGTGCGACCGTGACCTGAAAACCGCTCCACAGCCAGCCAAGATAGGTGGTGTTGCCGAACGGGGCTTGCTGCAGGAAAATGCCCCAGTTCCAGTCGATTGACATAATAAACTCCAGAAAAAAAAGGGTAGCAGCGCTACCCTCGAAGATTGGTGAGAAGCTTTAATCGTCGCGCTGAGTGGGGAACGACCCCTCAACGTTTAGTCTGTCCGCGCTTCCCGACAATCGAGAGGGCAGGAGATCCCGCCCCTTAGTGGTTCTAATTAGTTAAGTGCTTTGTCGTTCGGTTCTTTAAACAGGGCTTTCATGTCGTCAGACAGTTCAAAGTTCATGTTCAGATTTTTTGGTGGGATTGGGTTCTTGAACCACTTATCGAACCATTTCTCCGCGTCGCCGGAGGTCTGAACCTGAGCGATGGTGTCATCGACCAGTTTCTTAAATTCCGCATCGTCTTTGCGCATCATGCAGCCATACGCTTCTTTAGACTGCGCGGTACCGACGATTTCCCAGTTGTCCGGTTTCTTCGCTTTAGCGCGCTCACCGGCCAGCAATGCATCATCCATCATGAACGCAACGGCGCGACCGCTTTCCAGCGTACGGAAGGAGTCACCGTGGTCTTTGGCGCTGATGATGCGCATGTCCATTTTCTTCTCTTCGTTCAGCTTGTGCAGCAGCACTTCAGACGTGGTACCGGAGGTGACGACTACTGCTTTGCCTTTCAGGTCAGCGAAGTCTTTAATATCGCCGCCTTTTTTGGTCAGCAGACGGGTACCAACCACGAAAATGGTGTCGGAGAAGGCAGCCTGTTTCTGACGCTCAAGGTTGTTGGTGGTGGAGCCGCACTCAAAATCAAAGGTGCCGTTTTGCAGCAGCGGGATACGGTTTTGTGAAGTGATTGGGATCAGCTTCACTTGCAGATCCGGTTTGTTCAGCTTCTTCTTCACCGCGTCCACGATGGCGTTGGAGTAAGCCTGAGAGTAACCCACGACTTTTTGCGTGTTGTCGTAGTATGAGAATGGAACGGAGGATTCACGGTGGCCGACCACAATCACGCCGTTTTTAGCGATTTTTTCCAGGGTGCCGCCCGCTGCTGGTGCAGCATCTTCGGCGTGAACAACGCCTGCAGACAATCCCATCACCAGCATTGCTGTGGCCAGTTTACGTAATTGCATATCCAACTCCTTTTTTATCAGCGTCAGGGGCGCATTGATATTCGGTGTGATGTTGTTATAGCTCGCGCGATACGAGTGCAGTGTTATACATGTTTGTTAACATTTAGTTTGGCTTAATGTAAAGATTTTGCTGCGTTATTGTTTATTTTTGCGAAGCGCGCCGCACCATTCAGAGGCATAAATCTCCCGTTGCACCGTTTCGGTGCTACCGACGAACTATGCTGGTGCGACCCGGTTGCACGTTAAGCCAAATCGCGTTTGCGTGAATAAACAAAGCAATAGACGTGCCAGAGTTGTCGAATGGAGGGAATTGCCCGGTTGCGGCTGCGCCTTACCCGGCTTAAAAACGGTAAGCCCGGCAAGCGTAGCGCCGCCGGGCAAAAAGGAAGGGGATTACTTACGACGCTGACGAAGGCTCATCAGCACTGCGCCAAAGCCGAACAGCGCGGTCAGGATCCACAGCGGCCAGTTGCCGGTGCGGGCATAAGGCGTCAGCCCGGTAGTTGGCGTGACCTTGGCGGTCAGCACATCGCGGGTAAACTGCGGGAGCATGGCCTGAATTTCGCCCTGCGGACCAATTACGGCTGTGATGCCATTGTTGGTGCTGCGCAGCAGTGGGCGCGCCAGCTCCAGCGAGCGCATCCGCGCCATCTGGAAGTGCTGCCACGGACCAATCGACTTACCAAACCACGCATCGTTAGAGATCGTCAGCAGATAGTCGGTGTTCGGGCGGAAATTATCGCGCACCTGCTCACCCAGAATGATCTCGTAGCAAATGGCAGCGGTCAGTAAAAAGCCGTGGGCGCTGAGCTGAGGCTGGATGTACGGACCCCGGCTAAACGAGGACATCGGTAAATCGAAGAACGGCGCCAGCGGACGCAGAATTGACTCCAGCGGCACGAACTCACCAAACGGCACGAGGTGGTTTTTGTTGTAACGGTTAGCCGACTCGTAGCTGTACGGATTGTCTTTCCCCAACGTAATGATGGTGTTGTAGGTATCGTACCGGTTTTGCTTGTTCAGACGTGCATCCACAATCCCGGTGATCAGGGTAGTGTCACGGGCGCGCAGCAGATCGTCCATCATGGCGAGAAAACGCTGCTGGTTGATCTCCAGATCCGGGATTGCTGACTCCGGCCAGATAATTAACTGGGATTTGCCCATCTCTTTCTGCGTGGCATCCAGATAAATTTTCAGGGTGTTGACCAGCTGACCCTCATCCCATTTCAGCGACTGGGGAATATTACCCTGCACCATCGACACCTGGGTGGCGCGCTCAGGCTCAAGGGTAAACCACTGGATGTAGCGCAGCGGGAAGGGCAGCGCAAAGAGGATCAGCCCTGCAACCAGCGGTCGCCAGTTACGCTGCACCAATGCCAGGACCAGCAGGCCGCTCACAACCATCAGCAGGAAGTTGATGGCCTCGACGCCCATTACCGGGGCCAGCCCTTTCAGCGGGCCGTCGATCTGGCTGTAGCCGAACTGCAGCCACGGGAAGCCGGTCAGCACCCAGCCGCGCAGGAATTCGCTAATTTGCCAGACTACCGGGGCGGCAATGGCCACCCGCAGCCAGCTGGTTTTCGGCCACAGGCGCGACAAAATACCGGCAAACAGACCGGTATAGAGCGAGAGGTAGGCCGCCAGCAGCACGACGAGGAAGACATTCACTGGTCCCGGCATACCGCCAAACTGCGCAATACTGACGTAAACCCAGTTAATGCCGGAACCAAACAGGCCCAGCCCCCAGACATAACCAATGGCCGCGGCCTGTACGGGCCGGCGGTTCAGCGTCAGCCCCTGAAGCCCCATCAGAGAGAGGAGCGCGGCGGGCCAGAAGTCATAAGGGGAAAAAGCCAGCGTACCGCTGGCTCCGAGGATTAGCGCCAGCAGCAGACGTACGCGCTGGCGTTCAAACAGTGGGGCAAATGCCATTTAAATCAATCATCCAGTGTGGGTTGCGGAGCATCGTCCGGCATTCTTACATGAACCTGAATAATACGTCGACTGTCGGCCATCGCGACCTTGAACTGGTAACCATCTATTTCCACGGTCTCACCGCGCGCCGGAAGGTGACCAAATGCCTGCATCACCAGCCCGCCGATGGTATCCACCTCTTCATCGCTGAAGTGCGTGCCAAAGGTGTCATTAAAATCTTCGATCGGCGCCAGCGCACGTACGGTCCAGGTGTGGCGGCTCAGCTGACGGAAGTCGATATCCTCTTCTTCGTCATACTCGTCTTCGATTTCACCCACAATCAGTTCGAGAATATCTTCGATGGTGACCAGGCCCGAAACACCGCCAAATTCATCGATAACAATCGCCATGTGGTAGCGCTGAGAGCGAAACTCTTTCAGCATGCGGTCTACCCGCTTGCTTTCCGGGACAACGACCGCCGGGCGCAACACTTTTTCCATGCTGAAGGCTTCGGCATCGCTGCGCATAAACGGCAGCAGATCTTTCGCCATCAAAATCCCTTCGATGTGATCTTTATCCTCGCTGATGACCGGGAAACGCGAGTGGGCAGACTCGATGATAACGTCGAGGCACTCATCTAAAGTCTGGTTGCGTTTCAGGGTGATCATCTGCGAGCGGGGGATCATGATATCGCGAACGCGCTGGTCGGCGATATCCATTACCCCTTCGAGCATCTCGCGCGTATCTTCATCGATAAGATCGTTCTGCCCGGAGTCACGGATCAGCTCAAGCAGTTCGTCACGGTTTTTGGGTTCACCGTGGAACAGCTGGCTCAGAATGAGGGAGAAAAATCCCTTTTTGCTGGTTGGTGTGTCGCTACTGTGTGAATTGTCGTCGCTCATGGCGTTTGTTAAGGGTTCTCATGTTGATATAAAACAGCCGTCGCGGACCTGTGTCTGACACGACGGCACATTATGTCAGTCCGGCGCAAAAGCGCCGAACAGACTACTCTTTCTCGGCAATGTACGGATCCTCATAGCCCAGAGCAAGCATTATCTCTGTCTCGAGGGATTCCATCTCTTCCGCTTCTTCATCTTCAATATGGTCGTAGCCCAGCAGATGCAGGCTACCGTGTACCACCATGTGCGCCCAGTGTGCTTCGAGCGGCTTTTGCTGCTCCTGCGCCTCTTGCTCGACCACCTGCCGACAGATGATTAAATCACCCAGCAGCGGCAGTTCGATGCCCGGTGGGGCTTCAAACGGGAAGGAGAGCACGTTGGTCGGCTTATCTTTCCCGCGATAGGTCAGGTTCAGGTCGTGGCTTTCGGCTTCATCCACCAGGCGAATCGTGACCTCTGACTCTTCCTGAAACTGAGGGATGACGGCGTTCAACCACGCCTGGAACTGGCTCTCTTCCGGCAGGCCGGAATTATCTTCACAGGCCAGCTGTAAATCGAGGATCACCTGACTCATTTCTGCTCTTGCTCCTGGGCTTCGCGTTTACGTTCCGCGGCCTGTTCTGCTCTACGTTTTTGATCTGCTGCTTCCCATGCTTCATACGCCGTGACGATGCGGGCAACCACCGGGTGGCGCACCACGTCTTCACTGTGGAAGAAGTTAAAGCTGATTTCGTCCACTTCGGACAGGACTTCAATGGCGTGACGCAGACCTGATTTGGTGCTGCGCGGCAGGTCGACCTGGGTGATATCACCGGTGATCACCGCTTTGGAGTTAAAGCCAATACGGGTCAGGAACATCTTCATCTGCTCGATGGTGGTGTTCTGGCTCTCATCCAGGATGATGAACGCATCGTTCAGCGTACGACCGCGCATATAGGCCAGCGGAGCCACTTCGATGACGTTACGTTCAATCAGTTTTTCGACCTTCTCAAAACCGAGCATCTCAAACAGCGCATCGTAAAGCGGGCGCAGGTAAGGATCGACTTTCTGGCTCAGGTCGCCAGGCAGGAAGCCCAGCTTCTCGCCCGCTTCAACGGCCGGACGGGTGAGCAGAATACGGCGGATCTCCTGGCGCTCCAGAGCATCCACGGCAGCGGCCACCGCAAGGTAGGTTTTACCGGTACCCGCCGGGCCAACGCCGAAGGTGATGTCATGATCGAGAATATTGGCGATATACTGCGCCTGGTTTGGCGTGCGTGGCTTGATGACGCCACGTTTGGTCTGGATGTGGATAGCTTTGCCGAAATCCGGCACGCTCTCCGCACTCTGCTCCAGTACCCGCGATTCTTTGATCGCCAGATGGATCTGTTCCGGCTCAATATCCTGCGTTTCACCGCGCATCGGGGCGGTATCGACGTACAGGTTGCGGAGGATATCCGCAGCGGCATTGACGCAAATTGCGCGTCCGGTGAGTTTGAACTGGTTATCGCGACGATTAATCTCAATACCCAGACGTCGCTCCAGATGTTTGATGTTGTCATCAAACGGCCCGCACAGGCTCAGCAGGCGAGCGTTGTCTGCTGGCTCAAGGGTAATTTCACGTGTGTCTATATTCAAACCGGTCCTCTTAATGTCTCGGGTGTCAGAAGGCAGTGTTTCTGTCTTATGAAAGTATTCACGCCCCAGGATAAAGGCGCAAGCATTGCGAAGGATATGGGGGAAAGAACAGGGGAAAACAAGGCCTGCCAAAATAGCAGGCCAGAGGAATTATGGCTGATAAACGCCGACGCCCAGATCGCTTTCTTTACGGGTACGGGCAATCACCGATTCGGGTGATTCGGCGATACGCAGACCCATTTCGTCTTCGGTGCGGACCAGTTTTCCGCGCAGGGAGTTGGTCAGCACTTCAAGGATCTCGATATCAACGAACTTGCCCACCAGATCTGGCGTACCTTCGAAGTTCACGACGCGGTTGTTCTCCGTACGGCCTGACAACTGCATGATGCTCTTACGGGAGGTGCCTTCTACCAGCACGCGCTGCACGGTGCCGAGCATCCGACGGCTCCAGGCGTTAGCCTGCTGGTTGATGCGATCCTGCAGGATATAAAGACGCTGCTTTTTCACCTCGTCCGGCACGTCGTCAACCATATCGGCGGCAGGCGTACCCGGGCGGGCCGAGAAGATGAAGCTATAGCTTACGTCGAAGTTCACGTCGCCGATAACCTTCATCGTGCGTTCAAAGTCTTCGTCCGTTTCACCCGGGAAGCCGACAATGAAGTCCGAGCTAATCTGAATATCCGGGCGCGCTTCACGCAGCTTGCGGATAATTGCTTTATATTCCAGCGCGGTATGGGTACGGCCCATGAGGTTCAGCACGCGGTCAGAGCCACACTGAATCGGCAGGTGCAGGAAGCTCACCAGCTCCGGCGTGTCGCGATAGACATCGATGATGTCATCAGTGAACTCAATCGGGTGGCTGGTGGTGAAGCGAATACGGTCGATGCCGTCGATGGCCGCCACCAGGCGCAGCAGTTCCGCAAAGGTGCCGGTGCTGCCGTCGTAGTTCTCGCCGCGCCAGGCGTTTACGTTCTGCCCGAGCAGGTTCACTTCACGCACACCCTGCGCCGCGAGCTGTGCAATTTCAAAGAGAATGTCGTCGCAAGGACGGCTGACTTCCTCACCACGCGTGTAAGGCACCACGCAGTAAGTACAGTATTTGTTGCAGCCTTCCATGATAGAGACGAAGGCGGTCGGGCCATCCGCACGCGGTTCCGGCAGACGGTCGAATTTTTCGATTTCCGGGAAGCTGACGTCGATGATCGCTTTGCGATTACCGCTCCCGCGCACGGAGTTGATCATCTCCGGCAGACGATGCAGGGTCTGTGGGCCAAAAATAATATCGACATAGTGGGCGCGCTGACGAATCAGCTTACCTTCCTGCGAAGCAACACAGCCGCCAACGCCGATGATCACGTCCGGCCTTTTTTGTTTGATCAGCTTCCAGCGACCTAACTGGTGAAAGACTTTTTCCTGCGCCTTCTCACGGATTGAGCAGGTGTTCAGCAGCAACACGTCTGCTTCTTCCGCCACGTCGGTGAGTTGATACCCATGGGTGGCATCCAGCAGATCGGCCATCTTTGATGAATCGTATTCGTTCATCTGACAGCCCCAGGTTTTAATATGGAGTTTTTTTGTCATCGACTTGCTCGTGCTCAGGATTGCAGGGCGCGTATTGTAATGCTTTGGTGCGGTTGTGACCAGTATGAAGGTTCCCGGACTCAAGGTGAAAAAATCCGGTAAACTTAAGGGATTCTCAAATAAGGACAAATGACCATGACTATCCAACAAACCGGGATCGCCATTGTCGGCGGCGGTATGGTCGGCGGGGCGCTGGCGCTGGGGCTGGCGCAACACGGGTTCGACGTAACGGTTATCGAACAGGCGCCGCCGCCTGCCTTTGACGATTCTGCACAACCGGATGTACGTATCTCTGCCATCAGCGCCGCCTCGGTTGATCTGCTCCGCGGGCTGGGTGTATGGGACACGATCCTGGGGATGCGTGCGCACCCGTATCGCCGCCTGGAGACCTGGGAGTGGGAAAACGCCCATGTGATGTTTGACGCCGCGGAGCTCAAACTGCCGCTGTTGGGGTATATGGTTGAAAATACGGTGCTGCAGCAGGCGCTCTGGCAGGCGCTGGAGGCACATTCTCAGGTCACGCTGCGGGTCCCTGCGTCGGTGAAACATTTGCACCGCCACAACGAGCAGCACCTGATTGAACTGGATAACGGTGAGCAACTGGCGGTAAAACTGCTGATTGGTGCCGACGGGGCGAATTCCCGGGTACGCGAGCTGGCGGGGATCGGTATTCACGCCTGGCAGTATCAGCAATCCTGTATGTTGATTACCGTTGCCTGTGAAAATGATCCGGGCGACAGTACCTGGCAACACTTCACCCCGCATGGCCCGCACGCCTTTTTACCGCTGTTCGACCGCTGGGCCTCACTGGTGTGGTACGACACGCCTGCGCGTATTCGGCAGTTGCAGGGAATGCCCATGGAACAGCTACAGCGGGAGATTGCCCGCGAGTTTCCGGCCCGCCTGGGCACAGTCACACCGGTTGCCGCAGGGGCATTTCCTCTGACTCGTCGCCATGCGCTGAACTATGCGCAGGAAGGCCTGGCACTGGTAGGCGATGCGGCGCACACCATTCATCCGCTGGCGGGGCAGGGGGTCAACCTTGGCTATCGCGATGTTGACGCGTTGATAGAGGTGTTATGCAGCGCCCGCAACCAGGGTGAGGCCTGGGCAAGCCATCAGGTGCTGAAGCGTTATCAGATGCGACGGATGGCGGACAACTTCATTATGCAGTCCGGGATGGATCTGTTTTATGCCGGATTCAGCAACGATATTGGGCCGCTACGCGTTCTGCGTAACGTGGGATTGATGGCGGCGCAGCGAGCAGGTGGGTTGAAACGCCAGGCACTCAAGTACGCTCTGGGTCTTTAATCTTTTTCCCTCTCCCGGTGGGAGAGGGCCAGAGTGAAGGCATCGAACCGCATCAGATGACAAAAACAAAAAAGCCCGCAGAGCGGGCTTTTTTGTAACTAAGTGGCTGGGGTGCAGGGATTCGAACCCCGGAATGCTGGTATCAGAAACCAGAGCCTTACCGCTTGGCGACACCCCAATTGCGTTAAACAAAAAACATCTAACGACTTTTTTAAATTGGCTGGGGTACGAGGATTCGAACCTCGGAATGCTGGTATCAGAAACCAGAGCCTTACCGCTTGGCGATACCCCAACAATTTTTTCTAGTTTACCGAAATAATCGGTAAATGACTAATTTGGTGGCTACGACGGGATTCGAACCTGTGACCCCATCATTATGAGTGATGTGCTCTAACCAACTGAGCTACGTAGCCAAACTGCTTTCTTCGATGGCTGGGGTACCTGGATTCGAACCAGGGAATGCCGGTATCAAAAACCGGTGCCTTACCGCTTGGCGATACCCCAATAACCGCGGAGAACCGCAAATCGAAGAAATATGGCTGGGGTACCTGGATTCGAACCAGGGAATGCCGGTATCAAAAACCGGTGCCTTACCGCTTGGCGATACCCCATCCGTGCAACGCTTTCCTGGGAATGGTGCGGGAGGCGAGACTTGAACTCGCACACCTTGCGGCGCCAGAACCTAAATCTGGTGCGTCTACCAATTTCGCCACTCCCGCAAAAAAGATGGTGGCTACGACGGGATTCGAACCTGTGACCCCATCATTATGAGTGATGTGCTCTAACCAACTGAGCTACGTAGCCATCTTTTTTTCGCGTTACCTTATCGGCGTTGCGGGGCGCATTATGCGTATAGACCCTTGCAGCGTCAACACCTTTTTCAACGAAAATGTCTGGAATGTGACTGTTTGGTTAGGTTGCGAACAGCGTGACCGAATATTCGGCAATTATTGGTTATTAATCGTTTTTGTCCAGCGAAACGCGAGGCAAAAAAAGAGGCCCCGAAGGACCTCATGGCGACGCTTGTTGCTTATTTATAAGCAGACTGGTGGACACCCACGGCACGACCTGACGGATCGTTCATGGTTTTGAACGCTTCATCCCATTCAATGGCTTTTGCAGAGGAGCAGGCGACGGATGGGCCACCCGGGACACACTCTGCTGCGCTTGGCAGCGGGAACAGCTCTTCAAAGATCTCACGGTACAGATAGGCTTCTTTCGAACCCGGTGTGTTGTACGGGAAGCGGAAGCTGGCTGTTTCCAGTTGTTGATCGGAAATCTGCTTCGCGGCCACCTCTTTCAGGGTGTCGATCCAGCTATAACCTACGCCGTCCGAGAACTGCTCTTTCTGACGCCAGGCCACACTTGCCGGCAGGTAAGATTCAAAACATTCGCGCAGGATATGTTTTTCCATTTTGCCGTTGCCGCACATCTTGTCCTGCGGGTTGATACGCATGGCAACGTCAAGGAACTTCTTATCCAGGAACGGCACGCGCGCTTCCACGCCCCAGGCAGACATCGCTTTGTTGGCACGGGCGCAGTCGAACATGTGCAGCGCCTGCAGCTTACGTACTGTCTCTTCGTGCAGCTCTTTGGCGTTTGGCGCTTTATGGAAGTACAGATAACCGCCAAACACTTCGTCAGACCCTTCACCTGACAGCACCATTTTGATGCCCATCGCTTTAATTTTACGCGACATCAGGTACATCGGCGTCGAGGCACGAATGGTGGTCACATCATAGGTTTCAATGTGATAGATAACGTCACGGATCGCATCCAGGCCTTCCTGCACGGTAAAGTGAATTTCGTGGTGCACGGTACCAAGGTGGTTAGCCACTTCCTGCGCGGCTTTCAGATCCGGGGAGCCTTCCAGACCAACGGCGAAGGAGTGCAGCTGCGGCCACCAGGCTTCGGAGCGCTCCTGATCTTCCACGCGGCGGGCAGCGTATTTTTTGGTGATCGCCGAGATAACAGACGAGTCCAGACCGCCAGAGAGCAGCACGCCGTACGGCACGTCTGACATCAGGTGGCTTTTTACCGCCTCTTCCAGAGCCTGCGTCAGCTCAACTTTGTCAGTCACGTTGTCTTTAACGGCATCGTAATCGAACCAGTCGCGTTGATAGTAAGAGCGGATCTCGCCATCTGTGCTCCACAGGAAGCTCCCGGCCGGGAACTCTTTAATGGTGCGGCACACCGGCACCAGGGCTTTCATCTCGGATGCAACATAGAAGTTGCCGAATTCGTCGTGGCCCATATACAGCGGGATAATCCCGATATGGTCGCGACCAATCAAATACGCATCTTTTTCACTGTCGTACAGGGCGAAGGCGAACATCCCCTGCAGCTCATCGAGGAATTCCGGGCCTTTTTCCTGATACAGCGCCAGGATCACTTCACAGTCAGAACCAGTCTGGAAGGCATAACGATCGCCGTATTCCGCACGCAGCGCCTGATGGTTGTAGATTTCACCGTTGACCGCCAGCGCATGGGTTTTTTTCTCGTTATATAACGGCTGGGCACCGGCATTGACGTCAACAATCGACAGACGCTCATGAGCCAGAATGGCTTTATCGCTGGCGTAAACACCGGACCAGTCCGGGCCGCGATGGCGCATCAGACGGGACAATTCCAGTGCTTTTTTACGCAGTTCGCCTGCGTCAGTTTTAATATCCAGTACGCCGAAAATTGAACACATAACCTTCTCCATTAACCCTGTTGCAGTGTGATGTTGCTTGCTTATGAAAATGCCGCAAAAGGGGAGGGGCGGCAAGCGTTTTGCCGGGTAAAAGATAAAAAGTGCAACGGTCATTGCCGAATGTTGAAAAAAGCGTATGTACTGGGTTTATTTATTGATGATTATTCAATGAATGACGGTTTTAATTAAATACGTCTTTGTTTTTGCCACGACAAAATGAAAAAACCACGTCCGGGGACGTGGTTTCGGGTTACAGAATATCGATTTCCGCGACCGAGGGGTAAATCCAGCTCGGGCGGAAAGGCATCGAATCAATATCATCGAGGGTCGATACCCCCGACAGCACCAGGACGGTCTCCAGACCCGCCTGGAAGCCAGCCAGAATATCGGTGCGCAGGTTGTCGCCTACGATCACAGTATCTTCGGAGTGGGCCTGCATTTTGTTGAGGGCCGCGCGAATGATCCACGGGCTGGGCTTACCCACATAAAACGGCGTGCGGCCGGTCATTTTCTCAATACCGGCACAGAGCGCGCCACAGGCCGGATAAAAGCCGCGGCCGTGGGTATCTGGATTGGTGGCAATGAAGCGAGCGCCGCTGGCAACAAAGAACGCCGCCTTGTGCATCATCTCCCAGTTATAGGAGCGCGTTTCACCGACGATCACAAAATCGGGATTCACATCGGTGATGGTAAAGCCTGCTTTGTATAGCTCATGGATCAGCGCACCTTCGCCCACCACATAGGCTTTTTTGCCTTCCTGACGCTTCAGGAAGTCGGCGGTAGCCATCGCCGAGGTGTAGAACACGCTGTCAGGCACATCGATACCGGCAGTGGCAAAGCGGTTCGCCAGATCCTGCCCGGTCTGGGACGGGAAGTTGGTGAGCAGAACCAGCGGCATGCCTTGTTCCATGATGCGGTTAAGAAATTCGGCTGCGCCCGGCACGGCAACGTTGTCGTGCATCAGCACGCCGTCGATATCACAAATAACGTTCTTAATAGTCATGGACTTCCCGGCATCAAAAAAAGAAGGCGACACTATAAAGCGCTGTCAGCTTTCCAGCAAACGCTGCAACAGGATACCGTTAAGCATGGCGCGTTTTACCAGCGCAAAGGCACCAATGGCGGAGCGATCGTTCAGCGCGGATCGAACCACCGGCAGATTCTGGCGAAACGCCTTCAGCGCCTGCGTATTGATGCATCCTTCGATGGCAGGCAGCAGGACCTTTTCGGCTTCGGTAATTTCGCCCGCGATCACCACTTTTTGCGGGTTAAACAGGTTGATGGCGATGGCAATAGTTTTGCCAAGATGGCGGCCAACCTGTTCGATCACTTCGCTGGCCAGCGCGTCGCCCTTATTAGCGGCTTTGCAGATGGCGTTAATTTTACAGTCATCCAGCGTAATACGACTCTGATAACCCTGCTCAAGGAGATGACGCACGCGCTGCTCTATCGCGGCGTTGGCGGCCACCGTTTCCAGACAGCCAAAGTTGCCGCAGTGGCAGCGCTCGCCCAGCGGATCGACCTGGATATGGCCAATCTCCCCAACGTTGCCGTTTCGGCCAATAAAAATGCGTCCGTTGGAGATGATCCCGGCCCCCGTACCGCGGTGTACGCGCACCAGGATAGAGTCTTCACAGTCCTGACTCGCACCAAAGTAGTGCTCAGCCAGCGCCAGACTGCGGATATCGTGACCGACAAAGCAGGTAACGGCGAAGCGTTTTTCCAGAGCATCAATCAGCCCCCAGTTTTCGACCTGAATGTGCGGCATATAGCGGATCACGCCGCTTTCAGGGTCGACAAGCCCGGGCAGGATCACTGAAATAGCGATCAGCTCGCGGATTTTGCGCTGGCAGGATTCGATGAACTCTTCAATGGCATTGAGCAGGGCATGCTCAAGCGTCTCTTGCGTACGTTCCGGCAGGGAGTAGTGCTCTTCGGCAACCGCTTTGCTGCTCAGATCGTACAGCGTCAGGGTGGCGTCATGACGGCCAAGGCGTACGCCAATGGCGTGAAAATGGCGGGTTTCGGTGACAATGGAAATGGCGCGACGGCCTCCGGTAGAGGCCTGCTGATCCACTTCTTTAATTAACCCGCGCTCAATGAGCTGACGGGTAATTTTCGTCACGCTGGCGGGGGCAAGCTGGCTCTGTTCTGCAATCTGGATCCGCGAGATGGGTCCATGCTGGTCAATCAGTCGATACACCGCAGCACTGTTCAGCTGCTTTACCAGATCAACGTTACCAATTTGAGCTTGTCCGCCAGGTGTCATACGTTTACTTACTCTGTGACGACCTCGTTACCATTAACGATGGTCTTGATGATTTTATAATCGTGTGTGAATGCGGTGAGGTTAGCCACCATGCCCGGAGCAATGCTGCCCAGCTGTTTGTCCACGCCAATTGCGCGAGCCGGATAAAGGGTTGCCATACGCAGCACTTCATCCAGGGCAATACTGCAATGTTCCACCAGATTGCGCACGCCTTCAATCATGGTCAGCGCCGAACCGCTTAAGGTTCCGTTTTCATCCACACACAGTCCATTCCGGTAGTATATTGTTTTACCAGCAAAAATGAACTGTTCAATATTTGCCCCCGCAGGTGCGGTTGCATCCGTGACCAGACACAGCTTGTCGCCTTTCAGGCGTTTGGCGTTACGCACGTTGGCATAATCAACGTGTAACCCGTCAGCAATAATGCCGCAGTAAACGTCCGGCTCATCAAAGATCGCCCCGGCCAGACCCGGCTCACGTCCGGTAATATACGGCATGGCATTATAAAGATGGGTAGCGAAGGTGATACCGGCGCGGAAGCCCACTTTGGCCTCTTTCAGCGTGGCGTTGGAGTGCCCGGCAGAAACCACAATCCCCGCATCCGCCAGTTTGCGGATAACGTCCGGCTCGACCATCTCTGGTGCCAGGGTCACTTTGGTGATCACATCAGCGTTGGCGCACAGAAAATCGACCAGCCCGCCGTCAGGTTTACGCACGAAGTCCGGGTTATGGGTGCCTTTCTTGACGATATTTAGCCACGGTCCTTCAAGATGCAGGCCCAGGGCCTGATGCGGGTATTTCGCCAGGTATTCGCGCATCACGCGGATGCCCTGTTTCATCAGATCGTCGCTGGTGGTGATAAGCGTCGGCAGGTAGCTGGTGCAGCCCGATCTTTCGTTGGCGTGCTGCATGATCTCCAGCGTCTCAACCGTGACGGCTTCCGCAGTATCGTTGAACTGCACGCCGCCACAGCCGTTAAGCTGTACGTCGATAAAACCGGGGGAGATGACTGCCCCATTGAGCGAGCGTTGTTCTATTTCCGCCGGCAGTTCGGCCAGTGGGCAGACACGTTCAATCAGGCCATTTGCGATCACAATCGCATGGTCATCCAGAATTTCATGGCCGGTATAAATCCGACCGTGGGTTAAAGCGTACATAACGACCCCCGGTTTAAAAATAGCATCCCGCCTCTGCAAACAGAGGCGGCGTTACATTACAGACCTTTGATGTTTTCTGCTTCTAATTCGTTGAAATATTTCAACGTCTTCACTTTCAGTTCCATCGTGGACGGCTCATCACACACGACCACCGCTTTCGGGTGCAGCTGCAGGCAGCTGATGGTCCACATGTGGTTGACGTTGCCTTCAACGGCGGCCTGAAGCGCCTGTGCTTTCACGCCACCCAGCACCAGAATCATCACTTCTTCTGCATCCAGCAGCGTACCCACGCCAACGGTCAGAGCGTATTTTGGCACCTGGTTAACGTCGCCATCAAAGAAGCGGGAGTTTGCCACACGGGTGTCATGAGTCAGGGTTTTGATACGGGTACGGGACGCCAGAGAAGAGGCCGGTTCGTTAAACGCGATATGACCATCGTTGCCTACGCCACCCATGAACAGGTGGATTTTGCCATAAGCGCGGATTTTTTCTTCATAATGACGGCACTCAGCTTCGATATCAGGTGCATTTCCATCCAGCAGGTTTATATTTCCCAGCTGAATATCAACATGGTCAAAGAAGTTACGGTGCATAAAGCTATGGTAGCTTTCCGGGTGATCTTTTGGCAGGCCAACGTATTCATCCATGTTGAAGGTGACAACATGTTCGAAACTTACCTGGCCCGCTTTATGCATCTCAACCAAAGCTTTATAGGCGGTAAGAGGTGTGCCACCGGTTGGCAGGCCGAGCACGAAAGGACGATCGGCAGTCGGTTTGAACGCATTGATACGGTTTACGATATGGCGGGCAGCCCACTTACCGACTTGTTCTGCAGTTGCCAGGGGGATCAGTCTCATTATTCACCTCTGAAGTTTTCATAAAAGTTGGCGGATTGCATGTCCGGGTATGATTAAGACTAACCTGGTTCACACCGAGAGGGGGTAATCCGTCTTGATTTTTCGTATCATAAAATAAGTTTTGGCGGTTTGCCAGTGCAGGGGAGGATGATAAACAATATTTGGTGACAAAAATCACAAAAAGTACGCGTTTAATTTGCGATACGAATTAATTTTCCACACACTCAATCAGCCAGTGAATCATCAACTGTATTTATAAGTTAGTGACACAAAAAAAACACAGCTGAGAACACACCGTTAACGGGGTCTCATAGGGGGAACAAATTGAGCATTTTAGGTTACTTACAAAAGGTTGGCCGCGCCTTAATGGTGCCGGTCGCCACGCTGCCAGCGGCAGCAATACTGATGGGTGTCGGTTACTGGATTGACCCGGTGGGTTGGGGTGGAGACAACGCGTTAGCGGCGTTCTTCATTAAGTCCGGTTCTGCCATTATTGATAACATGTCCGTACTGTTTGCCATTGGTGTGGCTTATGGTATGTCCAAAGATAAAGACGGTGCTGCGGCACTGACCGGCTTCGTGGGCTTCCTTGTGTTGACCACGCTCTGCTCCCCGGCTGCGGTTTCCATGATTCAGAAGATCCCTGCGGACCAGGTTCCGGCAGCGTTCGGCAAGATCAGCAACCAGTTCGTGGGTATTATGGTGGGTATCATCTCCGCTGAACTGTACAACCGCTTCAGTAGCGTTGAGTTGCCAAAAGCACTCTCCTTCTTCAGCGGCCGTCGTCTGGTGCCGATCCTGACCTCCTTCGTCATGATCGTTGTCGCTTTCATCCTGATGTACATCTGGCCGGTGATCTTCGACGGTCTGGTAAACTTCGGTGAGCATATCCAGAAGCTGGGTTCCGTCGGTGCGGGCGTCTATGCGTTCTTCAACCGTCTGCTGATCCCGGTTGGTCTGCACCACGCGCTGAACTCCGTGTTCTGGTTTGACGTTGCAGGTATTAACGATATCCCTAACTTCCTCGGCGGCGCACAGTCCATCGAAGCAGGTAAAGCGGTTGTTGGTATCACCGGTCGTTACCAGGCGGGCTTCTTCCCGATTATGATGTTCGGTCTGCCGGGTGCTGCGCTGGCTATCTACCACTGCGCGCGTCCAGAGAACAAAGCAAAAGTGCTGGGCATCATGATGGCGGGCGCCTTCGCGGCCTTCTTCACCGGTATCACCGAGCCGCTGGAATTCTCCTTCATGTTCGTTGCCCCGGTACTGTACGTGATCCACGCTGTGCTGACCGGTATCTCCGTGTTCATCGCTGCATCCATGCAGTGGATTGCTGGCTTCGGCTTCAGTGCGGGCCTGGTGGATATGGTGCTGTCTTCCCGTAACCCGCTGGCGGTTCACTGGTACATGCTGATCCTGCAGGGTCTGGCGTTCTTCGTGATCTACTATGTGGTGTTCCGCTTCACCATCACCAAATTCAACCTGATGACTCCGGGTCGCGAGCTGGCCGTTGCCGGTAGTGAAGCGGATGGCCAGGATGTGAACGTGAGCGGCGCAGGGACTGAAGATGTTTCCGGTCTGGCGCGTCAGTACATCGCGGCAGTCGGCGGTTCAGACAACCTGACCGGTATTGATGCCTGCATCACCCGTCTGCGTCTGAACGTGAAAGATTCTTCCCTGGTTAACGAAGCGCTGGCGAAACGCCTGGGTGCTTCTGGCGTCATCCGCCTGAACAAAACCAGCGTGCAGATCATCGTCGGCTTTGTGGCTGAGAAGATCGCTAACGCAATGAAAACTACCGGCCCGGTTGCCGCTGCTGAAACTGCACCTGCAGCCGCTGCCGCACCTGCTGCTGTTAAGCCACAGGCTGTTGCCAATGCCACCACCACCATCGCGGCGCTGGTTTCACCAGTGACCGGTGAAGTGGTTGCCCTGGAACAGGTGCCTGATGAAGCCTTCGCCAGCAAAGCTGTCGGTGATGGCGTGGCGGTGAAACCAACGGATAAAACCGTCGTTTCTCCGGCAGCGGGCACCATCGTTAAAATCTTCAATACTAACCACGCGTTCTGTCTGGAAACGGAGAAAGGTGCGGAGATCGTTGTCCACATGGGTATCGATACCGTCGCGCTGGGAGGACAGGGCTTCAAACGCCTGGTTGAAGAGGGCGCAGAAGTGGTGGCAGGTCAGCCGATTCTGGAAATGGATCTTGCGTACCTGAACGCCAATGCGCGCTCCATGATCAGCCCGGTTGTCTGCAGCAACATCGACGACTTTAGCGGCCTGGTGATTAAGGCGCAGGGTCAGGTTGTTGCTGGTCAGACGCCACTGTATGAAATTAAAGGCAAATAAGTGCTCCTGAGTTAGCGTTAATGCCTGAGCGGCGGGGATATCCCCGCCGCTTTTTTTTGCAGCAATCGCCCCGATTATTCTCTCCAGAGACCTTTTTCGTGTAACTAAAGGTTGTCACTACGCCCGGCTTATAAGATCATATGCCGTTATACGTCGTTTACGCTTTGAGGAATCCACGATGAGTGAGGCTGAAGCCCGCCCAAGCAACTTTATTCGTCAGATCATCGATGAAGATCTGGCCACTGGTAAGCACACCACAGTTCATACCCGTTTTCCGCCGGAGCCGAACGGCTACCTGCACATTGGTCACGCGAAATCTATCTGCCTGAACTTCGGCATCGCGCAGGACTACCAGGGTCAATGCAACCTGCGTTTCGATGACACCAACCCGGTGAAAGAAGATATCGAATACGTAGAGTCCATTAAGAACGACGTGCAATGGTTGGGCTTCAACTGGTCTGGCGACATCTGCTACTCCTCTGACTATTTTGACCAGCTGTATGCCTACGCCGTTGAGCTGATCAACAAAGGCCTGGCCTACGTTGATGAGCTTTCTGCGGACGAAATCCGCGAATACCGCGGCTCGCTGACCGCGCCGGGTAAAAACAGCCCGTATCGCGATCGCAGCGTGGAAGAGAACCTGGCGCTGTTTGAAAAAATGCGTGCCGGTGGCTTCGAAGAGGGCAAAGCCTGTCTGCGCGCCAAAATTGATATGGCTTCGCCGTTTATCGTGATGCGCGACCCGGTGCTGTACCGCATTAAGTTTGCCGATCACCACCAGACCGGCAGCAAGTGGTGCATCTACCCGATGTACGACTTCACCCACTGCATCAGCGATGCGCTGGAAGGCATTACTCACTCCCTGTGTACGCTGGAGTTCCAGGACAACCGTCGTCTGTACGACTGGGTGCTGGATAACATCTCTATTCCGGTGCATCCGCGTCAGTACGAGTTCTCTCGTCTGAATCTGGAATACACCGTGATGTCCAAGCGCAAGCTGAACCTGCTGGTGACCGACAAGCACGTTGAAGGCTGGGATGACCCGCGTATGCCGACCATCTCTGGTCTGCGTCGCCGTGGCTATACCGCTGCCTCTATCCGTGAGTTCTGCAAACGCATCGGTGTAACCAAGCAGGACAACACCATCGAGATGGCGTCGCTGGAATCCTGCATCCGCGAAGATTTGAATGACAATGCGCCGCGCGCCATGGCTGTTATCGATCCGGTAAAACTGGTTATCGAAAACTATCCGCAGGGCGAAAGCGAGCTGGTGACCATGCCGAATCATCCGAGCAAGCCGGAGATGGGCAGCCGTGACGTGCCGTTCAGCGCAGAAATCTGGATCGATCGCGCCGACTTCCGTGAAGAAGCCAACAAGCAGTACAAACGTCTGGTGATGGGCAAAGAAGTGCGTCTGCGTAATGCCTACGTGATCAAAGCCGAGCGTGTCGAGAAAGATGCAGAAGGCAACATCACGACCATCTTCTGCACCTACGATGCCGAGACCCTGAGCAAAGACCCGGCCGACGGTCGCAAAGTGAAGGGCGTTATCCACTGGGTGAGCGCGGCTCATGCGCTGCCGGTTGAAATCCGTTTGTACGATCGTCTGTTCAGCGTGCCAAACCCGGGTGCCGCAGAGGACTTCCTGCAGGTGATTAACCAGGATTCACTGGTGATCAAGCAGGGCTTTGCTGAGCCATCCCTGAAAGATGCCGTTGCCGGTCACGCTTATCAGTTCGAGCGCGAAGGCTACTTCTGCCTCGACAGCCGCTATGCTACCGCCGACAAACTGGTATTTAACCGTACCGTTGGTCTGCGTGATACCTGGGCGAAAGCGGGCGAATAACCTCTTTCTCCTCTTAAAAACGCCGCGTACTGCGGCGTTTTTTTTACCTGTCGATCGCAGCCTGGCCATTTAAATCTTCGCGTTGCGAATTAATCCTGTTTCTTAAAACGGTTCGCTTTCTCTTCCTTCACGCAAATTAACCGTTATTACTACCAGATGGGATAATTAAATTTAATTTAATAAAAATAAATGGCTCATTCTTAATATTATTTTAAGCAAAAATTCTCCCTCATTTCTTTTGTTACAAACAGCAACCAAATATGTGCGCTTTGTCATAATCCTGACTTTTGATCGCTGAAAAGCGTTGATAATTCGCGTCGCGAAAAATAGTCTAAGGGCAGGAGATGTAAGTGGCTATTGCCGGTTACCTCCACTTTTTACTTTTTTGTTTTTCGCCGTTTAAGGCGCTTTTAATACGTCAAAGAGGATTAATTATGCGTGCGTTTAGTGGCAAACGTAGTGCGCTTGCGCTGGCTATCGCCGGTGTTACAGCAATGTCAGGCTTGATGGTTTCTCCAAAAGCTCAGGCCGAAGGTTTTATTGATGATTCAACCCTCACGGGCGGTGTCTATTACTGGCAGCGTGAACGTGACCGTAAAGATGTTGAGTCAGATAAATATAAAACTAACCTGGCTCATTCCACCTGGAACGCCAACCTTGATTTCCAGTCCGGCTATGCCGCCGATATGTTTGGTCTTGATCTGGCAGCCTTTACTGCCATCGAAATGGCCGAAAATGGCGACAGCGGCCACCCGAACGAAATTGCCTTCTCCTCCAGCAACAAAGCCTATAAAGAGGACTGGTCCGGTGATAAGAGCGGGATCAGCCTGTACAAAGCGGCTGCAAAATTTAAATACGGCCCGGTCTGGGCGCGCGGTGGCTGGCTGCAGCCAACCGGTCAAACTTTGTTAGCACCGCACTGGAGCTTTATGCCGGGTACCTATCAGGGGGCCGAAGCCGGGGCAAAATTTGACTACGGCGATAGCGGTGAGTTGAGTTTCTCTTACATGTGGACCAACGAGTATAAAGCGCCGTGGCATCTCGAGATGGACAAGTTTTATCAGAATGACCGCAAAACCCGCGTCGATTATCTCCACTCCTTTGGTGCGAAGTACGATTTCAAAAATGACCTGATTCTGGAAGCCGCTTTTGGCCAGGCTGAAGGTTTTATCGATCAGTACTTTGCTAAAGCCAGCTACAAGCTCGATATCGTGGGCGGCCCGCTGTCTACCACCTATCAGTTCTACGGCACGCGTGATAAAGCCGACAGCGGCACCGTGAATGATATTTATGACGGTACGGCATGGCTGCAGGCGCTCACCCTGGGCTACAAAGTTGGCCAGGTGGATTTACGTCTGGAAGGGACTTACGTCAAGGCCGAAGGGCAGCAGGGGTATTTCCTGCAACGTATGACCCCAACTTACGCCTCCTCCAACGGTCGTCTGGACGTATGGTGGGATAACCGCTCTGACTTTAACGCCAACGGTGAAAAAGCGGTCTTCTTTGGTGCCATGTATGACCTGAGCAACTGGAACCTGGCGGGCTGGAGCGTTGGTGCGTCTTATGTCTACGCCTGGGATGCGAAACCGGCAGACTGGCTAATCAACAGCGCCGGTCAGCGTGAGGATATCGCCTCTAACAAGATCAAAGAATCGGCCTATAGCCTGGATGCGAGCTACACCCTGCAGGACGGCCGCGCGAAAGGAACCATGTTCAAACTGCACTTCACGCAGTATGACAACCACTCCGATATCCCAAGCTACGGCGGCGGCTACGGCAACATCTTCCAGGATGAGCGTGACGTGAAGTTTATGGTTATCGCCCCGTTCACCATCTTCTGATGACAATCCGGGCGGGGACGATCCCCGCCTGACTGGAGAGCGTTATGCTGAAAAAAATCGTAGTGGTTGCGGTGCTGGCATCAGGACTGGCCGCCTGCGCGCAGCCCCAGACCCAGAAAGAAGATACCCGTCTGAAAGAGGCCTACAGCGCCTGCATCAATACCGCTGAAGGTTCGCCAGAGAAGATCGAAGCCTGCCAAAGCGTGCTCGACGTGCTGCGTAAGGAGAAGGCGCACGAACAGTTTGCAACTCAGGAGACCGTCAGGGTGGCGGATTACCAGGCCTGTATTCAGGCGCGGAAAACGGGTAACAATCAGGAAGTCACTAAAAACTGCGATAAGATTTGGCAGGAGATCCGCACTAACAACGCGAAGTAATCTGCTGTTTGCCACGCCCGGTGGCGCTACGTTTACACAGCCTGAAGAGGGAAATCCCCTAAGGTCCGGTAAGCGCAGCGCCACCGGGCTTTTTGCATGATGACAGGCAAAAAAAAAGCCAACCGTCAGGTTGGCTCAGAGTTGATGCAAAGATTACTTGGTGTCGTGCGCGTGGTCATCTTCGCGGCAGTCGCCTTCGGCACAGTGGCCATACAGGTACAGACTGTGGTTGGTCAGACGAATGCCATGACGTGCGGCAATTTCGCGCTGGCGTAATTCGATGGAATCATCGCTGAATTCGATCACTTTGCCGCAGTCGAGGCAAATCAGGTGATCGTGGTGATGCTGCTGCGTCAGTTCAAACACGGATTTACCGCCTTCGAAATTATGACGCGTAACGATGCCTGCATCGTCGAACTGGTTCAGTACACGGTAAACGGTAGCCAGACCAATCTCTTCGCCCATGTCGATCAGACGCTTGTATAAGTCTTCCGCACTGACATGATGGTTATCCGGACCCTGAAGCACTTCCAGGATTTTTAACCGTGGAAGCGTGACTTTCAGTCCGGCCTTCTTTAATGCGGTGTTGTTGTCAGTCATGCGGAATCTGTCCTGTTGCTAAACGATTCACTTCTAAAGAAGAAGTGACAGAAAATGCACCTGGGATAATGCGTCTCATTATAGAACTGCCATGACCTAATGAAAACTGCAAGTCTCAAGTAAAGTATGCTTATAAAAACGTGGTACCGCCAACAAAGTTGTTACAAGGTTCCGCGTTTACTCCTGGATCATTGTACAGGTATGGCAGCAAAAGTTAAAAATTTGTAGTAATTATTTTGATTGGTTTTGCCTATTGATGCGGCGCAACTGTAACGTTGCGCCGCGATATCATCAGGCATTCAGAATGGCGTCGAGATGCAGCTCTTCGCGAATTTGTTTAACCCATTTGTCCACGCGCTCAGCGGTCAGCTCCGGCTGGCGATCTTCATCGATGGCGAGACCAACAAAGTTATTGTCATCGGCAAGGCCTTTAGAGGCTTCGAAGTGGTAACCGGCAGTTGGCCAGTGACCAACAATCACTGCGCCGCGTGGCTCAATGATGTCGCGGATCGTGCCGAGGGCATCGCAGAAGTACTCTGCGTAGTCTTCCTGATCGCCACAACCGAAGAGGGCGACCAGTTTGCCGTTGAAGTCGATCTCTTCCAGAGACGGGAAGAAATCGTCCCAGTCACACTGCGCTTCACCGTAATACCAGGTCGGGATGCCCAGCAGCAGAATATCGTAACCTTCGATATCTTCTTTGCTGCTTTTCGCAATGTCATGCACATCGGCAACGTCTTTACCTAACTGTTTTTGAATGTTTTTTGCGATATTTTCGGTGTTACCCGTGTCGCTGCCGAAAAAAATGCCGATGATTGCCATGAGTAAAATAACCTCTTGATACTTAATGGTATGGTGGCGCAATTTAGCCACGGATAAGGGCAATCATAGCAGAACAGAGAAGCCTGCGGAAACTGCTATCACGCAGGACTGCACTCTGTGCTACATGAAAACAACAAGAAGGGGAGTTTTCTGACTTACGCTTTGCCGTGCCATTTCTCGAGCTGAGAAATCAGCATCTCTTCGATAAGCTCACTGCGGCTGATCTCACGGGCGTTCGCCAGCTCATTCAGCGCATCGACGGCTTCAGCATTCAGTTTCAGCTCGACGCGTTTGAGCCCACGACTTTTATCGCGTTTAAGCTGATTGCGCTTATTGATGCGCAGCTGTTCATCACGCGAAAGCGGATTGGTTTTCGGTCGTCCCGGGCGACGCTCATTCGCGAACAGATCTAATGTCGTGCGGTCCGTGTGTTCTTTGGCCATGATTTTGAGACTTCGGGGGAAACAAGACACCCTGCTAATGCCCGGGCGATAAGCGCGCCATCATACATCACCGAAAACGGCACGCCAACGACTGGAGGCCTGCAGGCGACCAGTCGCTCTCTTTTTAATCAATTTTCGATGTCAGCGAGGTAACGGCGGATAGCGCGCAGCACGGCGTCCGGTTTTTCGGCATGAACCCAGTGTCCGGCCCCGGCAATCACATGCGCACGGGCCTGAGGAAATTGCGCCAGCAGCGCGTCACGGTACGCCTCGGTCACATAGGGTGAACTGCCGCCGGTAATAAACAGAGTAGGGTGCGGCCAGGCGGGCACCGACTGCCAGCCAACGATCTGGTCATATTGGTCCCACAGCGCCGGCACGTTGAAGCGCCACTCGCCGTCAACAAAGGATTTCAGCAGGAACTGCACCACACCCTCTTCGTCCAGATGTTCACGCATCAGCGCTGCGGCCTGCTGGCGGGTACTGACGCCTGCGTCGGTCACGGCATTGATGGCGGCGAAGATCTCATCGTGGCGACGCACGTCGTAATCCACAGGCGCGACGTCGATCACCACCAGCCCGGCAATCCGCTCCGGCGCTAACGCCGTCAGCGCCATCACCGCTTTGCCGCCCATCGAGTGGCCAATCAGGATCGCCTTTTCGATATGGTGTTCATCCAGCGTATCCAGCAGATCCTGGGCCATATCGGCATAGGTCATCTGCGCCGAGCGCGGCGACAGACCGTGGTTGCGCATATCCACCTGGAGCAGCGCGTGGTCGGTCACCAGATCCCGCGCCAGCACGCCAAGGTTATCAAGGCTGCCAAACAGGCCATGCACCAGGACGATGGGAGAATTATTGTGCGGCGATTGTGCAGATTGCGCTCGGGTATTCAATTTCATGGCAAAGTTCTTTTTTTACGTATGTCAGGTTAGGGTATCATGTTGACCATTCTGCCGCCCGGCTGCAAGGAAACAGTTAATTCTGACTTTTGCCGCCATTCTGGCTTGACGCTATCCGCTGTTGGGTTTTGACCTTATACTCCCAACGAATTGTATTCAGATAAGATATCGCACTGGATTAAGATGAAAACAATCGAAGTTGATGACGAGCTTTATCAGTATATCGCCAGCCAGACGCGGCATATCGGTGAGAGCGCGTCCGACATTTTACGGCGCATGCTGAAAATCGCCGCCGCCTCGCAGTCTGCCGCTCCGGCCATCAAAGAAACGCGCCAGCCCGCGGCTGTCGTGCAGGAGAAGCCGCTGTCACCGGTTAAAGACAAAGTGCGTGCGATGCGCGAATTGCTGCTTTCTGACGAATACGCTGAGCAGAAGAAAGCAGTTAACCGCTTTATGCTGGTGCTGACTACACTCTATTCACTGGATAACAACGCATTTGCCGACGCGACAGAGTCACTTCACGGTCGTACCCGCGTCTATTTCGCGGCGGATGAGCAAACGCTGTTACAGAATGGCAATCAAACTAAGCCCAAGCACCTGCCCGGTACGCCGTACTGGGTGATCACCAATACCAATACCGGACGCAAGCGCAGCATGATCGAACACATCATGCAATCCATGCAGTTTCCGGCGGAATTGACTGATAAGGTTTGCGGCACTATCTAACCCTTGCATCAGAAGGACCAGGCAATGGCAAATCATGAGCGTGCGGGTCAACCTGCACAACAGAGCGATTTGATTAACGTCGCCCAACTTACCGCGCAGTACTACGTGCTGAAGCCGGAAGTGGGTAACGCAGAACATGCAGTGAAGTTTGGTACATCCGGGCACCGCGGCAGTGCGGTACGCCACAGCTTTAACGAGCCACATATTCTGGCCATTGCTCAGGCTATCGCCGAAGAGCGCGCCAAAAACGGTATCACCGGTCCGTGCTACGTGGGTAAAGATACTCACGCCCTGTCAGAGCCTGCATTTATTTCCGTACTGGAAGTGTTGGCGGCCAACGGCGTGGACGTCGTGATTCAGGAAAACAACGGCTATACGCCGACCCCTGCGGTCTCTAACGCAATTTTGGTGCACAACCAGAAAGGCGGCGCACAGGCCGATGGCATTGTGATCACGCCATCCCACAACCCGCCGGAAGATGGCGGCATCAAATACAACCCACCGAATGGTGGCCCGGCTGACACCAACGTCACCAAAGTGGTGGAAGATCGTGCCAACGCCCTGCTGGCTGCCGGTCTGAACGGTGTGAAGCGCATTTCCCTGGACGAGGCGATGGCCTCCGGCCACGTGAAAGAGCAGGATCTGGTGCAGCCGTTCATTGAAGGGCTGGCGGATATCGTCGATATGGCGGCGATCCAGAAAGCCGGTCTGAAGCTGGGCGTTGATCCGCTCGGTGGTTCCGGTATCGAATACTGGAAACGTATTGCAGAGCACTACAAGCTGGATCTGACCATCGTTAACGACCATGTCGATCAGACCTTCCGCTTTATGCACCTGGATAAAGACGGCGCGATCCGCATGGACTGCTCCTCCGAGTGCGCGATGGCTGGCCTGCTGGCGCTGCGCGACAAGTTTGACCTTGCCTTCGCAAATGACCCGGATTATGACCGTCACGGCATTGTCACCCCGGCAGGGCTGATGAACCCGAACCATTATCTGGCGGTTGCGATCAACTACCTGTTCCAGCACCGTCCGCAGTGGGGCAAAGAGGTTGCAGTAGGTAAAACGCTGGTCTCCTCCGCCATGATCGACCGTGTGGTCAACGACCTGGGCCGCAAGCTGGTGGAAGTGCCGGTTGGCTTTAAATGGTTTGTTGATGGTCTGTTCGATGGCAGCTTCGGCTTTGGCGGCGAAGAGAGCGCGGGGGCGTCCTTCCTGCGCTTCAACGGTACGCCGTGGTCTACCGATAAAGATGGCATCATCATGTGCCTGCTGGCGGCGGAAATCACTGCCGTTACCGGTAAGAACCCGCAGGAGCACTACAACGAGCTGGCAGCCCGTTTTGGTGCCCCGAGCTACAACCGCCTGCAGGCGTCTGCCACTTCCGCACAGAAAGCGGCGCTGTCTAAGCTGTCACCAGAAATGGTCAGCGCCAGCACCCTGGCAGGTGATCCGATCACGGCCCGTCTGACGGCAGCACCAGGTAATGGCGCGTCGATTGGCGGCCTGAAGGTGATGACCGAGAACGGCTGGTTCGCTGCGCGTCCATCCGGTACGGAAGATGCGTACAAAATCTACTGTGAAAGCTTCCTCGGCGACGAGCACCGTCAGCTGATTGAGAAAGAAGCGGTTGAGATTGTGAGTGAAGTATTGAAGAACGCGTAAGTGCGGTTTGTGTGCCGGGCGGCAAGGCGATTGCCCGGCCTGGAACCTCTAAAAACGGCAACCTCAGGGTTGCCGTTTTGCTTTCTCTCAAAGCATAAACCGATAGCCAATGCCGGTTTCGGTTAACAGGTGGCGCGGGCGCGCGGGATCCACTTCGAGCTTCTGCCGAAGGTGGCCCATATAGATGCGCAGATAGTGACTATGCTCCACCGCATTCGGCCCCCAGACCTGGCTTAACAGCTGGCGCTGGGTGAGCACTTTGCCATGATTGTTGAGCAGGACCGCCAGCAGGCGGAACTCGATAGGGGTCAGATGGATTTCTGCCTCTCCCCGCTGAATGCGTCGTGACGCCAGATCGACGCGAATATCAGAGAAGGTGTACACCGGGTCGACAGGAGAGGTGGTTGCGTGGCGGCGCAGGGCAACGCGCAGCCGCGCCTGCAGTTCGCCAATGCCAAACGGCTTGCTGAGATAATCGTCGGCACCGGCATCGAGCGCGGCGATTTTGTCGGTCTCTTCCAGACGCGCCGAGAGCACAATGATGGGCATCTGGCTCCACTGGCGCACTTCCCGGATAAAGTCGAGGCCGTCGCCGTCGGGCAGGCCCAGATCGAGGATCACCAGATCCGGTTTGCGGGTCGCGGCTTCAATCAGGCCCCGCTGCAACGTCCCGGCATCGTGTACGCGCAGCCCTTCACCTTCCAGCGCGGCGCGCAGAAAACGGCTGATAGCGAGTTCATCTTCAACAATCAGGACGTTAATCACAAATCCTCTGGCAATTCATTCAGTTCGGGTGGCGTATCGCGCGGCAGTGTAACACAGAATCTGGCCCCCCCTTCAGGGCGGTTATGGGCCGTGATGGTGCCGCCGTGTACCTCAACAATCGCCTGGCAGATGGCCAGCCCCAGCCCGACGCCGGGAATGGCCGACTCCTTATTACCCCGGGCGAACTTATCAAAGATAGCCTGTTCCTGACCCGCCGGGATGCCGGGGCCAGTATCCCACACCTCCAGTTGGAGCTGTTCCGGGGTGACGCTGGCATGAATGCCGATCTGCGCTCTGCGGCCCGCGTATTTGCCAGCGTTCTCCAGCAGGTTAATCAACACCCGCTCGAACAAAGGACCATCCACGTAGATTAACGCCAGGGGATCGGGCATATCGAGCGCGATATGTCGCCCACCCAGCCCCGGCTCCAGCGTTTTTAAGGCACTGCCGATCACCTCTTCCAGCGTCAGCCACTCTTTTTTCAGGTTAAAACCGCCGGACTGGATCCGCGCCATGTCCAGCAGGTTATTCACCAGCCGGGTGGTATTCAGCACGTGCTGGCGGATCTCACTGGCCTGCGGGGCATGGCGGGAGCCTTCTGCCGCCAGGTCGAGGGTCAAAATTTCCGACTGGCCGAACAGCACCGTCAGCGGCGTGCGCAGGTCATGGGAGAGTGCCGCCAGCAGCGAATTGCGAATGCTCTCCCGCTCACTGGCTAACCGCGCCTGCTCTTCGCTGGCGGTCAGGGCCAGCCGCTCAAGGGCATTGGCGACCAGCAGGGTAAAGGTCTCCAGCAGGCGCTGCTGCTCGGGGATCATCAGCTGGCGCAGGTTAGACGGCTCAACGATCGCCACCCCCTGATGCTGGAGCGGCAGGATAAGGTAGGGCACCCCAGGCAGGGTGTCGGTGCCTGCCCCGGCGGGCTGGCCCTTGTCAAAGCTCCAGCGGGCAATGGCCTCATCCCAGGGCGTCATTCCCGAGACCGGGGTCAATGGGCGCAGCGCGCCCTCGCGATCCGGGCTCAGGATCAGGCTGCGGGCGTGAAAGGTCGAGTGAATAAACTGCTGGCTGGTGTGGGCGATATCCTGCGGCGTGCGGCCCACCGCCAGCGCCTTCGACATCTCATACAGATGGCGGGTGCGCTGCTCGCGGTAGCGGGCGATCCGCGCCTGATAGCGCACCCCCGCCGTCAGGTTACCGATCAGCAAGCCCACCGCCAGCATTACGGCGAAGGTCAGCACGTACTGCACATCCGATACCGCCAGGGTACCGCGTGGGGCGATGAAAAAGAGATCGAAGCTGACCACGTTGATTACCGTCGCCAGGACCGAGGGCCAGCGGCCATAAAACAGCGCCACGATCACCACCCCAAGCAGGTAGATCATCACCAGGTTGGCGGCATCAAAGTCGGGTAGCCACTGGTTGGCAATAAAGGTGATCAGGGCGCACAGCAATACCGCCACCAGACAACCGCGCAGCTGGATGCGCCATTTTTCGGTGAACGTCCGGTTATCCGGCGTTTTTGCGGGCAGGGCGGCGGGCTTGTCGTCAAGGGCGACGATCAACAGGTCGAGGTCGGGCGCGCGCTGCGCCAGCCTGTCGGCAAAGGTGTCCCGGTTGAACCACCGGCGATGAGAACGCCTGCCGATGACAATTTTGCCCAGGTTATGCTCCCGGGCGTAGCGCAGGATGGCTTTATCTTCCGCCTGTTCGGCCAGGGTGGCGGTTTCGGCCCCCAGCTCCTGCGCCAGACGCAGGGCGCTGAGAATGGCGCGGCGCTGATTCTCCGGCAGACGGTGCAGCTGCGGCGTCTCGACGTAGACAGCGTGCCAGACGCTGCCGAACTTCGCAGCCAGACGCGCGGCGGTGCGCACCAGTTTCTCGTTACCGCTGCCGTGGCCGATGCAGAGCAGGATGGCGTCGCGGGTATGCCACACCTTCTCCTCGCCCTGACGGTCGCGCCAGGCCCGCATCTGATCGTCCACCCGGTCGGCGGTACGGCGCAGGGCCAGCTCGCGCAGGGCGATCAAATTGCCTTTACGGAAGAAGTGCTCGATTGCCCGCTCGGCCTGCCCGGCGATGTAAACCTTACCTTCGTGCAAGCGCTGGCGCAGATCGTCCGGGGGCAGATCCACCAGCACCACTTCATCTGCCGCGTCGAAGAAGGGATCCGGGACCGTCTCCCGCACCTGGATGCCAGTGACGCCGCTGACTACATCATTCAGGCTTTCCAGATGCTGCACGTTGACGGTGGTAAAGACATCAATGCCCGCTTCCAGCAGCTCTTCAACGTCCTGCCAGCGTTTAGGGTGACGCGAGCCGGGGGCGTTGCTGTGCGCCAGTTCGTCCATCAGGATCAATGCCGGACGGCGGGCGAGGGCGGCGTCCAGATCGAATTCCGTCACCAGACGACCACGATGATGAATACGCCGGGAAGGCTGGGTCGCCAGCCCGGCCAGCAGGGCGGCGGTCTCCTGGCGACCGTGGGTTTCCGCCACGCCGATCAAAATATCAAGCCCCTGGGCGCGCAGACGCTGCGCTTCACTGAGCATGGCGAAGGTCTTGCCGACCCCCGCGCAGGCGCCGAAAAAGATTTTCAGCTTGCCGCGATGGGGGGTGGCAGCCTGCTCCAGCAGTTTGTCCGGGTCCGGGCGCTGAGGCTCGTCGATCATTTAGTTTTTCCTTAGTGCGTCCAGCGCCAGATTCAATTCAACAATGTTGACCACCGTGCCGCCCATCGCGCTGAACAGCGGTTTTTGCGTATGTTCGGCCACCAGCTGGCTGAGCTGCGCAGGCGTGAGCTGACGCGCCTGTGCCACGCGGGGGATCTGCCAGGCGACGGCCTGCGGCGTCAGACTGTAGTCCAGCCCGCTACCGGAGGCGGTCACCAGCTCCACCGGCACCGCCTGGCTGGCCTGCGGGTTGGCGACGCGTAATGCCGCTATGCGGGCGCGAACGGCATTATCCAGTTCAGGATTGCTGCCTGCCAGGTTACTGCCGCCTGAGGCCAGCGGATTATACGGGCTTTCTGCCGTGGCAGAAGGACGACCGTGAAAGTATCCCGGCGCGGTAAAGTCTTGTCCAATCAGACGTGAGCCGCGGATCTCCCCCTCCTGACGGATAAGGGATCCGTTGGCCTGGTCGGCAAACCACCACTGACCCAGGGCGGTGGTGACCAGCGGGTAAACGCCGCCGGTGACCAGGGCCAGCAGAATAAACAACAGTATAGCGGGACGTAACATAGCCATTTGATTTTCCTCTTAAACCAGCCCGAACAGCGTAAGCACCAGGTCAATGGCTTTAATGCCGATAAAAGGCACCACCAGCCCACCCAGACCGTAAATCCACAGATTGCGGCGCAGCATGGCGGCGGCGGTGAGCGGCTTGTAGCTCACCCCCTTCAGCGCCAGCGGGATCAGAAAGACAATGATCAGCGCGTTAAAGATCACCGCGCTCAGGATTGCCGAGGCGGGGGAGTGCAGATGCATCACGTTCAGGGCGTTTAGCTGCGGATAGGTCGCCGCAAATGCCGCCGGGATGATGGCGAAATATTTCGCCACGTCGTTGGCGATACTGAAAGTGGTCAGGGAGCCGCGGGTCATCAGCATCTGTTTGCCGATATGCACCACCTCAATCAGCTTGGTCGGGTTGGAGTCAAGGTCGACCATGTTGCCCGCCTCTTTTGCCGCCTGGGTACCGGAGTTCATCGCCACCGCCACATCTGCCTGGGCGAGCGCCGGGGCGTCGTTGGTGCCATCCCCGGTCATCGCCACCAGCCGTCCTTCGGCCTGATACTGCCGGATCAACGCCAGTTTGGCCTCTGGCGTGGCCTCGGAGAGAAAATCATCCACGCCTGCTTCGGCGGCAATGGCCGCGGCGGTCAGACGGTTATCGCCGGTGATCATCACCGTTTTAATGCCCATTTTACGCAGCTGGGCAAAACGCTCCTTGATGCCGCCTTTAACGATGTCCTTCAGGGCGATCACCCCCAGCACAGTCGAGCCTTCCGCAACCACCAGCGGCGTGGCTCCCTGACGGGCGACGTTCTCCACCAGGGTATCGACCTGCGGCGGGAAGTGACCGTTGTTGGCGGTAATGTGACGGCGAATAGCATCCACCGAGCCTTTGCGAATCAACCGATCCTGGAAGTTAATTCCGCTCATCCGTGTTTGTGCCGTAAAGGGCACAAAGGTGGCATGCAGGCTCTGTACGTCGCGCTGGCGCAGATTAAAGCGCTGTTTGGCGAGGATCACGATGCTGCGGCCTTCCGGGGTTTCATCCGCCAGTGAGGCCAGTTGGGCAGCATCGGCCAGCGTTTTCTCATCCACGCCTGGGGCAGGCAGAAACTCGGATGCCTGACGATTACCCAGGGTGATGGTGCCGGTTTTATCCAGCAGCAGCACGTCGACATCACCGGCTGCTTCTACTGCCCGGCCGCTGGTGGCAATGACGTTGGCCGCCAGCATCCGACTCATGCCCGCCACGCCGATGGCCGACAGCAGGCCGCCGATGGTGGTTGGGATCAGACAGACCAGCAGGGCAACCAGCACGGTGACGCTTACCGCCGTGCCGCCATATGACGAGAAGGGCCACAGGGTGGCAGTCGCCAGCAGGAAGACAATGGTCAGCGCCACCAGCAGAATGGTCAGGGCAATTTCGTTCGGGGTTTTGCGCCGCTGCGCGCCTTCCACCATGGCGATCATCCTGTCGAGGAAGGTCTCACCGGGGTTAACACTGCACTGGATCACCAGCCAGTCTGAAAGAATGCGCGTCCCGCCGGTGACCGAGGCAAAGTCGCCGCCGGACTCACGGATCACCGGCGCGGATTCGCCGGTGATGGCGCTCTCATCCACCGAGGCACCCCCTTCGATCACCTCCCCGTCGCAGGGGATAATGTCTCCGGCCTCTACCAGCACGATGTCGCCTTTGCGCAGCGTATCCGCCGGAACCTTGTCCGTTGCGGCACCGTACCGGGCTTCGCGCAGCTTACGGGCGAAAGCCGTTTTCTGTACCCCTTTGAGGCTGTTGGCCTGCGCTTTGCTGCGTCCTTCTGCCAGGGCTTCGGCGACGTTGGCAAACAGCACGGTGAACCACAGCCACAGGCTGATCGCTGCGGTAAAGGTGGCGCTGCCTGCCAGTAATCCGCCCGCCATGGCCAGGGCCAACAGGGTGGTCAGCAGGCTGCCCAGCCAGACAATAAACATTACCGGATTGCGCCACTGCACGCGCGGGTCGACTTTTTTAACCGCATCCATCAGCGCCTGACGAACCAGCGAGGGTTCGAGCAGGGCCAGTTGCTTACGACTCATGACCAATACTCCGCAAAATCAGCGTAAAGAGAGATGTTCCGCGACCGGGCCTAAGGCGAGGGCGGGAATAAAGGTGAGGGCGCCCACCAGCAGGATGGTGCCGATCAGCAGGCCAACAAAAAGCGCGCCGTGGGTCGGGAGCGTGCCGCCAGAGGCGGGCTGGCGAGTCTTATTCACCAGCGATCCGGCGATAGCCATAACCGGTATAATCACCCCAAAGCGACCCACTAACATGCAGAACGCCAGCAGGCAGTTCCAGAATGGCGAGTTGGCGCTCAGGCCCGCGAAAGCGCTGCCGTTGTTGTTGGACGCCGACGACACCGCGTACAGCACCTCGCTGAACCCGTGGATGCCGGGGTTGAAGATGCCGCTGCGTCCGGCGTCAGTCATCAGCGCCAGTGCGGTGCCAAGCAGCACCAGCGTCGGGGTGACGAGGATCGCCAGCGCGGTCAGCTTCATCTCCCGCACGTCGATTTTCTTGCCCAAATATTCCGGGGTGCGGCCAATCATCAACCCGGCGATAAACACCGCCAGCAGCACAAACAGCAGCATGCCGTACAGACCCGATCCGACGCCGCCAAACACCACTTCACCAATCTGCATCAGCCACAGCGGGATCATCCCGCCCAGCGCGGTGAAAGAGTCGTGCATGGCGTTAACCGCCCCGCAGGAGGCCGCAGTCGTGACCACGGCGTACAGGCTGCTGGCAAGAATGCCAAAGCGGCTCTCTTTGCCCTCCATATTGCTGTTGCTGTCTGCCCCCAGCAGCATGAAGTGGCTGTTGCCTTGCCATTCCGCCCACATCACCAGCGCTGCGCAGATCGCAAAGATGATGGACATGGTCCAGAGGATCGCGTGCCCCTGGCGACGCTCGCTGACCGCCTCGCCAAAGGCAAAGCACAGCGCGGCGGGGATCAGGAAGATCGCCAGCATCTGCACGACGTTCGTCAGTGCCGTGGGGTTCTCAAACGGATGTGCAGAGTTCGCATTGAAGAAGCCGCCCCCGTTGGTGCCAAGTATTTTTATCGCCTCCTGCGAGGCCACCGGCCCCATCGGCAGCAGCTGCTTTGCCCCCTCCAGCGAGGTGAAGGGCTGATAAGGCAGCAGGTTTTGCAACCCCCCCTGCTGGATAAACAGCAAGGCGATGACCAGCGACAGCGGCAGCAACACCCACAGGGTGATGCGGGTCAGGTCGACCCAGGCGTTGCCGAGTGTGGTGACATTCTGGCGAGCAAAGGCGCGGATGAGGGCAAAAATTACCGCAATGCCGCTGGCGGCCGAAAGGAAATTTTGTACCGTCAGGCCCGCCATCTGGCTGAAATAGCTCAGGGTGGTCTCTCCGGCATAGGACTGCCAGTTGGTATTACTGACAAAGCTGACCGCAGTGTTCAGCGCCAGATACCAGGAGAGGCCCGGAAGCTGCTGAGGATTAAGCGGCAGATAACCCTGTAGCATCAGCATGGCGAACAGCACCGCCAGACCCACCCCATTCAGCAACAGGATCGCCAGCAGATAGTGACGCCAGTCCATCTCGCCGGTGCGGATCCCGAGCATTCGCAGTAACCCGGCGTCAAGGGCTTGCACCCCCGGCAACGGCAGGCCGTTGATCATCCGCGCCAGCCACATCCCCAGCGGGCGGGCGAGCACCAGGAGCACCAGCAGAAAGCCGGCAATAAGCAGAAATCCTTGTGCGGCCATCAGAATGCCTCCGCGTTCAACAGGGCATAAATCAGATACCCCAGTAACAGGAACACCAGCACGATGCCCGCGATTACACCTGCACTCACAATTCACCTCCGGGTGACATTAGTCTTGGTGCAAAGGCTAAAATTTCGGGCGCAAAGATTTCGCAAAAATCGGAGGGGGAGGTGTAAAAAAAGTATAAAGAGGGATAAGACCCTAATTTAACTAATGGTTAGTATAAATTTAACTTTTATGTAACTTAATTACGGTATGAATTGTAAAGTACCTTCTTATTCACCAAAAAAGTGGTCGGATGAGTAGTAAAATTACAACCAAAGCGTTATTATTTTCCTCAGTTAAGCAATTTCAATTTTCCGGAGAGGGTTTCCGGCCAGAAAAAGGGGAGAAAATGATGGAATCTTACAAAGCGTATCCGGCACATATCGTTTTTATTCGCCGCACTTTCGCTGTTTTAGCGGGTGTTCTGGCGTTACCAGTGATGCTTTTCTGGAAAGAGCGTTCTCGTTTTTATAGCTATCTGCATCGCGTCTGGGCTAAAACCAGCGATAAACCGGTGTGGATGGATCAGGCCGAAAAAGCCATTTGTGATTTTTATTAAGCATTCAGAAAGACTACACACAGCACTTGCACCAACAAAAAACCGCCACAGCAATGTGGCGGTTTTTTTTATCCCTCGGGATTCGCGGTCCGTTGGGTGGAGCTATCAGGCTCTTCCAGAGAAGACTATCTTATCCTTAACCGCTCTCAGGGGAAATGTAATCAATCTAAATGAATTCGGAAAGGCCTGTGGCGGTCTGCCTATGAGCCAGGATGTTACTATGATGTGTCGTCCCTTTCTGCCATCTCGCACATGGGCATCGGTCCCGGGAAAGGTGCATTCACAACCGTAAATCAGGATCTTCCAGAGCTTGTGTCTGCCGGATTATCACCGGTGGTGAACGGTGGAGCGGTTTATATGCAGGGACCGCATAATGAAACGCTATCTTTGTATTGCGTTCATTGTTACCAGCGTATTCGTGGTAAGAAGTGACGAGTCTGTCGTATCCGTTGCCCTTACCGCGTACATGCAGGACAAATAGCGTTAAGGCCGCCATCAGGGCGGCCTTTTTTATTCCAATATGGCTACACTTGTTAAAGCGAAGTATCCTCGGTGACTTGTAGATGTTACAGACGATAATCACTGGAGTGTTATGGCCACCCATCTGGTCTGGTTTCGCGCCGATCTGCGCATCCACGACAACCTGGCGCTTGCCGCCGCCTGTCGCAACAAAAATGCCCGCGTACTGGCGCTTTTCATCGCTACGCCGCAACAGTGGCAGCAGCACGCGATGGCACAGCGCCAGGCCGCGTTTCTTCACGCCCATCTCAACGGCTTACAGCAGCAGCTGGCCGATAAAGGCATTCCGCTGCTGTACGCTCAGGTCGATGATTTTGCGGCACAAGCAGAGAAAGTGGCGCAGATTTGCGCCGAGCATGACGTCACCCAACTTTTTTATAACTATCAGTACGAACTGAACGAGCAACAGCGCGATCGCCAGCTGGAGCGCGCGCTGGAGGACGTGACGTGTCAGGGATTTGATGACAGCGTTATCCTGCCTCCCGGCAGCGTCATGACCGGTAATCACGAGATGTACAAAGTGTTTACGCCCTTCAAAAACGCCTGGCTGCGGCGACTGAAAGAGGGGCTACCTGAGTGTGCGGCGGCACCTGCCGGGCGCGAGGGCGAAAAAGTTACGCTGGAGACGCTGGAGTTCGACTACCCGCAGCAGGCGTTCGATGCAGACCTGTTTCCGGCGAGCGAGAAAGAGGCGATTGCCCGGCTGCGCCAGTTCTGCCAGCAGAGCGCGGGCGACTACGAGACACAGCGTGATTTCCCGGCTATCGAAGGCACCAGCCGTCTCTCCGCCTGTCTGGCACTGGGGGTGCTTTCCCCCCGCCAGTGCCTGCACAGATTGCTCGCCGAGCAACCCCAGGCCCTGGAAGGCGGCCCGGGTTCGGTATGGCTAAATGAACTGATCTGGCGAGAGTTTTATCGCCACCTGATGACGTATCACCCTGATTTGTGTAAATATCGACCCTTCATTCGTTGGACTGATAACGTTCAGTGGCAGGCAGACGAGACTCAGTTGCGGGCCTGGCAATATGGACAGACCGGCTACCCGATCGTCGATGCCGCCATGCGCCAGATGAATGAAACAGGCTGGATGCATAACCGCCTACGTATGATTACCGCCAGTTTTCTGGTGAAAGATCTGCTGATCGACTGGCGAGCCGGGGAACGTTACTTTATTTCGCAGTTGATTGATGGCGACCTGGCCGCCAACAACGGCGGCTGGCAGTGGGCGGCGTCAACCGGCACCGACGCGGCCCCTTATTTTCGTATTTTTAACCCGACAACCCAGGGGCAGAAGTTCGATTCCGACGGCGTGTTTATCCGCCGCTGGCTGCCGGAGCTGGCCGCCGTGCCGGACAAGGCCATCCATGACCCCTGGACCTGGGCAGACAAGCAGGGGATCACCCTCGATTATCCGCGCCCGGTTGTCGATCATAAACAGGCGCGCGTAGCCACGCTGGCAGCGTATGAAGCCGCCCGAAAAGCGTAAGGGAGCAACAATGAAAAACAGTGAACTGGAAAAACTGATTAACGACAAGCTGAACAGCAGCAGCTTTAGTGACTATGCGCCGAACGGCCTGCAGGTAGAAGGGCGTGAGCAGGTGCAGAAGATTGTAACCGGGGTGACCGCAAGTCAGGCGCTGATCGATGAAGCAGTGCGCCAGAAAGCCGATGCGGTAATTGTCCACCACGGCTATTTCTGGAAAGGCGAATCCCCGGTGATCCGCGGTATGAAGCGCAATCGCCTGAAAACGCTGTTGGAAAACGACATCAACCTCTACGGCTGGCATCTGCCGCTGGACGCTCACCCGCAGCTGGGGAACAACGCCCAGCTGGCGGCGCTGCTCGGCATTACCGTCATGGGCGAAATCGAGCCGCTGGTGCCCTGGGGCGAGCTATCCATGCCGGTACCGGGCCTGGAACTGGCCTCCTGGATTGAAGCCCGTCTGGGGCGTCGTCCGCTGTGGAGCGGCGACACCGGGCCGGACAACGTACAGCGCGTCGCCTGGTGTACTGGCGGCGGGCAGAGCTTTATTGACAGCGCGGCGCGCTTTGGCGTCGATGCCTTTATTACCGGCGAAGTGTCGGAGCAAACCATTCACTCTGCCCGGGAGCAGGGGCTGCATTTTTATGCCGCGGGACACCATGCCACGGAACGCGGCGGCATCCGTGCCCTCAGCGAATGGTTGACGGAAACGACTGACCTGGATGTCACCTTTGTGGATATCCCTAATCCAGCCTGATGAGAGGTGTATAAGTGCAGCGAGCACGTTGTTATCTGTTAGGCGAAACCGCCGTAGTGCTGGAACTGGAGCCGCCGGTCACGCTGGCGACGCAAAAACGGATCTGGCGCCTGACCCAGCGGCTGGGGGAGATCCCCGAAGTGGTGGAAGCCATTCCGGGGATGAATAACATCACCGTGGTGTTGCGCAATCCTCACTCGCTGGCGCTGGATGCGATTGAGCGTCTGCAGCGCTGGTGGGAGGAGAGCGAGGCGCTGGAACCTGAGTCCCGCAATATCGACATTCCCGTCGTCTATGGCACCGCAGCAGGCCCCGATCTGGGCGAGGTGGCCCGGCACGCCGGGCTGACCGAGAAACAGGTCGTGGAGCTTCACGCCTCCGTTGATTATGTGGTCTGGTTTTTAGGTTTTCAGCCGGGCTTTCCTTATTTGGGCGGGTTGCCCGAGCAGCTGGCGACGCCGCGCCGGGATGAGCCCCGGCTGCTGGTTCCGGCTGGCTCGGTGGGGATTGGCGGGGCGCAAACCGGCATTTATCCGTTAGCCACCCCTGGCGGCTGGCAGCTGATTGGACACACTCCGCTGCCGCTGTTTGATCCCCATCGTGACGAGCCGGTGCTGTTGCGACCGGGCGATACCGTGCGGTTTATCCCGCAGAAGGAGGGGGTATGCTAAAAATTATTCGCGCAGGGTTATATACCTCGGTGCAGGATGGCGGACGTATCGGTTTTCGTCAGTCAGGGATCAGCTACTGTGGCGCGCTGGATAAACCGGCATTACAGATCGGCAATCTGCTGGTGGGGAATGACCCGGACGATGCTGCGCTGGAGATCACCCTCGGGCAGTGTACTTTCGAATTTGAGCAAGACGGCTGGTTCGCCCTGACCGGGGCGGGCTGCGACGCCCACCTTGACGGCGCAGCGGTCTGGACCGGCTGGCGTCTGCCGGTGAAAGCCGGGCAACAGCTCACCCTGAATCGTCCCCGCCGTGGCATGCGCAGCTATCTGGCGATTGCGGGCGGTATCGACGTGCCATCGGTCATGAACTCTCTCAGCACCGACCTGAAAGTGGGGCTGGGTGGTCACGAGGGACGCCTGCTGAAAGATGGCGATCGCCTGGCCGTTCGGCCTGGCGCGCGGGCGTTCATCGAAGCCCAGGGGGTAAAACAACTGCTGTGGGATAACCGCGTGCGCATCTTGCCGGGGCCGGAGTATCACGAGTTTGATAAGGCCTCGCAGGATGCACTCTGGCGCCTGCCGTGGCAGCTCAGCCCGCAAAGTAACCGTATGGGGTATCGCCTGCAGGGGCAGAAGCTGGTGCGCAATACCGAGCGTGAAATGCTGTCGCACGGTCTGCTGCCGGGCGTCATTCAGGTGCCGCACAACGGGCAGCCGATCGTGCTGATGAACGATGCGCAGACCACCGGGGGGTATCCACGGATCGCCTGCATCATCGAGGCCGATATGTACCACCTGGCACAGGCCCCACTCGGGCAGCCGATCCACTTTGTCCCCTGTACGCTGGAAGAGGCGCTCGACGCGCGGCGGATCCAGAAGCAATACATCGAACAAATGGCATGGAGGTTACATGATCGCGATTGATTTAAATGCTGATTTAGGCGAAGGCTGCGGCAGCGATGCTGCGCTGTTAAAGCTGGTATCGTCTGCGAACATTGCCTGCGGCTTTCACGCTGGTGATGCCCGGACCATGCTGGCCTGCGTGCGTGAGGCGCTGACAAACGGCGTGGCCATTGGGGCGCACCCCAGCTTCCCGGACCGGGAAAACTTTGGCCGCACGGCCATGACCCTGCCGCCGGATACGGTCTACGCGCAAATGCTGTACCAGATTGGCGCCCTGGCGGCGATTGTTCGCGCCGAAGGGGGGCAGCTGCGTCATGTGAAACCGCACGGCATGCTCTATAACCAGGCGGCAAAAGATCGTGAGCTGGCCGATGCCATTGCCCGTGCTACCGTTACCATCGACCCGGATTTAATTCTGGTGGGGCTGGCGGGCAGCGAGCTGATCCGGGCGGGGACGCGCTTTGGCCTGATTACACGCGAGGAGGTTTTTGCCGATCGGGGTTATCAGGCTGACGGCAGCCTGGTGCCGCGCACCCAGGCCGGAGCGCTGATCGCTGATGAAGATCAGGCCCTGGCGCAAACCCTGGAGATGCTCCAGCACGGACGGGTGAAAAGTATTACCGGTGAATGGGCAACCGTGCACGCGCAGACGGTGTGCATCCACGGTGACGGGGAACACGCGCTGGCCTTTGCCCGTCGCCTGCGTACAGAATTTGAAGCAAATAATATAAAAATCAGTGCATAACGCACATTTGCAAACACAACAACAGGAAAGAGAACATGGCAGAGACGCTATCCCTCTGGCCACTCATCGGTATCGCGGTGATTGTGGTCGGGTTTCTTTTACGCTTTAACCCGGTGCTGGTGGTCATTGTCGCCGGGATCGTCACCGGCCTTGCGGCGCATATGCCGATTGCCACCATTCTGGAAAAACTGGGTGAAGGGTTCCTGAATACCCGCAACCTGCCCTTTATCCTGCTGATCCCGCTGGCGGTTATCGGCCTGCTGGAGCGTCACGGCCTGAAAGAGCGGGCGCAGGCGTGGATCGCGAAGATCCACAGCGCCACCGCCGGTCGTCTGCTGATCGTCTATCTGTTTGTCCGCGAAGCCTCGGCGGCGATGGGGCTGACCAGTCTCGGCGGTCACCCGCAGATGGTGCGCCCTTTGCTGGCACCGATGGCGGAAGGGGCAGCAGAGAAGAAGTATGGCGAACTGCCGGGCGCGGTGCGTTATCGCCTGCGGGCGATGTCGGCGGCCACCGATAACGTCGGGCTGTTCTTTGGCGAAGATATCTTTGTCGCCTTTGGCGCCATCATCTTTATGCATAACTTTATGCTCGAATCCGGCGGGATCCAGACGGAACCGCTGCATATTGCCCTGTGGGGGATCCCGACCGCGCTCTGCGCCTTTGCGATCCACGCGACCCGCCTGTACCGCCTGGATAAGCATCTGGAGCGTGAGCTGGCCAAAGTGCAGGGAGAAGTGAAATGAATTTCCAGCAAAGTTATCTCTACTGGCTGGCAGGGCTGATCCTGCTGATCGTGGCGCTGATGTCGTTTCGCGATAAAGCCAACCCGCGACGCATCACAACCGGCCTGTTCTGGGGCATTTACGGTCTGCTGTTCCTGCTCGGCACCTGGACTTACGATCTGGTGGGTGACAAGCGAACCGTTCATATCGCGGTAGGGGTGGCGGTTGTCGTGCTGGCGCTGATTGCCGGTTTTGGTGGCGTGCGTCTGGGCAGCTATCACCAGCGCACGGCGGAAGAGCGTGAGAGCAGCGCGAAGCGTCTGGGTAATCGCCTGTTCTTACCGGCGCTGGCCATTCCGGTAGTGACGGTGGTGGGCGTGCTGATGTTTAACCACATTCCGGGCCTCCAGGAAACCCTGTTCGGGCCGGGCAACCACGCAACGCTGGTGACGCTCTTCTCGATGACGGTCGGTTCGCTGATAGGTCTGGCGATGGCGATCAAAATGACCCACGAAAACGTGCATCAGCCGCTGCAGGAGGCTCGCCGTCTGCTCGACTCCATCGGTTGGGCCTTTATTCTGCCGCAGATCCTCGCCACCCTTGGCCTGCTGTTTACCGCCGCCGGGGTCGGGGAGGGGATTTCGTATCTTACCCAGACGTATCTGGCGGTCGATAGCCGGTTTATCGCGGTGGCGGTCTATGCCATCGGTATGGCGCTCCTGACCATGGTGATGGGTAACGCCTTTGCCGCTTTCCCGATTGTCACGGCCGGGATCGGCATTCCGATTCTGGTGTTGCAGCACGGCGGCAACCCGGCGGTGATGGCGGCGATTGGCATGTTCTCCGGCTACTGCGGTACGCTGATGACGCCAATGGCAGCCAACTTCAACATTGTGCCCGCCGCCCTGCTGGAGTTGCCGGATAAAAATGCGGTTATCAAAGCGCAGGTGCCTACCGGGGTGCTGCTGCTGATTGCCAATGTTTTCCTGCTCTACTTCCTGATGTTCCTGTAAGGAGAAATGATGCAAACCGTATTAATCACGGGATTTGAACCCTTTGGCGGCGAAACCGTTAACCCGTCATGGGAAGTGGTAAAGCTGCTGGATGGGACCATTATTGACGACTGCCGCGTAGTGGCGCGGCAGTTGCCCTGCGTGTTCGGCGAGTCGTTAGAAGTTCTGAATGCGGCCATTGATGCCCTGCAGCCGTCAGTAGTGCTGGCGATAGGCCAGGCCGGTGGGCGCGTGGATGTGACGGTGGAACGGGTGGCGATCAACGTCGATGATGCCCGTATCCCGGATAACCGTGGGCAGCAGCCGGTGGACGTTGCTATCGTACCGGATGGTCCGGCGGCCTGGTTTAGCACCCTGCCGATCAAAGCGATGGTGGCGGCGCTCCGCGAGGCCGGTATTCCTGCTTCGGTTTCGCAAACGGCTGGCACATTCGTCTGCAACCATGTGATGTATGGCGTGCTGCACAAGCTGGCGGACTGGCCGGAAGTAAAAGGCGGATTTATCCATATTCCTTACCTGCCCGAGCAGGCCGCGGCGCATCCTGGCGCCCCGAGCATGGCCGCGCAAACCGTGAAGCAGGCGCTGGAGATTGCCATTACGGTGGCGTTGCGACAAGCGCACGACATCAAGGTGGTTGGCGGCGCAACGCACTAACACAGGACATTACGATGCCAGAAGGACCGGAGATCCGCCGCGCGGCGGACAGCCTTGAGGCGGCGATAAAAGGCAAACCGCTCACCGACGTGTGGTTTGCTTTTCCTCAGCTAAAACCCTTTGAATCCCGGCTTATCGGGGAAAGGGTTACGCATGTGGAGACGCGGGGCAAAACGCTTCTTACCCACTTCTCTAACCAGCTGACGCTCTACAGCCATAACCAGCTTTACGGCGTCTGGCGGGTGGTGGAAACCGGCCAGGAGCCGCAGACCACGCGGGTGCTGCGCGTTAAGTTACAGACCGCCGAGAAAACCATCCTGCTTTACAGCGCTTCGGATATCGAGATGCTGATGCCGGAGCAGCTTGCCACCCATTCCTTCCTGCAGCGGGTGGGGCCGGATGTGCTGGATTTAAGCCTAACGGCAGAAGATGTCAAAGCGCGGTTACTATCAGCAAAATTCCGCAATCGCCAGTTCTCCGGGCTATTGCTGGATCAGGCGTTTCTGGCGGGGTTAGGGAATTATCTGCGGGTCGAGATCCTGTGGGAGGTAGGGCTGGCACCCCAGCACAAGGCGTCACAGCTAACTGACCTACAGCTCGACGTGCTGGCGCACGCGCTGTTGGCGATCCCGCGCCTGTCGTACAACACTCGCGGCGTGGTGAATGACAATAAGCATCACGGGGCGTTATTCCGTTTTAAGGTGTTTCATCGCGCAGGGAAAAAGTGTGAACGGTGCGGCGGGAAGATAGAGAAGACCACGCTCTCTTCACGACCCTTTTACTGGTGCCCTGGGTGCCAGGTATAAAAGCCGGGTGGCGAAGGTAAAAATAAAACGGTAACCCTTGGGTTACCGTTTTTTATTTTGCATCCTCTCCCTGTAAGAGAGGGGGAGGGCATCAGGCTGCCCTCATGCGTTTAGCGTTTGGTGATCGCCGTTTCGAAATTACGCTGCTCGTAGCCGGTGTACAGCTGACGTGGACGCGCAATTTTCATCCCTTCGGTGTGCATTTCGTTCCAGTGCGCAATCCAGCCCACGGTACGCGCCATCGCGAAGATCACGGTAAACATGGAAGACGGAATACCCATCGCTTTCAGGATGATACCGGAGTAGAAGTCGACGTTCGGGTAGAGTTTCTTCTCGATGAAGTACGGGTCGTTCAGCGCGATGTGTTCCAGCTCCATCGCCACCTGCAGCAGGTCATCTTTAGTGCCCAGCTCTTTCAGCACTTCATGGCAGGTTTCACGCATCACGGTTGCACGCGGATCGTAGTTTTTGTAAACACGGTGACCGAAGCCCATCAGACGGAAGGAGTCATTCTTGTCTTTCGCGCGACGCACGAACTCAGGAATGTGCTCAACGGAGCTGATCTCTTCCAGCATCTTCAGTGCCGCTTCGTTCGCGCCGCCGTGTGCCGGTCCCCACAGGGAGGCAATACCTGCTGCGATACAGGCGAACGGGTTGGCGCCAGAGGAGCCAGCGGTACGCACGGTAGAGGTGGAGGCGTTCTGCTCGTGGTCAGCGTGCAGGATCAGAATACGATCCATGGCGCGTTCCAGAACTGGGTTCACTTCATACTCTTCACACGGCGTGGCGAACATCATGCGCAGGAAGTTACCGGCGTAGGAGAGGTCGTTGCGTGGATAAACAAACGGCTGTCCGATGGAGTATTTGTAACACATCGCAGCCATGGTTGGCATTTTGGACAGCAGACGGAATGCAGCGATATCGCGATGACGCTGATTATTTACATCCAGCGAGTCATGGTAGAACGCAGCCAGCGCACCGGTGATCCCACACATGACCGCCATCGGATGGGAATCACGACGGAACGCATGGAACAGACGGGTGATCTGCTCATGAATCATGGTGTGGCGGGTAACGGTGGTTTTGAACTCATCGTACTGTTCCTGAGTCGGCTTTTCGCCGTTCAACAGGATGTAGCACACTTCCAGATAGTTGGATTCAGTGGCTAACTGATCGATGGGGAAACCGCGGTGCAGCAGGATACCTTCGTCACCGTCGATATAGGTGATTTTGGATTCGCAAGATGCGGTGGAGGTAAAACCAGGGTCAAAGGTAAACATACCTTTTGAACCAAGACTACGGATATCAATAACATCCTGACCGAGCGTGCCTTTTAGCACATCCAGTTCGATAGCATCATCACCATTCAGGGTGATTTTTGCCTTAGTATCAGCCATTTACGGTCTCCTTAGCGCCTTATTGCTTAAGACTGCCCTTAACCGGATTTGCATTCAGCTGATTTATCATTGTTACCAGTTTGTTATTTGGCTCGCCGCTCAGCTCACGAGGAGAAACCAGGGTACAGAGCAATGGCGCTAGCAGGTAAACAAATGAGAAACCAGAGAAATAACAGCAAATCAGTGTTTGTGCAGTCCGAATTATTCAAACCTGTATATCACTAATAACTGTCCTGATAACTTCGGTCAATACCATCACACTGTTACATAACTTATTCTCAGGTGAAAGAGAGACCTCATAACTTTTGCGCATTATATGCCTTTTCTGGTGATGTTTGTAACAATAATGTTTAACATTTGTCAAATCAGATGATTAAAAATTAAAAAGATGTTGTTATCGTGACCCTGATCACTGTTCCGCATAAAACCAGACAAACTGTATGTAGGTTAATTGTAATGATTTTGTGAACGGCCTATACTGCCGCCAGGTCTCCGGAAAACCCTGCAATCCCGAGCCAACCAGCGTTGTAACGTGTCATTTGAGCATCTGGAAGCAATGTTTTGCATGACGCACAGTTATATAAAAGGCACGCTGTCTGACCCGCATCGCAGTCCGGAGGAAGGAAACTATAAGAACAGCATGTGGGCGTTATTCATGATAAGAAATGTGAAAAAACAAAGACCTGTCAATCTGGATCTGAAAACGATCCGATTCCCTGTAACGGCAATAGCGTCCATCCTTCATCGTGTATCCGGTGTGATCACGTTTGTCGCGGTGGGTATCCTGTTATGGTTGCTGGGTACCAGCCTCTCGTCTCCAGCAGGATTCCAGCAGGCCTCCGACATCATGAACGGTTTCTTCGTGAAATTTATCATGTGGGGCATCCTGACCGCGCTGGCCTATCACGTCGTCGGCGGTGTTCGCCATATGCTGATGGACGTTGGTTACCTGGAAGAGACCTTCGAATCCGGCAAACGCACCGCTAACATTTCATTTGTCATCACTGTCGTGCTTTCACTTCTCGCAGGAGTCCTCGTATGGTAAGCAACGCCTCCGCATTGGGACGCAACGGCGTACATGACTTCATTCTGGTCCGTGCTACCGCTATCGTTCTCACCCTCTACATCATCTACATGATCGGTTTCTTTGCCACCAGCGGCGACCTGACGTGGGAAATCTGGACCGGTTTCTTCGGTTCGGCATTCACCAAAGTCTTCACCCTGCTGGCGTTGGCCTCCATCCTTATCCATGCGTGGATTGGCATGTGGCAGGTATTGACCGATTACGTTAAACCCGTGGCGATTCGTCTGACGCTGCAGCTGGCAATCGTGGTTGCCCTGGCGGTTTACGTTATTTATGGATTCGTTGTGGTATGGGGTGTGTAATGAAACTGCCAGTCAGAGAATTTGATGCTGTAGTGATTGGAGCCGGTGGCGCAGGTATGCGCGCGGCGCTGCAAATTTCCCAGAGCGGCCAGAGCTGTGCGCTGCTCTCTAAAGTCTTCCCGACCCGTTCCCATACCGTATCTGCGCAGGGTGGCATCACCGTCGCGCTCGGTAATACCCATGATGATAACTGGGAATGGCATATGTACGACACGGTGAAAGGCTCCGATTACATCGGTGACCAGGACGCCATTGAATATATGTGTAAAACCGGCCCGGAAGCGATTCTGGAGCTGGACCATATGGGTCTGCCTTTCTCCCGCCTGGAGAACGGTACCATCTATCAACGTCCGTTTGGCGGCCAGTCGAAGGACTTCGGCGGCGAGCAGGCGGCCCGTACCGCAGCAGCGGCCGACCGTACCGGTCACGCGCTTCTGCATACCCTGTATCAGCAGAACCTGAAGAACAAAACTACCATCTTCTCCGAGTGGTATGCCCTGGATCTGGTGAAAAACGAAGATGGCGCGATCGTAGGGTGTACCGCGCTGTGCATCGAAACCGGTGAAGTCGTCTACTTCAAAGCCCGCGCAACCGTGCTGGCAACCGGCGGTGCAGGCCGTATTTACCAGTCCACCACTAACGCCCATATCAACACCGGTGACGGCGTCGGTATGGCGATCCGCGCTGGCGTGCCGGTGCAGGATATGGAGATGTGGCAGTTCCACCCAACCGGTATCGCCGGTGCGGGCGTGCTGGTTACAGAAGGCTGCCGCGGTGAAGGTGGCTACCTGCTGAACAAACATGGCGAGCGCTTCATGGAGCGTTATGCCCCGAATGCGAAAGATCTGGCGGGTCGTGACGTGGTGGCGCGTTCCATCATGATCGAAATCCGTGAAGGTCGTGGCTGCGACGGTCCGTGGGGGCCGCACGCGAAGCTGAAACTTGACCACCTGGGTAAAGAGGTTCTGGAATCACGTCTGCCAGGCATCCTGGAGCTGTCCCGTACCTTTGCTCACGTCGACCCGGTTAAAGAGCCGATCCCGGTTATCCCAACCTGCCACTACATGATGGGCGGTATTCCGACCAAAGTGACCGGCCAGGCGCTGACCGTGAACGAGCAGGGCGAAGACGTAGTGATCCCGGGCCTGTTCGCGGTAGGCGAAATTGCCTGCGTATCCGTACACGGCGCCAACCGTCTGGGCGGCAACTCGCTTCTCGACCTGGTGGTGTTTGGTCGTGCGGTGGGTCTGCATCTGCAAGAGTCTATTGCTGAGCAGGGGCCGCTGCGTGATGCCACCGACGCGAATATCGACGCCTCTCTGGAACGTCTGAATCGCTGGAACGGTAACCGCAACGGCGAAGATCCGGTAGAGATTCGTAAGGCGCTGCAGGAGTGCATGCAGCACAACTTCTCGGTATTCCGTGAAGGCGATGCGATGGCGAAAGGGCTTGAGCAGCTGAAAGCGATCCGCGAGCGTCTGAAAAATGCCCGTCTGGACGATACTTCCAGCGAGTTCAACACCCAGCGCGTAGAGTGTCTGGAGCTGGATAACCTGATGGAAACCGCTTACGCGACTGCGGTCTCTGCAAACTTCCGTACCGAAAGCCGTGGCGCGCATAGCCGCTTCGACTTCCCGGATCGTGACGACGAAAACTGGCTGTGCCATTCCCTGTACCTGCCAGAGTCGGAATCCATGACACGTCGTAGCGTCAATATGGAACCGAAACTGCGTCCGGCGTTCCCGCCGAAGATTCGTACTTATTAATGCGGAGACAGGACAATGAAACTCGAATTCTCAGTTTATCGTTATAACCCGGATGTTGATGACGCTCCGCATATGCAGGATTACACCCTGGAAGCGGAAGAAGGCCGGGACATGATGCTGCTTGATGCGTTAATGCAGCTGAAAGAAAAAGATCCGACACTGTCATTCCGTCGTTCCTGCCGTGAAGGCGTGTGTGGCTCCGACGGCCTGAACATGAACGGCAAAAACGGTCTGGCCTGTATCACCCCTATCTCTGCGCTCCAGCGTGCGGGACAGAAGATTGTGATCCGGCCTCTGCCAGGTCTGCCGGTTGTTCGTGATTTGGTGGTGGACATGGGGCAATTCTATGCACAATATGAGAAGATTAAGCCTTACTTATTGAATAATGGGCAAAATCCACCCGCTCGCGAGCATTTACAGTCGCCAGAGCAGCGTGAAAAACTCGATGGCCTGTATGAGTGTATTCTCTGTGCATGTTGTTCGACCTCTTGCCCGTCGTTCTGGTGGAACCCGGACAAGTTTATCGGCCCGGCTGGCCTGCTGGCAGCGTACCGCTTCCTGATTGACAGCCGTGATACCGAAACTGACAACCGCCTGGAAGGGCTGAGTGACGCTTTCAGCGTATTCCGCTGCCACAGCATCATGAACTGCGTCAGTGTATGTCCTAAGGGACTGAACCCGACGCGCGCTATCGGCCACATCAAGTCGATGCTGCTGCAGCGCAGTGCGTAAGTCATAAGAGGGGAACGCGGTTCCCCTCACCCTAACCCTCTCCCCACAGGGGAGAAGGGATAGATTGCAGAAACCTTTAAAAACTGCCAGATGAATAAATAATCGAGACGTTCAGCGCGAGACAAGGCGCGGTTGAATGAATCCCCAGAGCATAGTGACTATGTGAATGGGGTGAGTGAAAGCCGCAACGCAATCGCAGCCGGAACGACGAAGATTATTTAGACAGTTTCTAAAGGTTCCTTCGCGAGCCAAATGAAAAGAGCTCGCAGGTGAACCCCGGCACGTACACGTGGTGTGCGTGGTAGTTTCTACGGCGAAAGTAAGCATAAAAATGCTTAAGGGATCACGATGCAGAACGGCGCAATGAAAGCCTGGCTGGACTCTTCATTCCTCTCTGGTGCGAACCAGAGCTGGATTGAACAGCTCTATGAAGACTTCTTAACCGACCCTGACTCAGTGGACGCTAACTGGCGTTCGATGTTCCAGCAGTTACCTGGAACAGGAGTCAAACCGGATCAATTTCATTCCAAAACACGTGATTATTTCCGTCGTCTGGCGAAGGATGCCTCACGTTACTCTTCCGCCATCTCCGATCCTGACACCAATGCAAAGCAGGTTAAAGTCCTGCAGCTGATTAACGCCTACCGTTTCCGTGGCCACCAGCATGCGAATCTGGATCCGCTGGGGCTGTGGCAGCAGGAGCGTGTGGCAGATCTCGACCCGGCTTATCACGATCTGACCGAAGCTGATTTCCAGGAAACCTTTAACGTGGGTTCTTTCGCTATCGGCAAAGACACGATGAAGCTGGGCGATCTGCTGGAGGCGCTGAAGCAAACCTACTGCGGCTCTATCGGTGCGGAATATATGCACATCACCTCCACCGAAGAAAAACGCTGGATCCAGCAGCGTATTGAATCGGTTGCCGGTAAATCCACCTTCAATGCGGAAGAGAAAAAACGCTTCCTTAGCGAACTGACCGCAGCAGAAGGGCTGGAGCGCTACCTCGGTGCCAAATTCCCGGGTGCAAAACGCTTCTCGCTGGAAGGCGGCGATGCGCTGGTGCCAATGCTGAAAGAGCTGATCCGCCATGCAGGTAATAGCGGCACTCGCGAAGTGGTACTGGGCATGGCCCACCGTGGTCGTCTGAACGTACTGATCAACGTGCTGGGTAAAAAACCACAGGATCTGTTCGACGAATTCGCAGGCAAACATAAAGAACACCTCGGTACCGGTGACGTGAAGTACCACATGGGCTTCTCATCGGATATCGAAACCAACGGCGGCCTGGTTCACATGGCGCTGGCGTTCAACCCGTCGCACCTTGAGATCGTTAGCCCGGTGGTTATCGGTTCCGTGCGCGCCCGTCTGGATCGTCTGGACGAGCCGAGCAGCAACAAAGTGCTGCCAATCACCATTCACGGCGATGCGGCCATTACCGGTCAGGGCGTGGTTCAGGAAACCCTGAACATGTCTAAAGCGCGTGGTTACGAAGTGGGCGGTACCGTTCGCATCGTGATCAACAACCAGGTGGGCTTCACCACCTCTAACCCACTGGATGCGCGTTCTACCCCATACTGCACCGACATCGGCAAGATGGTTCAGGCGCCAATTTTCCACGTGAACGCGGATGACCCGGAAGCCGTTGCTTTCGTGACCCGTCTGGCGCTGGACTTCCGTAATACCTTTAAACGCGATGTGCTGATCGACCTGTTCTGCTACCGCCGTCATGGCCATAACGAAGCAGATGAGCCAAGCGCAACCCAGCCGCTGATGTACCAGAAAATCAAAAAGCATCCGACCCCGCGCAAAATCTACGCTGACAAGCTGGAAGCGGACAAGGTTGTGACGCTGGAAGATGCGACCGAGATGGTCAACCTCTACCGCGATGCGCTGGATGCGGGCGAATGCGTGGTGAAAGAGCTGCGTCCAATGAACATGCACTCCTTCACCTGGTCGCCGTACCTCAACCACGAGTGGGATGAGAGCTACCCGAACAAGGTCGAGATGAAGCGTCTGCAGGAGCTGGCAAAACGCATCAGCACCGTACCAGAAGCTATCGAAATGCAGTCCCGCGTGCAGAAGATTTACGCTGACCGTCAATCAATGGCGTCAGGTGAGAAGCTGTTCGACTGGGGCGGTGCAGAGAACCTGGCCTACGCGACCCTGGTTGACGAAGGTATTCCTGTGCGTCTGTCCGGTGAAGATGCGGGCCGCGGCACCTTCTTCCACCGCCATGCGGTGATCCATAACCAGACTAACGGTTCCACCTACACCCCGCTGCAGCACGTGCATAACGGTCAGGGCCAGTTCAAGGTCTGGGACTCCGTGCTCTCTGAAGAAGCGGTTCTGGCGTTTGAATACGGTTACGCCACGGCAGAACCACGCACCCTGACCATCTGGGAAGCGCAGTTCGGTGACTTCGCCAACGGTGCGCAGGTTGTTATCGACCAGTTCATCAGCTCCGGCGAGCAGAAGTGGGGCCGTATGTGTGGCCTGGTGATGCTGCTGCCGCACGGTTACGAAGGGCAAGGCCCGGAGCACTCCTCCGCGCGTCTGGAGCGTTATCTGCAACTCTGCGCCGAGCAGAACATGCAGGTCTGCGTGCCGTCTACCCCGGCTCAGGTCTACCACATGCTGCGTCGTCAGGCGCTGCGCGGGATGCGTCGTCCGCTGGTGGTGATGTCGCCGAAATCGCTGCTGCGTCACCCGCTGGCGGTCTCTTCACTGGATGAACTGGCAAATGGCACTTTCCTGCCGGCCATCGGTGAAATTGACGACCTGGATCCGCAGGGCGTTAAGCGCGTCGTGATGTGTTCTGGTAAGGTTTATTACGACCTGCTGGAACAGCGCCGTAAGAACGATCAGAAAGATGTCGCCATCGTGCGTATCGAACAGCTTTATCCGTTCCCGCATCAGGCGATGCAGGAAGCGTTAAAACCTTATGCTCACGTACATGATTTTGTCTGGTGCCAGGAAGAGCCGCTCAACCAGGGCGCATGGTACTGCAGCCAGCATCATTTCCGTGAAGTGATTCCATTTGGGTCTGCTCTGCGTTACGCAGGTCGCCCGGCCTCTGCCTCTCCGGCAGTAGGGTATATGTCCGTTCACCAGAAGCAGCAACAAGATCTGGTTAATGACGCGCTGAACGTCGATTAATTAAAGGATAAATAATGAGTAGCGTAGATATTCTTGTTCCCGACCTGCCTGAATCCGTCGCTGATGCGACCGTTGCAACCTGGCATAAAAAACCAGGCGACGCGGTAAAACGCGATGAAGTGCTGGTAGAAATCGAAACTGACAAAGTGGTACTGGAAGTACCGGCTTCAGCGGACGGCATTCTGGATGCAGTGCTGGAAGATGAAGGCACGACTGTGACCTCTCGTCAGCTGCTGGGTCGCCTGCGTGAAGGCAACAGCGCGGGCAAAGAGTCCAGCGCCAAATCTGAAGAGAAAGCCTCTACACCGGCCCAGCGCCAGCAGGCTTCTCTGGAAGAGCAGACGAACGACGCACTCAGCCCGGCGATCCGTCGCCTGCTGGCAGAGCACACCCTCGACGCGGCTGCCATTAAAGGCACCGGTGTGGGTGGTCGTCTGACCCGTGAAGACATTGAAAAACACCTGGCGAAAGCGCCTTCTGATGCAAAAGCAGAAGCGAAAGCACCGGCAGCCGCACCAGCAGCACAGCCTGCACTGGGCGCTCGCAGCGAAAAACGCGTGCCGATGACTCGCCTGCGTAAGCGTGTGGCCGAGCGTCTGCTGGAAGCGAAAAACTCCACCGCGATGCTGACCACCTTCAACGAAGTGAACATGAAGCCAATCATGGACCTGCGTAAGCAGTACGGTGACGCGTTTGAAAAACGTCACGGTATCCGTCTGGGCTTTATGTCCTTCTACGTGAAAGCCGTTGTTGAAGCCCTGAAACGCTTCCCGGAAGTGAACGCCTCCATCGATGGCGATGATGTGGTTTATCACAACTACTTCGACGTCAGCATGGCCGTTTCTACCCCACGTGGCCTGGTGACCCCGGTTCTGCGTGATGTAGACACCCTGGGCATGGCTGACATCGAGAAAAAAATCAAAGAACTGGCTGTGAAAGGCCGTGACGGCAAGCTGACCGTAGAAGACCTGACCGGCGGTAACTTCACCATTACCAACGGCGGCGTATTCGGCTCGCTGATGTCTACCCCGATCATTAACCCACCACAGAGCGCGATCCTGGGCATGCATGCCATCAAAGATCGTCCTATGGCGGTTGACGGTAAAGTCGAGATCCTGCCGATGATGTACCTGGCGCTCTCCTACGATCACCGTCTGATCGACGGCCGCGAGTCTGTGGGCTTCCTGGTGGCGATTAAAGAGCTGCTGGAAGATCCAACCCGTCTGCTGCTGGACGTTTAGTTTTTAGCCGTACTGCCCGGCGGCACTTTGACTGCCGGGCCTACAAAAGCATGACCTAACGATTACCCTGAAGGATGGATAGAACACATGAACTTACATGAATATCAGGCAAAACAGCTGTTTGCCCGGTATGGCTTGCCGGCTCCGGTGGGTTATGCCTGCAATACCCCTCGTGAAGCAGAAGAAGCCGCATCTAAAATCGGCGCCGGTCCTTGGGTAGTGAAATGTCAGGTTCACGCTGGCGGCCGCGGTAAAGCGGGCGGTGTGAAAGTTGTTAACAGTAAAGAAGAGATCCGCGCCTTTGCTGAACATTGGCTCGGCAAACGTCTGGTGACCTACCAGACAGACGCAGGCGGCCAGCCGGTTAACCAGATCCTGGTTGAAGCGGCGACCGACATTGCAAAAGAATTGTACCTCGGCGCAGTGGTAGACCGTAGCTCCCGTCGCGTGGTGTTTATGGCCTCTACCGAAGGCGGCGTGGAAATCGAGAAAGTAGCGGAAGAGACCCCGCACCTGATCCACAAAGTCGCTATCGATCCGCTGGCAGGCCCAATGCCTTACCAGGGACGTGAGCTGGCATTCAAACTGGGTCTGGAAGGCAAACTGGTGCAGCAATTCACCAAGATCTTCATGGGCCTGGCGACCATCTTCCTGGAGCGCGACCTGGCGCTGATCGAAATCAACCCGCTGGTTATCACCAAACAGGGCGATCTGATCTGCCTCGACGGCAAACTGGGCGCTGACGGCAACGCACTCTTCCGCCAGGCGGATCTGCGCGAAATGCGCGACCAGTCTCAGGAAGATCCACGTGAAGCGCAGGCTGCACAGTGGGAACTGAACTACGTGGCACTCGATGGCAACATCGGTTGCATGGTTAACGGTGCGGGCCTGGCAATGGGTACCATGGACATCGTTAAGCTGCACGGCGGCGAGCCGGCAAACTTCCTCGATGTGGGCGGCGGCGCAACCAAAGAGCGCGTGACCGAAGCCTTCAAAATCATCCTCTCTGACGACAACGTGAAAGCGGTTCTGGTGAACATCTTCGGCGGCATCGTACGTTGCGACCTGATCGCTGACGGCATCATCGGTGCGGTAGAAGAAGTGGGCGTGAACGTCCCGGTGGTTGTGCGTCTGGAAGGGAACAACGCTGAACTCGGCGCGAAAAAACTGGCTGACAGCGGCCTGAATATTATTGCAGCGAAAAGTCTGACGGATGCCGCTCAGCAGGTAGTTGCCGCAGTGGAGGGGAAATAATGTCCGTTTTAATTAATAAAGATACCAAAGTCATCTGCCAGGGCTTCACCGGTAGCCAGGGTTCATTCCACTCTGAGCAGGCGATTGCCTACGGTACGCAGATGGTTGGCGGCGTGACGCCAGGTAAAGGCGGCACCACCCATCTGGGCCTGCCGGTGTTCAACACCGTACGTGAAGCGGTAGAAGCGACCGGCGCAACCGCCACCGTGATCTACGTTCCGGCGCCGTTCTGCAAAGACTCCATTCTGGAAGCCATCGACGCAGGCATCAAACTGATCATCACCATCACCGAAGGCATCCCGACCCTGGATATGCTGACCGTGAAAGTGAAGCTGGACGAAGCCGGCGTGCGCATGATCGGGCCAAACTGCCCGGGCGTGATCACCCCAGGCGAATGCAAAATCGGCATTATGCCGGGCCACATTCACAAGCCAGGCAAAGTGGGTATCGTTTCCCGCTCTGGTACGCTGACCTATGAAGCGGTTAAGCAGACCACCGACTACGGTTTCGGCCAGTCCACCTGTGTGGGCATCGGCGGTGACCCAATCCCGGGTTCTAACTTCATCGACATCCTGAAGCTGTTCCAGGAAGACCCGCAGACTGAAGCGATCGTGATGATCGGTGAAATCGGCGGCAGCGCGGAAGAAGAAGCGGCTGCTTACATCAAAGACCACGTGACTAAGCCAGTTGTTGGCTACATCGCGGGTGTGACTGCGCCGAAAGGCAAGCGTATGGGCCACGCGGGCGCCATCATCGCGGGCGGCAAAGGTACTGCGGATGAGAAATTCGCGGCGCTGGAAGCAGCAGGCGTGAAAACCGTTCGCAGCCTGGCTGACATCGGCGAAGCGCTGAAGTCCATCATCAAGTAAATCCTCTCTGCTCCCCGAGTGGGGAGCTTTGACATAATAAAATGTCTGTTTCGACATGGTTGGCCGCTACACAGCGGCCTTTTTTATTGCCTGCGTTTGGCAACCAGCGTGAATTTATAATCGTCGCTGTTAAACACGTTGCGGCTGTATTCAAACACGCGACCGTCTTTTAAAAATCCGCGCGACACCTTTTCCAGGATCGGTTTTGCCGGATCGAGCGCCAGCGCGGCGATCGCCTCCTGCGATGGCATGATCGGCACCAGCTCCTGCTCGCTGCGATCGATCGTCATCTTTTTAATCTGCTCGATGTAGTGATATTTGGAGTTTTCCATCACTTCCCAGGTGAGGTCAGAGAACATGGCCAGCGGCATCCACGTTTCTTCCAGATTCACCGGTTTTCGCTTAATAAAGCGCACCCGTTTGACATGCCAGACGTTGTCATCGGGATTGATATCCAGTTTTTCTGCCAGCTTGGTGTCGGCTTTTACCACTTCAAAAATTTTTACATCGCTATGCGTATCCACGTTTCTGTCGGCGAGCTTCTCGTAAAAGCCGGTGAGCTGGTAGATATCATAATTGACGCGCTCTTCTTTGACGTAAGAGCCGCTGCCCTGAATGCTTTCAATAATCTGCTCTTCGGTCAGCAGTTTTAGCGCCTGGCGAACCGTCACCCGGCTGACGCTGAACGCCTCCTGTAGCGTGGATTCCGTTGGCAACGCGTCTCCAGGCTGTAAAACACCGGTGTTAATTTTCTCACGTAGCGCATCGGCTATCTGCCGGTACATCGGTTTATTACCCATTTGCAGTGCCCGTTTAATACCTTTTCATCGAATTATGCCTTCAGCATCTAAATTGTAAATAATACAAATTAGATACAAATTATCGTCGTTAGTGAAAGTGATCACATAAATATATTATTTGGTCTGCCACAATTCCCCGCAGACAATAACAACATCCATGTGAGGATCTTGATGAACCTGACGACCCTGACCCACCCGAACGCCATCTGCGTGCAGGCGCACTATGCCAACCGCGATGAAGCCATACGCCAGCTCACCCTGCGGCTACTGGATTTGGGCAAAATTACCGACGGGGAGGCATTTTTAACAGAAGTGCTGCAACGTGAATCGCTTGGCCCCACCGCGTTGGGCGAAGGACTGGCGGTGCCCCATGGCAAATCGTCTGCCGTGAAAGAGGCGGCCTTCGCCGTAGCCACCTTAAGCACGCCGCTTACATGGGAGGGCGTGGATGGCCCGGAGGACGTAGAGCTAATTTTTCTGCTCGCCATTCCGCCTGCCGAAGCAGGTTCAACACACATTCAGCTGTTGACGGAGCTGACGTCCAGACTGGCTGATGATGCCCTGCGAGCAAGAGTGATGGCAGCTACCACGGCAGATGCTCTGCTGGCTGCGCTGGACGATGTCCCCCAGGCAGAAGAGGCTACAGCGTTGGTGGATGCGCCAACCGTGGTCTGTGTGACCGCCTGTCCAGCGGGGATCGCCCATACCTATATGGCGGCTGAATACCTGGAAAAAGCAGGGCGGAAGCTCGGCGTCAACGTGGTGGTCGAGAAGCAGGGGGCGAACGGCATTGAGGGGCGTCTCACCGCGCAGCAGTTACAGGAGGCCAAAGCGTGCATCTTTGCGGCGGAGGTGGCCATCAAAGAGCATGAGCGTTTTCAGGGGATCCCCGCCATTTCCGTACCGGTTGCGGAACCGCTGCGCCATGCTGAAGCACTCATCGAGCGCGCGTTGGCGCTCAAGCCCTCAACCGATGCGCGTCATGCGCATGGCGATACCGAAACGAAAAAGAGCGTTAAAACCGAGCTCAAGCAGGCGCTCCTTAGCGGTATCTCTTTTGCGGTGCCGCTGATCGTTGCCGGCGGTACGGTGCTGGCCGTGTCGGTACTGCTGGCGCAAATCCTGGGCCTGCAGCACCTGTTCGACCAGGAAAACTCGTGGCTGTGGATGTATCGCAAGCTCGGCGGCGGCATGCTTGGCATCCTGATGGTGCCTGTCCTTGCGGCCTATACCGCTTACTCGCTGGCAGATAAACCCGCACTGACGCCGGGCTTTGCGGCCGGTCTTGCAGCCAATATGATTGGCTCCGGTTTTCTGGGCGCGATCATCGGTGGGCTGATTGCGGGCTACCTGATGCGCTGGGTGAAAAGTCACATCCGCCTGAACAGCCGCTTCAACGGCTTTCTAACCTTTTATCTCTATCCGGTCATTGGCGTGCTGGGCGCGGGCAGCCTGATGCTGTTTGTCATCGGCGAACCGGTGGCCTGGCTTAATAACACGCTCACCGCCTGGCTTAACGGTCTTTCCGGCGCAAATGCCCTGCTCCTGGGGGCGATCCTCGGGTTCATGTGCTCATTCGATTTGGGTGGGCCGGTCAACAAAGCCTCTTATGCGTTCTGCCTGGGGGCAATGGCGAACGGCGTGTACGGTCCCTATGCAATTTTTGCCTCCGTCAAAATGGTGTCGGCCTTTACCGTTACCGCGTCAACAATGCTGGCCCCGCATCTCTTTAAGCAGTTTGAAATTGAAACCGGCAAATCAACGTGGCTGCTGGGGCTGGCGGGTATCACCGAAGGGGCGATTCCGATGGCGATCGAAGATCCGCTGCGGGTGATTGGCTCGTTTGTTCTCGGCTCGATGGCAACAGGCGCGATTGTGGGCGCGATGGGCATTGGTTTGTCCACGCCGGGGGCAGGCATTTTCTCCCTCTTTTTACTTCATGATGCTGGCATGGGCGGCATGACCGCTGCGGCGGGCTGGTTTGGTGCGGCGCTGGTGGGCACTGCCATCTCCACGCTCATTTTACTGCTCTGGCGACGCCAGGCGGTGAAGAAGGGCAACTACCTCACTGAAGACGTTACGCCATAAACCCTCACTAACAGGAAACGAAGATGAAAGCTGTATCTCGCGTTCATATCACGCCACATATGCACTGGGACCGTGAGTGGTACTTCACCACCGAAGCGTCACGTATTCTACTGGTCAATAATATGGAGGAGATCCTCACCCGCCTCGAACAAGATGAGGAGTATAAATATTACGTTCTCGATGGCCAGACGGCGGTGCTGGAAGACTACTTCGCGGTGAAGCCGGAAAACCGGCCCCGCGTAAAGGCGATGGTAGAAGCCGGTAAGCTGATTATCGGCCCCTGGTATACCCAGACCGATACCACTATCGTCTCCGGCGAGTCGATTGTACGTAACCTGATGTACGGCATTCGTGACTGCATGGCGTTTGGCGAGCCAATGAAAATTGGCTACCTGCCGGACTCCTTTGGGATGTCCGCGCAGCTCCCCCACATTTATAACGGTTTCGGTATTACGCGCACGATGTTCTGGCGCGGCTGCTCCGAACGTCACGGCACCGATAAAACCGAATTCCTGTGGCAGAGCATGGACGGCAGCGAAGTAACGGCACAGGTGCTGCCGCTGGGTTACGCAATTGGTAAGTACTTACCGGAGGACGAAGCCGGGCTACGTAAACGACTCGACAATTACTTTGAGGTGCTGGAAAACGCCTCTGTGACCAAAGAGATTTTGCTGCCCAACGGGCATGACCAGATGCCGTTGCAGCAGAACATTTTCGCGGTGATGGATAAGCTTCGTGAAATTTACCCGCAGCGTAAATTTGTAATGAGCCGGTTCGAGGAGGTGTTCCGGCACATTGATGCGCACCGTGATGAACTGGCGACGCTGAAAGGGGAGTTTATCGACGGCAAATACATGCGTGTGCACCGGACAATTGGCTCCACGCGCATGGATATCAAAATTGCCCACGCCCGTATTGAGAATAAAATCGTCAACATCCTTGAGCCGCTGGCGACGCTCGCCTGGACGCTGGGTTTTGAGTATCACCACGGTCTGCTGGAAAAAATGTGGAAAGAGATCCTCAAAAACCATGCCCACGACAGCATCGGCTGCTGCTGTAGCGACAAGGTTCATCGCGAGATTGTCTCCCGGTTCGAACTGGCTGAAGACATGGCCGACAACCTGACTCTTTTTTATATGCGTAAGATTGTCGACAACATGCCACAAAGCGATGAAGACAAGCTGGTGATGTTCAATCTGATGCCCTGGCCACGTGAAGAAGTGGTTAACACCACCATCCGTCTGCGCGCCAGTCAGTTCCGTTTGCTGGACGATAAGGGCAATACGATCCCCTGTTTTATCCGTCACGCCCGTGAAATCGACCCCGGACTGATTGACCGGCAGATCGTGCATTACGGGAATTACGACCCTTTTATGGAATTTGATATTCAGTTCCGCCAGATCCTGCCGTCGATGGGCTATTGCACGCTCTACATTGAGCCGCATGTCGCCGGTAAGATACTGCCATCGGTGAAAGCTACCGGGGTGTTGCTGGAAAATACGTTCTGGCAAATCGATCTGAACCGCGACGGCACGCTGCGTTTGCGCGACAAAGAGTCCGGCCTGGTCTATGACCGGGTGCTGGAAATTGAAGAGAGTTCTGATGATGGCGATGAGTACGACTACTCCCCTTCACGCGAAGAGTGGCGACTCACTTCAGCGCAAGGAGAGCATGACGTCGAGGTGATTCATGAAGGCTGGCAGAGCAGGGCGGTTATCCGGCATCGGATGGCCGTTCCGGCGAATCTGGCCGAACGCTCGGCGCGCCAACAACATGGCTCTCTTGAGGCCGAGATTGAGGTGACGCTTAGCCACAATAGCAGACGCATCGACGTGGCGGTGCGGCTGGACAATCAGGCCGACGACCACCGGGTTCGGGTACTGATCCCCACGCCGTTTAACACCGAAGAGGTGTTATCCGACACGCAGTTTGGATCGCTGACGCGCCCTGTGCAGGATGACGCCATGACAAACTGGCAGGAGGAGGGCTGGAAGGAAGCGCCACTGCCGGTCTGGAATCTCCTTAATTACGCAGTTCTCCAAGAAAAGCGTAACGGGATGGCGGTGTTTACCGAGGGGCTGCGTGAATTTGAAGTGGTGGGGGAGGGCCAAAAAACGTTTGCCCTGACTTTACTTCGCGGGGTAGGGCTGCTTGGGAAAGAGGATTTACTCCTGCGTCCGGGCCGGCCATCCGGCATCAAAATGCCTGTTCCTGATTCCCAAATGCGTGGCGAGATGCGTTGCCGTTTCAGCCTGTTGAGTTTTAGCGGTTCGCCAGTGAGTGCGGGTATTGCCCAGCAGGCGAAGTCATGGCTCACCCCCGTGCAGTGCTATAACAAAATCCCGTGGGACGCGATGAAGCTGAACCGCACCACGTTCACAACCCCTGGTCACTATAGCCTGTTAACGCTCGCACCGAATGGATGTGTTCTCAGCGCCCTGAAGAAGGCTGAAGATCGTGATGAGCTTGTTCTTCGTGTGTTCAACCCTTCTCAGACCCACTCCTGTGATGTCGCATTCTCCATGAGCCGGGCTATCAAAGGGGGCAGCGAAACGGACATGAATGAGGTGATAAAGGCGTCGCTGCAAGGAGGTAAAGAGATTGTAGAGGCTTTGCGACCGGGGCAGTCGCGAACCTTTAGTCTCGAAATAGGCAAATAACCTTTCCAGCAATTAAAAGGTCACAGCGCATGTGACCTTTTGTTTCATTAAATAGTCACATCGCGGTGTTAATTTTAAGGTGGATAAAGGTAAGGTAAATGTAATTGTGCAAAATTGCACACCCGCAATGAATAACGCTTTGCGGCAATAAACAGGCGGTGTTTTTCTTAAAGCAAAACCGGTTCATCCTTCCTCGTTAATAAAAATCACTTTTATTTATATTATTTCCAGAATTCGATAACCATTAACACCTCGGAATATACATATCATTAACATGGTTTTTACTATTTAACCCACAATTAAACATCGTTAACAATCAGACGCGTTTTTGATTTAAATCAATGTTTAATGCCTGGAAAAAGGCGCCAAAAGGCGCTAAATTGTTCGCGATCAAAACGCACCAAAAGTGGTAGTTTTGCTATAAATTGATCATCGTCGAAAAATGTAAATCTGATTCAATAAAACCTGTTTATTGTAAGGGGTTTGCAGCGTATTATATTTGCGGGATCAATTTCTTTTTTCTTAACCTATTTGTAACCTTTCACTCTCGCTTTTTTCTTTCCAGAGGCAGGCGTGACGATAAGGATGCGAATAATTTGTTTTGGGGCATGTGTGTGAATCCTTATCTAACAGGTTTCACTCTCGAAGTCTTCATGCGATGAGCAAGGAGTCATGATGTTAGATGTAGTCGAACTGTCGCGCTTACAGTTTGCCTTGACCGCTATGTACCATTTCCTGTTTGTGCCACTGACGCTCGGTATGGCGTTCTTGCTGGCCATTATGGAAACGGTCTACGTTCTTTCCGGCAAACAGATTTATAAAGATATGACCAAGTTCTGGGGCAAGTTGTTTGGAATCAACTTTGCACTGGGCGTGGCAACCGGTCTGACCATGGAGTTCCAGTTCGGGACTAACTGGTCTTATTATTCTCACTATGTTGGGGATATCTTCGGTGCGCCGCTGGCTATTGAAGGTCTGATGGCCTTCTTCCTCGAATCCACCTTTGTAGGTCTGTTCTTCTTCGGCTGGGATCGTCTGGGCAAAGTCCAGCACATGGCGGTAACCTGGCTCGTCGCGTTAGGCTCTAACCTTTCCGCGCTGTGGATCCTGGTGGCCAACGGCTGGATGCAGAACCCTATCGCGTCAGACTTTAACTTCGAAACCATGCGCATGGAGATGGTCAGCTTCTCCGAGCTGGTGCTGAACCCGGTCGCTCAGGTGAAATTCGTTCACACTGTGGCTTCTGGCTATGTCTGCGGTGCAATGTTCATCATGGGCATCAGCGCCTACTATATGCTGCGTGGTCGTGACTTCGGCTTTGCGAAGCGCTCCTTCGCCATCGCGGCGAGCTTCGGTATGGCAGCTATCCTCTCTGTTATCGTGCTGGGTGATGAATCCGGTTACGAGATGGGCGACGTACAAAAAACCAAACTGGCCGCCATCGAAGCAGAGTGGGAAACCCAACCGGCTCCGGCAGCCTTCACCCTGTTTGGTATTCCCGATCAGGATGCACAGGAAAACCACTTTGCTATTCAGATCCCTTATGCGTTGGGCATCATTGCCACCCGCTCCGTGGATACGCCGGTTATCGGTCTGAAAGATCTGCTGGTGCAGCATGAAGAGCGTATCCGTAACGGGATGAAAGCTTACTCCCTGCTGGAGCAGCTGCGTTCCGGCTCTACCGATCAGTCCGTTCGCGATCAGTTCAACGACGTGAAAAAAGACCTTGGTTACGGCCTGCTGCTGAAACGCTATACCCCGAACGTCTCTGACGCGACGGAAGAGCAGATTCAGCTGGCGACCAAAGACTCGATTCCACGCGTTGCGCCGCTGTACTTCGCGTTCCGTATCATGGTTGGCTGCGGCATCATCATGCTGTTGATCATTGGCGCCTCCTTCTGGTCGGTCATTCGTAACCGTATCGGTCAGCGTAAATGGCTGCTGCGTGCTGCGCTGTACGGCATGCCATTGCCGTGGATCGCCATCGAATCCGGCTGGTTTGTTGCGGAATATGGCCGTCAGCCATGGGCTATCGGTGAGGTGTTGCCAACTGCGGTGGCGAACTCATCCCTGACCCCTGGGGACCTGATTTTCTCCATGCTGCTGATTTGTGGCCTGTACACCCTGTTCCTGGTGGCTGAACTGTTCCTGATGTTCAAGTTTGCGCGCCTTGGTCCAAGCAGCCTGAAAACGGGTCGCTACCACTACGAGCAGTCCACCGTCGCTTCTCAGCCGGCACGCTAAGACAGGAGTCGTCAAATGATCGATTATGAAGTATTGCGTTTTATCTGGTGGCTGCTGGTCGGGATCTTACTGATTGGTTTTGCGGTCACTGACGGTTTCGACATGGGGGTGGGCATGCTCACCCGCTTCCTCGGTCGTAATGATACCGAGCGTCGAATTATGATTAACTCCATCGCCCCGCACTGGGACGGTAACCAGGTGTGGCTGATCACCGCAGGCGGCGCGCTGTTCGCTGCCTGGCCGATGGTCTACGCGGCTGCGTTCTCCGGCTTCTATGTGGCGATGATCCTGGTGCTGGCATCGTTGTTCTTCCGTCCGGTCGGTTTTGACTACCGCTCGAAGATCGAAGACACCCGCTGGCGCAATGTGTGGGACTGGGGCATCTTCATCGGTAGCTTCGTGCCGCCGCTGGTGATCGGCGTGGCGTTCGGCAACCTGCTGCAGGGCGTACCGTTCCACCTCGATGAATACATGCGTCTGTACTACACCGGTAACTTCTTCCAGCTGCTGAACCCGTTCGGTCTGCTGGCAGGCGTGGTCAGCGTGGCGATGATCCTGACCCAGGGGGCGACTTACCTGCAGATGCGTACCGTAGGTGAACTGCACCTGCGCTCTCGCGCCGTCTCGCAGATTGCGGCGCTGGTAACTCTGGTCGGCTTCGCGCTGGCGGGCGTCTGGGTGATGTTCGGTATCGACGGTTACGTGGTGACTTCTGCGATTGACCATACTGCGCCGTCTAACCCGCTGACCAAAGAAGTTGCACGTCAGGCCGGTGCCTGGCTGGTGAACTTCAATAATACGCCGGTTCTGTGGGCTATCCCGGCGCTGGGTGTGGTGCTGCCGCTGCTGACCCTGCTGACTTCCCGCATGGAAAAAGGCGCATGGGCATTCGTCTTCTCTTCGCTGACGCTGGCGTGCATCATCCTGACGGCCGGTATCGCGATGTTCCCGTTCGTGATGCCATCCAGCACCATGATGAATGCTAGCCTGACGATGTGGGATTCCACCTCCAGTCAGATGACGCTGAACCTGATGACGTTTGTGGCTGCCGTGTTCGTCCCGCTTATTCTGGCTTACACCACCTGGTGTTACTGGAAAATGTACGGTCGTATCACGAAAGAACATATCGAAAGCAACACTCACTCTATGTATTAAGGAAGGAGCTGAATATGTGGTATTTCGCATGGATTTTAGGAACGCTTCTTGCCTGTGCATTTGGTGTGATTACCGCCCTGGCGCTTGAGCACGTTGAAGCGACCAAAGCCGGTGAAGAAAAGCACTGATGATCGCGTATCTTTACGGGATCATGGACAAGCGCCCGCTCAGGGCGCTTTCCTTAGTGATGGCGTTACTGCTGGCGGGTTGCATCTTCTGGGACCCGTCGCGTTTTGCGGCGAAGACCAGCGAGCTTGAAATCTGGCACGGTTTTCTCATCATGTGGGCGGTATGTGCCGGTGTGATCCACGGCGTTGGCTTTCGCCCTAAAGCCGTTCTCTGGCAGGGCATCTTCTGCCCCCTGATCGCTGATGTGGTCCTTCTTGTGGGCCTGATTTTCTTTTTCAGCTGAATAAGAACTATCCGTTAATATTATGGGCTTACCCTGGCCCATAAATATTTACTCTCCGTTTACTTTCCCCCATTCCAAAGCACCATTCCCGCGCGTATAGTAGCGAAGTTTAAAAGCTCTAACTCTTTTTGTATTACCGGGATGTAAAGTGAATACAACGCTGTTTCGATGGCCGGTTCGTGTCTACTACGAAGATACGGATGCCGGTGGTGTGGTTTACCATGCCAGCTACGTTGCCTTTTATGAACGAGCACGCACTGAAATGCTGCGCCATCATCACTTTAGCCAGCAGGTCTTGCTGGCGGAGCGAGTTGCCTTCGTGGTACGCAAGATGACGCTGGAGTATTTTGCGCCTGCCAGACTCGACGATATGCTCGAAGTCCAAACAGAAATAACATCAATGCGCGGAACCTCACTGGTTTTCACGCAGCGGATCGTCAATGCAGAGAATACGGTACTGAACGAAGCTGAAGTCCTGATTGTCTGTGTTGATCCACTCATCATGAAGCCTCGTGCGCTTCCTAAGTCTATTGTCGCGGAGTTTAAGCAGTGACTGACATGAATATCCTTGATTTGTTCCTGAAGGCAAGCCTTCTGGTTAAACTTATCATGTTGATTTTGATTGGTTTTTCAATCGCATCCTGGGCCATCATCATCCAGAGAACCCGTATCCTCAATGCAGCTGGCCGCGAAGCGGAAGCCTTTGAAGACAAGTTCTGGTCCGGTATTGAACTCTCCCGTTTGTATCAGGAAAGCCAGGGGCGTCGTGAAACCCTCTCCGGCTCCGAACAAATTTTCTATAGCGGCTTTAAAGAGTTTGCCCGTTTGCACCGCGCTAACAACCATGCGCCGGAAGCGGTCGTTGAAGGGGCATCCCGTGCGATGCGCATTTCAATGAACCGTGAACTGGAAACGCTGGAAACGCACATTCCATTCCTGGGCACCGTGGGTTCCATCAGCCCGTATATCGGTCTGTTTGGTACGGTCTGGGGGATCATGCACGCCTTTATCGCCCTGGGCGCGGTAAAACAGGCGACGCTGCAGATGGTTGCGCCGGGTATCGCAGAGGCGCTGATTGCGACCGCTATCGGTCTGTTCGCCGCTATTCCTGCCGTTATGGCGTATAACCGCCTTAACCAGCGCGTGAACAAACTGGAACTGAACTACGACAACTTCATGGAAGAGTTCACCGCGATTCTGCACCGCCAGGCGTTTACCAGCACCGAGAGCAACAAGGGGTAAACCATGGCCAGACAGCGTGGACGGGGTCGTCGCGAACTGAAGTCCGAAATCAACATTGTACCGCTGCTGGACGTGCTGCTGGTGCTGCTGCTGATCTTTATGGCGACAGCACCCATCATCACCCAGAGCGTTGAGGTTGATCTACCGGATGCGACAGAATCTCAGGCTGTAAGCACCAATGACGATCCACCGGTCATCATTGAGGTATCCGGCGTTGGGCAGTACAGCGTGGTGGTTGAAAAAGATCGTCTTGATCAACTGCCGCCGGAGCAGGTTATTGCCGAAGCGCAACGACGTCTGCAGTCCAATCCGAAAACGGTCTTCTTAATCGGTGGGGCGAAAGACGTGCCTTACGATGAAATAATAAAGGCGCTGAACCTGTTGCATAGCGCGGGCGTTAAGTCAGTCGGCTTGATGACGCAGCCTATTTGATCATCTGCGTACACAACAGAGTTTTTGGGAACCCATAGTGTCAAAGGCAACCGAACAAAACGATAAGCTTAAGCGGGCGATCATTATCTCGGCGGTGCTGCATGTCATTCTTTTTGCAGCACTGATCTGGAGTTCGTTCGATGAGCATCTCGATACCGCTGCCGGCGGTGGGGGAGGTTCATCCATCGATGCCGTGATGGTCGATCCCGGCGCGGTGGTGCAAAACTATAACCGCCAGCAACAACAGCAGGCGAGTGCAAAACGTGCTGAAGAGCAACGCGAAAAGCAGGCGCAACAGCAAGCGGAAGAGCTGCGTGAAAAGCAGGCCGCCGAGCAGGAACGTCTGAAGCAGCTCGAGAAAGAGCGTTTGCAGGCGCAGGAAGCGGCGAAAGAGCAGGCGGAGCAGCAGAAACAGGCTGAAGCCGCAGCGAAGAAAGCGCAAGAGCAGCAGAAGCAGGCAGAAGAGGCGGCAGCCAAAGCCGCAGCCGATGCCAAAGCGCAGGCCGATGCGCAGGCTAAACAAGCTGCCGAGGCGGCAAAACAGGCCGCGGATGCCGCTGCATTAGCCGCGAAAAAAGCCGCTGCCGATGCGCAAAAACAGGCTGAAGCTGAAGCCGCCAAAGCGGCTGCTGATGCGAAGAAAAAAGCAGAAGCTGAAGCCGCGAAGAAAGCTGCTGCCGACGCACAGAAAAAAGCGGAAGCTGAAGCTGCCAAACAAGCAGCTCAGGAAGCCGAGAAGAAAGCGGCTGCCGAAGCAGCTAAAAAGGCCGCTGCAGCAGAAAAAGCCGCCGCAGCTGAAAAGGCTGCTGCTGAAAAGGCTGCCGCAGAGAAAGCTGCTGCCGCAGAAAAAGCGGCTGCTGAGAAGAAGGCCGCCGCCGCAGAAAAAGCCGCCGCTGATAAAAAAGCCGCTGCAGAGAAGAAAGCCGCTGCCGATAAAGCTGCTGCTGACAAAGCGGCCGCTGCAAAAGCCGCAGCAGCTAAAAAAGCTGCCGCGGAAAAAGCAGCCGCATCGGACGTTGATGACCTGTTCGGCGATCTGAGTTCAGGTAAGAATGCGCCGAAATCGGGTGGAGCAAAAGGTAACGGTCAGCCGGCAAAAGATAGCGGAACAAGTGGTGCTAATGGTGGCGCGTCAGGCGCTGATATTAGTGCCTATGCTTCGCAAATCCGTAACGCAATTCAGAGCCGCTTATATGGCGCTGATCTGTATGCCGGTAAGTCCTGTGTGCTACATATTAAACTGGCACCAGACGGTCTGCTGCTGGACGTGACTGAAGAAGGTGGTGATCCTGCTTTATGTCAGGCTGCCCTGACGGCGGCAAAAACTGCCAGAATTCCTAAACCGCCTAGCCAGGCTGTTTATGAAAAAGTAAAAGATGCCAAACTGGACTTCAAACTGTAGCGATTTTCCCGCTAAAGTTAGCAAAACAGTCTACGTTTGAGGCTGTGGATTAGTAGTTTTGTTTATTTGGGTTTGTTAACATTCTGCTAAATTATCGCGGGTAAGGTTACCCGGATATGGGAGATATGATGAAGCAGGCATTACGTGTTGCAATGAGTTTCTTAGTGCTGTGGGCAGCGGTGCTGCACGCAGAAGTGCGTATCGAGATCACCCAGGGGGTGGACTCGGCACGTCCGATTGGTGTGGTTCCGTTCCAGTGGAAAGGGCCAGGCGCTGCGCCGGAAGATGTTGGTGGCATTGTTGCCGCTGACCTGCGCAACAGCGGTAAATTCAACCCATTAGATCGTTCTCGTCTGCCGCAGCAGCCGGGCAGCGCGCAGGAAGTGCAGCCTGCTGCATGGTCTGGACTGGGTATTGATGCAGTGGTTGTGGGTCAGGTTACCCCTAACCCGGACGGTGGATATACCGTTGCTTACCAGCTGGTAGATACCGGTGGCGCACCGGGTACTGTACTGGCGCAGAACACCTATAAAGTGAACAAGCAATGGCTGCGTTATGCCGGTCACACCGCAAGTGATGAAGTGTTTGAGAAGCTGACCAGCATCAAAGGCGCATTCCGCACCCGTATCGCTTATGTCGTGCAGACCAACGGCGGCCAGTTCCCGTATGAGCTGCGCGTCTCTGACTACGATGGCTACAACCAGTTCACCGTTCACCGTTCACCGCAGCCGCTGATGTCTCCAGCCTGGTCGCCGGACGGTTCAAAACTGGCTTACGTAACCTTCGAAAGCGGCCGTTCAGCACTGGTAATCCAGACGCTGTCTAACGGTGCGGTTCGGCAGGTGGCTTCCTTCCCGCGTCACAACGGGGCGCCGGCATTCTCACCAGACGGCTCTAAACTGGCGTTTGCGCTGTCTAAAACCGGTAGCCTGAACCTGTACGTGATGGACATCGGCTCCGGCCAGATCCGTCAGGTGACCGATGGTCGTAGCAACAACACCGAACCAACCTGGTTCCCGGACAGCCAAAACCTGGCCTTTACCTCTGACCAGGCCGGTCGTCCACAGGTTTATAAAGTCAATATTAACGGCGGTGCTCCGCAGCGTATCACCTGGGAAGGTTCTCAGAACCAGGACGCAGACGTGAGTGCTGACGGTAAGTTTATGGTAATGGTTAGCTCGGCCGGTGGTCAGCAGCACATTGCTAAACAAGATCTGGGCGGGGGCGGCGTACAAGTTCTGTCGTCGACTTTCCTGGATGAAACGCCAAGTCTGGCACCTAACGGCACTATGGTTATCTACAGCTCTTCTCAGGGGATGGGATCCGTGCTGAATCTGGTTTCTACCGATGGGCGTTTCAAAGCGCGTATTCCGGCAACTGATGGACAGGTAAAATCACCTGCCTGGTCGCCGTACCTGTAATAATAATTAATTGAATAATATAGGAATCATAGAAATGCAACTGAACAAAGTGCTGAAAGGGCTGATGATCGCTCTGCCTGTTATGGCAATCGCAGCGTGTTCTTCTAACAAGAACGCCAGCAACGACCAGAGCGGCGAAGGCATGATGGGTGCCGGCACTGGTATGGACGCAAACGGCAACGGCAATATGTCTTCTGAAGAGCAGGCGCGTCTTCAGATGCAGCAGCTGCAGCAGAACAACATTGTTTACTTCGATCTGGACAAGTTCGACATTCGTTCTGACTTCGCTGCAATGCTGGATGCACACGCTAACTTCCTGCGTAGCAACCCGTCTTACAAAGTCACCGTAGAAGGTCACGCGGACGAACGTGGTACTCCTGAGTACAACATCTCCCTGGGTGAGCGTCGTGCTAACGCCGTTAAAATGTACCTGCAGGGTAAAGGCGTTTCTGCTGACCAGATCTCCATCGTTTCTTACGGTAAAGAAAAACCTGCAGTACTGGGCCACGACGAAGCGGCTTACTCCAAAAACCGTCGTGCCGTACTGGTTTACTAAGAGAATTGCATGAGCAGTAACTTCAGACATCATCTGTTGAGTCTGTCGTTACTGGTTGGTATAGCGGCCCCCTGGGCCGCTTTTGCTCAGGCACCAATCAGTAGTGTCGGCTCAGGCTCGGTAGAAGACCGGGTCACCCAACTCGAGCGTATTTCTAATGCTCACAGCCAGCTTTTAACCCAACTTCAGCAGCAACTCTCTGACAACCAAACCGATATTGACTCACTGCGCGGACAGATTCAGGAAAGCCAGTATCAGCTCAATCAGGTTGTGGAGCGTCAGAAGCAGATCCTGCTGCAGATGGATAGCCTGAATAATGGCGGCGCAGCAGCGCAACCCGCCGCAGGCGATCAAAGTGGCGCAGCTGGTGCAGCGGCAACGCCTCAGGCTGATGCCTCAGCCTCGGCAGGCGCGCCTGTACAGAGCGGTGATGCGAACACGGACTACAATGCGGCAATTGCCCTGGTGCAGGATAAATCACGCCAGGACGACGCGATGGCAGCGTTTCAGAACTTCGTGAAGAAATACCCTGATTCAACCTATCAGCCTAATGCGAACTATTGGCTGGGACAGCTGAATTACAACAAGGGTAAAAAAGACGACGCGGCGTTCTATTTTGCTTCCGTGGTAAAAAATTACCCAAAATCACCGAAAGCCCCTGATGCGATGTATAAGGTCGGGGTGATCATGCAGGACAAAGGCGACACCGCGAAAGCGAAGGCCGTCTTCCAGCAGGTGGTCACTAAATTCCCGGGCACTGAAGGTGCGAAACAAGCGCAAAAACGTCTTGCTGCGATGGGATGATTGCCGGATGACCAGAAATCGCGTTTTTTCTGGTCTTGCCGCATACTTCCTAAGCAGTTAAGTGATATTCATCAAAATATTAGTTGCGCGGAATTCTTAAATCAGTAATATATGCCGCCGTTGCCAAGGGATATCAAACAGCCCAAAAGCAGCCAAAATAGTGGGTCGTTAGCTCAGTTGGTAGAGCAGTTGACTTTTAATCAATTGGTCGCAGGTTCGAATCCTGCACGACCCACCACTTAAAGCAGTTCCGGCAGTACAGAGTGGGTGATTAGCTCAGTTGGTAGAGCATCTCCTTTACACGGAGGGGGTCGGCGGTTCGAGCCCGTCATCACCCACCACTCGGGTCGTTAGCTCAGTTGGTAGAGCAGTTGACTTTTAATCAATTGGTCGCAGGTTCGAATCCTGCACGACCCACCACTTTAATGTCTTACTCAGATATTAAACGTGAAGGATAACGTTGCTTTAGCAACAGCCCGAAGGGCGAGGCGAAGCCGAGTCATCCTGCACGACCCACCAATCTTTTGATTGGTACCGAGTAAAAATTATCTTCGACGTCAGCACCCGAATGGGTCGTTAGCTCAGTTGGTAGAGCAGTTGACTTTTAATCAATTGGTCGCAGGTTCGAATCCTGCACGACCCACCACTTCGAAGAATAAGCAGTAAATCCCGCAAGGGGTCGTTAGCTCAGTTGGTAGAGCAGTTGACTTTTAATCAATTGGTCGCAGGTTCGAATCCTGCACGACCCACCAATGTAAAAAGGCGCCCTAAAGGCGCCTTTTTGCTATCTGCGATATGAACGATTCGAACCTGCAGCAGGTTCGGGCCGAACGCAGTGAGGCACCGGAGCCATAAGGCGACGGCCCTAAGGGCGAGCGGAGCAAGTCATCCTGCACGACCCACCAATGTAAAAAGGCGCCCTAAAGGCGCCTTTTTGCTATCTGCTATTCCTGCGTCTGAAAAACATGCCTGATGGCGCTTCGCTTAGCAGGCCTACAAAGGCAATTCACCGCACGACTCAACCACAAATGCTACTGGCACGCTTTTGGTGTGACTTTGACTCCCAAATCCGCTATCTTGTTTAGTATATAAAACACAATTGCCATTACTTTGGTTTCCACCAAAAAATAACGGCAAACTTGTTAAGCCAGTAAAACGAGAAGCCAAAATGAGTGTGATGTTTGATCCTGAAGCCGCCATCTATCCTTTCCCGCCTAAACCCGTCCCGCTGAGCCTCGACGAAAAGCAGTTTTATCGCGAAAAGATCAAGCGCTTGCTCAAAGAACGCGATGCGGTGATGGTGGCGCATTACTACACTGACCCGGAAATCCAGCAGCTGGCAGAAGAGACCGGCGGCTGCATTTCTGACTCACTGGAAATGGCGCGCTTCGGTGCAAAACATCCCGCGTCGACATTGCTGGTAGCCGGGGTCCGCTTTATGGGCGAGACGGCAAAAATCCTCAGCCCGGAAAAAACCATCCTGATGCCAACCCTGAATGCAGAATGCTCGCTGGATTTAGGCTGCCCGATCGACGAATTCACCGCCTTCTGCGACGCCCATCCCGACAGAACGGTGGTGGTTTACGCTAACACCTCTGCCGCGGTAAAAGCGCGTGCCGACTGGGTGGTAACCTCCAGCATCGCTGTTGAGTTAATCGAGCATCTCGACAGCCTGGGCGAGAAAATTATCTGGGCACCAGACAAACATCTTGGTAACTACGTTCAGAAGCAGACCGGGGCAGATATTCTGTGCTGGCAGGGGGCCTGTATCGTTCATGACGAGTTCAAAACCCAGGCCCTGGAGCGCATGAAAGGTCTCTACCCGGAGGCCGCCGTACTGGTCCACCCGGAATCACCGCAGGCGATCGTCAACATGGCGGATGCCGTAGGTTCAACCAGCCAGCTCATCGCTGCCGCGAAAACGCTGCCGCATCGTCAGCTTATTGTCGCCACCGATCGCGGCATCTTCTACAAAATGCAGCAGGCAGTGCCGGAGAAAGAGCTGCTGGAAGCGCCAACGGCGGGCGAGGGGGCAACCTGCCGCAGCTGTGCGCACTGTCCGTGGATGGCGATGAACGGGCTGAAGGCGATTGCCGAAGGGCTGGAGTCCGGCGGCGCGGCGCATGAGATCCATGTGGATGCGGCGCTGCGTGAAGGGGCGTTAATTCCGCTTAACCGGATGCTGGATTTTGCGGCTACACTACGTGCTTAAGCAACGTAACGTAACGCTGAGGGAAAAAGATGGATTTTTTTAGCACGCAAAACATTCTGGTACATATACCGATTGGTGCCGGCGGCTATGACTTGTCATGGATTGAAGCCGTCGGGACAATTGCGGGTCTGCTCTGTATCTGGCTCGCCAGCCTGGAGAAGATCGTCAACTACGCGTTTGGCCTGGTGAACGTCACGCTGTTCGCCATTATCTTCTTTCAGATCCAGCTGTATGCCAGCCTGCTGTTGCAGCTGTTCTTCTTCGTGGCCAATATCTATGGCTGGTACGCCTGGTCGCGGCAGAACAGCCTGCAGGAGGCGGAACTGCAGATCCGCTGGTTGCCGTTGCCTAAAGCCATCGGCTGGCTGGCAGCTTGCGTGGTCGCTATCGGCCTGATGACGGTCTATATCGACCCGGTGTTTGCCTTCCTGACCCGCGTGGCGGTATCGGTGATGAGCAGCCTCGGACTGAACGTTACCATGCCAGATCTACAGCCTGACGCCTTCCCGTTCTGGGATTCGTGCATGATGGTTCTGTCGATTGCCGCCATGATCCTGATGACCCGAAAATATGTCGAAAACTGGCTGCTGTGGGTGATTATTAATGTGATAAGCGTGGTGATCTTTGCCCTGCAGGGCGTCTATGCCATGTCGCTGGAGTATATGATCCTTACCTTTATTGCCCTCAACGGCAGCAGGATGTGGATTAACAGCGCGCGGGAACGAGGTTCCCACGCGCTGGCACGTTAATGGTGATGATGATGGGCGTGGCCGGAGGCGATCTCATTGAGGTGGCAATCCGGCCCGTTACAGGGGGTGTACTCCATCTGGATAGTGCTATGCGCGATAGCGTAATGATGCTCCAGAAAATGCTGGATACGCCCCAGTAACGCATCGTGATCGTGGGGAGGAATGACCTGAACATGCAGCGTCATCAGCGGTTTCTCTCCCACCATCCAGACGTGAATATGATGCACGTCGCGGACTTCTGGAATAGAGCGCGTCAGGTTGCGTTTCAGCGCCGGAATATCCAGCGTCGCTGGCGCGCCTTCCAGCAGCTCATTCACACTCTCCTGTAGTAATCGCCAGGCACTGCGCAATACCAGACAGGAGACGACAATCGACAGGATCGGATCTATCGGTGTCCAGCCCGTCCACAGGATCACCAGCGCCGCGACGATGGCACCTACCGATCCCAGCAGGTCCCCCAGCACGTGCAGCGCCGCCGCCCGCACGTTAAGGTTTTTCTCCTCACTGCCGCGATGCAAAATCCAGAACGCCAGGATATTGGCGATAAGCCCGGCGACGGCCACCACCATCATGGTGACGCCTGCGACAGGCTGCGGATAGCGGAAACGCTGAATGGCTTCCCAGACGATTAAAATGGTGATCAACACCAGTGCGATGGCGTTGACGAAAGCGGCAAGGGTCGTCAGACGCAGCCAGCCAAAGGTGCGTCCATGGCTGGGCGGGCGGCGGGCGAATACTACCGCCAGCAGCGCAAACAGCAGTGCCGCCGCGTCCGTTAACATATGGCCCGCATCGGCCAGTAGCGCCAGCGAGCCGGAAACCAGGCCGCCAATCACCTCAATGATCATAAAGGCGGCAGTGACGCCGAACGCCAGCGTTAAGCGTTTAGCATTTCCATCCTGTGAAGAAGGGGCGTGTGAGTGGGTGTGCGCCATGAATGATGTCCCGGTCCATTATTATTGTAAGTGTAGAGTTTTTAACATTTTGCACAAAAAATAAAGGAGAGCCTTAGCTCTCCTTCATCATCATCGCATTACCGGTAATTACTGGGTAGTGCCGTCAGTTTTCTGCTCTTGTGGGGTTCTTTCGGAATCCACTTTACCGGACTGATCCGGGCATTTACCGTCTTTACACATAGAGTTTTTGTGCTGATCGTCCTTGGTCATGCCGTCATTGCCCATCTTGCTTGGGTCGTCATTACCCATGATGGAATTGGAGCCACCGGTGGTAGAACTGTTACCGCTACCGGTAGTTGATCCGTTAGTGGTGGCGTTAGTACCGTCAGGATTTAACATAGTCCCGCTGCCGCCGCTGCTGGTTGTACCCGTAGTGCCAGAACCGGTATTAATCTGGCTGTTGCCGGTATTATTTGGCGCAATATTCTGGCGTGCATCTGGCGCTACCGCACCAGCATCAGCGGCGGCATTCGCCTGGCCGTTATTGCTGTCAGAGCCGCCGGCAGAATCAGCGGCCAGCGCAGCACCGCTTGCCATGGTGAGGGAAGCGGTCAGGAAAAGGGTTGCGAGTTTAGTCATTTTCATCATGCTGCTCCTGTTCTGGTCGTTATGTTCTGGATAACTTCTTTCCACAGTGCATATGCGAAATCGATACGGTGCTCAGTGGTCAAAGATGCCATGATCCCTACTTAGATCAGTATGGAATCGTGATAAACGTAATAAATGCAGTGCATACAGTTAAAAAGTTTAGGTTGTATCTTGCTTTTCGCTACTTTGTGGGGTTTTTTAAGCGAATTCCAGGATTTATCTGTGCGAAGTGTAAAAGCCAGTTTACACTTCCTGACTGACAAGATAGATTGAAGGGATTGCATTCGTTTATAAAAATATGGCAACGCTGGAAAGAACATGAATTATCAGAATGACGATTTACGTATTAAAGAGATCAACGAGTTATTACCCCCTGTCGCACTCCTTGAGAAGTTTCCTGCCACTGAAAAAGCCGCCAACACCGTTTCTCATGCCCGCAAAGCGATCCACAAGATCCTGAAAGGTAATGACGATCGTCTGCTGGTGGTGATCGGGCCATGCTCCATTCACGATCCCGCAGCGGCGAAAGAGTACGCAGCGCGTCTGCTGACGCTGCGCGAGACGCTGAAGGATGAGCTGGAAATCGTCATGCGCGTCTACTTTGAAAAGCCACGCACCACTGTAGGCTGGAAAGGGCTGATCAACGATCCGCATATGGACGGCAGCTTCCAGATCAACGACGGTCTGCGCATTGCCCGTAAGCTGCTGCTGGATATCAATGACAGCGGCTTGCCTGCGGCGGGTGAGTTCCTCGACATGATCACCCCACAGTATCTGGCAGACCTTATGAGCTGGGGTGCCATTGGCGCACGTACCACTGAATCTCAGGTTCACCGTGAGCTGGCATCAGGGCTTTCCTGCCCGGTCGGCTTTAAAAACGGCACCGATGGCACCATCAAAGTGGCGATTGACGCTATCAATGCTGCCGGGGCGCCGCACTGCTTCCTCTCCGTGACCAAATGGGGTCACTCCGCCATTGTTAACACCAGCGGAAATGGCGATTGCCATATCATTCTGCGCGGCGGCAAAGAGCCTAACTATAGCGCGGCACATGTTGCGGAAGTGAAGGCGGGTCTGGACAAAGCGGGTCTGGCTGCACAGGTCATGATCGACTTCAGCCATGCTAACTCCAGTAAGCAATTCAAAAAGCAGATGGATGTCGGCACCGATGTCTGCCAACAGATTGCGGGCGGTGAAAAGGCGATTATCGGGGTGATGATTGAAAGCCACCTGGTGGAAGGCAATCAGAATCTGGAAGGCGGCGAGCCGCTGGTTTACGGTAAGAGCGTCACCGATGCCTGCATCGGCTGGGACGATACCGAAACGGTCCTGCGCCAGCTGGCTGATGCCGTGAAAGCCCGTCGCGGCTAAAAAAATGCCGGATTAGCATCCGGCATTCTGTATCTAAGGCCCGGTCATCGCGACCGGGCTTTTTTATTACTTGGCTTTACCCTGGTTCGCAACGGCCGCAGCTTTAGCCTCGATCTCATCAGCGTTACCCAGATAGTAGTGCTTGATTGGTTTGAAGTTTTCGTCGAACTCGTAAACCAGCGGCACACCGGTAGGGATGTTTAGTTCGAGGATCTCATCTTCACCCATGTTGTCCAGGTATTTCACCAGCGCACGCAGGGAGTTACCGTGAGCCGCGATGATCACGCGCTCACCGCTTTTCAGGCGTGGCAGGATGGTTTCGTTCCAGTAAGGCACAACGCGATCGATGGTCAGCGCCAGGCTTTCAGTCTGTGGCAGTTCAGCATCGGTCAGTTTCGCGTAACGCGGGTCGTGGCCCGGGTAGCGCTCGTCATCTTTGGTCAGCTCTGGTGGGGTTACCGCGAAGCCGCGACGCCACTGTTTAACCTGCTCGTCACCGTATTTTTCTGCGGTTTCGGCTTTGTTCAGACCCTGAAGCGCACCGTAGTGACGCTCGTTCAGTTTCCAGGATTTCTCAACCGGCAGCCAGGCCTGATCCAGTTCGTCCAGTACGTTCCACAGGGTGTGGATGGCACGTTTCAGCACGGAGGTATAAGCAAAATCGAAGCTGAAGCCTTCGTCTTTCAGCAGTTTGCCCGCCGCTTTTGCTTCGCCAACGCCTTTCTCGGACAGGTCAACATCATACCAACCGGTAAAGCGGTTTTCGTTGTTCCACTGGCTTTCGCCATGACGTACCAGAACCAGCTTAGTTACAGCCATATTTTACTCCTCCAGAACAAGCATTATTTGAATGATAACAATTCTCATTATATTGCCGCGGGGAAGCCGCGGGCAACGCTTAACCCTAACCATAGCGAAAATAGTGTCTCAGTGTAAGATGCTTGTGAATGAGGGGTTGTGATTTTGTCGGTGAGTGGCGCTATTTTCAGCAAGCTGGGCAAAAAAAAGCCCTCCGGGGGGAGGGCCAGTTTTTATTGAGCAATAAAGTGATATTCCGTGACGCTGACATACTCTTCGCCAGGGCGCAGAATACAGTCGGGCTGCGGCCATTCTGCATGGTTCGGGCTGTCCGGCAGGAACTCGCTTTCCAGCGCCAGGCCTTGCCAGGCACGGTACTCTCCGTCTTCACGCGCGGGCGTACCCTCGAGGAAGTTCCCGGAGTAGAACTGCAGGGCAGGGGCAGTGGTATAAACCGTCATCTGCAGCTTCTCATCGGCAGACCACAGGTGCGCCGCTGGCTGGCTGACATCGCCCTCTGCATCAAGCAGGAACGCATGATCGTAACCGTTCACCTTGCGCTGATCGTCATCTGCCAGGAAATCCTGGGCGATGGCTTTGGTGGTGCGGAAATCAAAGCTGGTGCCCGCCACCGCTTTTAACCCTTCATGCGGGATCCCCATCTCATCCACCGGCAGATACGCCTGCGCCAGCAGTTGCAGTCTGTGGTTGCGCACGTCGCTACAGTCGCCGTCGAGGTTGAAGTAAGCGTGGTTGGTCAGATTGACCGGGCAGGGTTTATCTACCGTGGCGCGATACTCAATGGCGATCCGGTTATCATCCGTTAAGCGGTAATGCACGGTCGCCGCACAATTACCCGGATAGCCCTGATCGCCATCCGGCGAGTCGAGGGACAGTAGCGCTTCGCCATCGTTCTGTTTGATAATGCGCCAGCGACGCTTATCAAAGCCGTCCGGGCCGCCGTGCAGCTGGTTTTCACCCTGACTAGGCAGCAGCGCATAAGGCACGCCGTCCAGCTCAAAGCGGCTTTTAGCGATACGGTTGGCGTAACGGCCCACAGAGGCACCGAGGAACGCGGTTTGTTCAACGTATTGCTCAGGCGATGCACAGCCGAGCAGGGTCTCGCGCACGCTGCCGTCACTCATCGGGACGCGGGCTGAGAGTAAGGTGGCGCCCCAATCCATGAGCGTCACCACCATCCCTGCGCTATTGCGCAAGGTAATCAGGCGGTACGGCAGGCCGTCCGGGGCGAGAACAGGGGTTTCGTTTAACACTGGCCAGCTCCTTGTGAGGCGTTGCAGACGTAGAAAGTTTCTTTGATACCGGTTTTGGCTTCGTACTGCTGCTCAACGGCTTGCTGAACAACCGGGACTAACGCCTCCGGCACCAGCGCAACCACGCAGCCACCAAAACCACCGCCGGTCATGCGCACGCCGCCCTGTTCGCCAATCGCCGCTTTGACAATCTCTACCAGGGTGTCGATTTGCGGCACGGTGATTTCGAAGTCATCGCGCATGGAGGCGTGTGACTGAGCCATCAGTTCCCCCATCCGATGCAGGTCGCCTTTCTGCAGCGCAGCCGCCGCTTCCACGGTACGGGCGTTTTCGGTCAGCACGTGGCGAACACGTTTTGCCACCACCTGATCCAGCTCGTGCGCGACTTTATTGAACTCAGTGAGCGAGACATCACGCAGCGCAGGCTGTTGGAAGAAGCGCGCACCGGTTTCGCACTGCTCGCGGCGGGTGTTGTACTCGCTGCCCACCAGGGTGCGTTTGAAATTACTGTTGATGATGATCACCGCCGCACCTTTCGGCAGGCTGACCGCTTTGGTGCCCAGTGAACGGCAGTCGATCAGCAAGGCGTGGTCTTTTTTACCCAGCGCCGAAATCAGCTGATCCATGATGCCGCAGTTGCAGCCCACAAACTGATTCTCTGCTTCCTGGCCATTGAGGGCGATTTGCGCCCCGTCCAGCGGCAGGTGATACAGCTGCTGGAAAACGGTGCCGACCGCCACTTCCAGCGAGGCGGATGAGCTTAAGCCCGCTCCCTGCGGTACGTTGCCGCTGATCACCAGATCTGCGCCGCCAAAGTTGTTGTTACGCTTCTGAAGGTGTTTTACCACGCCACGAACGTAGTTGGACCACTGCTGGCTGTCGTGCGCAACAACAGGCGCATCCAGCGAGAACTCGTCGATCTGGTTGTCGTAATCGGCCGCCAGCACGCGCACCTTGCGGTCATCGCGTTTCGCGCAGCTGATCACCGTCTGGTAATCAATGGCGCAGGGCAGCACGAATCCGTCGTTGTAGTCAGTGTGCTCGCCGATCAGGTTAACGCGGCCAGGCGCCTGGATAGCGTGAGTGGCGGGATAGCCGAACTTTTCAGCAAACAGGGCGTGGGTTTTATCTTTCAGACTCATTGTTATTCTCCAGATTCGCGAAAATGAACGTCACTGACTGCACGCAGGCGCTCTGCGGCCTGTTCAGCCGTCAGGTCGCGCTGGGTTTCCGCCAGCATCTCGTAGCCGACCATGAACTTACGTACAGTGGCGGAGCGCAGCAGCGGCGGATAAAAGTGGGCGTGCAGCTGCCAGTGTTGATTCTCTTCGCCATTAAAAGGTGCGCCGTGCCAGCCCATGGAATAGGGGAATGAGCACTGGAACAGATTGTCATAACGGCTGGTCAGCTTTTTCAGGGCCAGGGCCAGATCGCTGCGCTGGTCTTCGCTTAGCTCGGTGATCCGCAGAACATGCGCTTTCGGCAGCAGCAGGGTTTCGAACGGCCACGCCGCCCAGTACGGCACCACCGCTAACCAGTGTTCGGTCTCGACCACGGTGCGGCTACCGTCGGCCAGCTCGCGCTGAACATAGTCCAGCAGCATTGGCGACTGCTGTTCAGCGAAATAGGCTTTTTGCAGGCGATCTTCCCGCTCGACTTCGTTAGGCATGAAGCTGTTGGCCCACACCTGGCCGTGCGGATGGGGGTTGGAACACCCCATCGCCGCGCCTTTGTTCTCAAAAACCTGCACCCAGGGATAGCTCTGCCCCAGCTCGGCAGTCTGTTCCTGCCAGGTTTTCACCACCTCGGTCAGGACCTCAACGCTCAGCTCCGGCAGGGTTTTGCTGTGATCCGGCGAGAAGCAGATCACCCGGCTGGTGCCGCGTGCGCTTTCGCAGCACAGCAGCGGATCGTCACTCTGCGGCGCGTCCGGCGTGTCGGTCATCAGGGCGGCAAAATCGTTAGTGAAAACGTAGGTGCCTGTGTAATCAGGGTTAATGTCCCCGGTCACGCGGGTATTGCCCGGACAGAGGAAACAGTCTGGATCGTGCTGCGGCAGCGTTTGTTTCGCTGGCGTCTCCTGCGCCCCTTGCCATGGGCGCTTGGCGCGATGCGGAGAGACCAGGATCCACTGCCCGGTTAACGGATTAAAACGACGATGCGGGTGATCGACGGGATTAAATTGGGTCATGACAGATCCTTAGTCTGGATAACCCTGCGGGTGGCGAGACTGCCAGCGCCAGGTATCCTGTGCCATTTCATCGAGCGTGCGCGAGACACGCCAGTTAAGCTCTTTGTCGGCCTTAGTGGCATCCGCCCAGTAGGCAGGCAGGTCGCCGTCGCGACGTGGGGCAAAGTGATATGCCACCGGTTTGCCGCAGGCCGCGCTAAAGGCGTTAACCACATCCAGCACGCTGCTGCCGACACCGGCACCGAGGTTATAAATATGAACGCCCGGTTTATCCGCCAGTTGCTGCATGGCTGCGACGTGGCCGTCGGCCAGATCCATGACGTGGATGTAGTCGCGAACGCCGGTGCCGTCAGGGGTCGGGTAGTCGTTACCAAATACCGCCAGCGAGTCACGACGGCCTACCGCCACCTGAGCGATATAAGGCATCAGGTTATTCGGAATACCCTGCGGATCTTCGCCCATATCCCCGGATGGATGCGCACCCACCGGGTTGAAATAGCGCAGCAGGGCGATGCTCCAGTCCGGCTGCGCTTTTTGCAGGTCGGTCAGGATCTGTTCCACCATCAGCTTGCTTTTGCCGTACGGGCTTTGCGGCGTCCCGGTCGGGAAGCTTTCAACATAAGGGATTTGCGGCTGATCGCCATAGACAGTGGCGGAGGAGCTAAAGATGAAGTTTTTCACGCCTGCCGCGCGCATGGCAGAAACCAGACGCAAGGTACCGTTGACGTTGTTATCGTAATACTCCAGCGGTTTCGACACCGACTCGCCCACGGCTTTCAGCCCGGCAAAGTGGATCACTGTATCAACAGCGTGATCGTGGAGGATCTCCGTCATCAGCGCTTCGTTACGAATATCGCCTTCGACAAAGACAGGCTGTTTACCGGCCAGGCGTTCCATAACCGGCAGCACGCTGCGCTTACTGTTGCACAGGTTATCAAGGATGATGACATCGTGGCCATTTTGCAGCAGTTGCACACAGGTATGACTTCCTATGTAACCGCTACCACCTGTTACCAGAACTCGCATTTTTCGCTCCATTAGGCTTATGGTATGAGATAATCCTAGCATAACAGAGAGCTGGAAAGTGTGACATGGGATAAAATAGTGGAATCGTTTACACTGTATGAAACGCAGCAGCTCTCTGGCTAAAAAACGATTGTAGATCAAAGCGCCTGGGGTGGGAGGTTGCAGGTTATCCGAAAAAAACGGGGGCATGGCCCCCGTGAGGATATCAGACCCGGCTCGTCTGGTAGCGGTAGCGCTCGCCGTCGGCGATAAACTCCAGCCGGTGGGTGATACAGGCGGGGGCATCTTCCGCATGATGGGACACGAACAGCAATTGCGTTTCGCCTTCGCTAATCAGGACATCCACAAACCGGCGAATGAGCTGGCGGTTGAGGGGATCCAGCCCCTGCAAAGGCTCGTCGAGGATCAGGAGCGTCGGGTGCTTGACCAGGGCGCGAACGATCAGCGCCAGCCGCTGCTGACCCCACGACAGGCTGCTGAAGGGCGCATCCGCGACCCGGTTGTCCATCCCCAGAATATCCAGCCACTGCTGCGCCAGCTTGTGCTGCTTATCCGAGACCGCCTGATAAATTCCAATCGAGTCGAAATAACCCGACAGAATGACGTTGCGCACCGTCGTGCTGACGCGGTAATCGAGGTGCAGGCTGCTGCTGACGTAGCCGATATGCTTTTTGATATCCCAGATGGTTTCGCCGCTGCCGCGACGGCGGCCAAAGAGCGTGAGATCGTTGCTGTAGCCCTGGGGGTGATCGCCGGTAATCAGGCTCAGCAGGGTCGATTTACCGGCACCGTTGGGGCCGACAATCTGCCAGTGCTCGCCGGGATTCACCGTCCAGCTAAGCTGGTCGAGGATCGGCCGATCGTCATACGACACGACGCCGTTATTGAGCACAATACGCGGTTCATTCTGCGGCAGGCCATGACGCGCCGAAGGGGCATCCGGTTCGGGCAGGGTAACGCCATTCAGTTTTTCACTGTGCGCCAGCTGGGCAATCAGCGCCTGGTTCAGCAGGTCCGCTTTTTGGCCTACGGCCGTCAGGGTGCAATCCGCGAGGACGCCGGCGTTCTGCACAAAGTCGGGGATCTCGTCAAAACGGTTCAGGACCAGCACCAGGGTGTATCCCTGCTGATTGAGCGAGGCCAGCAGATCCGCCAGCTGCCCGCGGGATTTCACATCGAGGCCGTCGAAAGGCTCATCGAGGATCAGCAGTTCGGGTTCCGCCATCAGCGCCTGACACAGCAGCGTCTTGCGGGTTTCCCCTGTTGAGAGGTATTTGAAGCGTCGATCCAGCAGATGAGCGATGCCGAACTGCTCCGCCAGCTGGCGGCAGCGGGCGTCATCTTTGATGTCGTCCTGGATAATTTCAGCTGCCGTACGGCCGGTATCCTCTTCGCCGGGGCTGAGCAGATCGGTGTTGTTGCGTTGCCACTCGTCGCTGACCAGTTTTTGCAGTTGTTCGAACGAGAGGCGGGTCAGGCGAGTAAAGGTGCTATGGCGTTCGCCCTTCAGCAGCGTCAGCTCCCCGGCCAGCGCCCGGGCGAGGGCTGACTTGCCGCTGCCGTTACTGCCAACGAACGCCCAGCTTTCGCCGGCATTCAGCGTAAAATTTGCGAGCGTGAGCGTTCGGGTGTCGCTAAGACGAAACGTGCCTTGCGAAATTTGCAATGATGACATGATTTATCCCATTTTTTGCAGCAATAAGCATCAGGGATACGCACTGTCGGCGCGAATGTCAATGCGCTCAGCACAACGTGGCGATAATCACCCGGTCAGCATTAAAATATGCCGTTGCCTTAGCACCTTCTTCTAAATCCTGGCTCTGTGCCAGCGGCAGGGTAGCGCAGAGCGTCTGGCCATCGGGCAGGGTCATCAGCACTTCACACTGTTCGTCGCCGCGATCGATATGGCTGATGATCCCCTGTAACTGATTATCTGCCTGTTGCGCCGCTGCACTGTCCCGGGTAATGCTGACCCAGGGCGCTTTCAGCAGCACCAGCACCTCTTTGCCCTCATTCAGCCCCAGTCGTTCGCCGCTCTGGGCGGTAATGGCCGCTTTCAGGCGGGTGGTGCCGTCCGCGAGTAAAACCTCCACATGCTGTTGCACATGGTCGTTGTCGCGGGCGGTGACGGTACCAAACCACTGGTTACGGGCGCTGGTCTGCAAAGAGAAACGTGAAATCGCGCCGAGGAGGCTGTCTAACGGCAGGGCATCGTCGTCGCTCAGGACGTCGAAGGCTTTCTGTTGAATCTGTGCCAGCAGATCATAGAGCTGGATCAGGCGTTGCCCGAAGCGCGTCAGGATCGCGCCGCCGCCGCCTTTGCCGCCGGTGGCGCGATCCACCAGGGGATGTTCGCTCAGGGTGTTCATTTCGTTGATGGCATCCCAGGCGCTTTTATAGCTAATGCCGGCGTTTTTGGCTCCCTGGCTGATGGAGCCGGTTTGCGCAATCTGTTTGAGCAGGGCGATGCGACGGGGATCGGCAAACAATTTTTGCTGAAGACGTAGGGTGAGGAGAATTTCGGCCTGCATAACAATGTCCTGGCAAAAGGACTATTGTGACGTAATTCGTTTTATGCGCAAACTGTACCGCACAAAAGGGGATGTATTTCTCGCTTTTCCGGTTAGAATAAAGCATTCACATTGTCTGGAGAAAGCCATGTTAGAGTTGCTGAAAAGTCTGGTATTCGCCGTGATCATGGTACCAGTGGTGATGGCTATCATCCTCGGTGCCATCTACGGTCTGGGTGAGGTGTTCAACATCTTTTCCAATGTCGGCCACAGAAAACAGCCGAAAAAACAGAATTAATTCCCTTTAAAAACGCCCGGTTCCGCCGGGCGTTTTGCTCTCAAGTTTCCCCCCTCCGCGCCGATATTATTTATGGCATCAATTTGATCTACTCACTCATCGGTACGATTTACCGCTGGGAAAATCCTGGGGTTATCGTTATATTGCGATGTATATAACGAAACGCAACAGGAGCTACAAAATGGCACGTACATGGTTACGCCTTTTCGCAGGGGCAACGCTGACCCTCACCCTGACCGGACATGCACTGGCGGATGAGGGCAAAATTACCGTCTTCGCGGCGGCCTCCCTGACGAATGCTATGCAGGATATTGCTGCGGAGTATAAAAAAGAGAAAAACGTCGAGGTGGTTTCGTCGTTTGCCTCTTCCTCCACCCTGGCGCGTCAGATTGAAGCGGGGGCACCTGCCGACCTGTTCATCTCTGCCGATCAGAAGTGGATGGATTATGCCGTCGAGAAAAAATCGATGGATAACACCAGTCGCGCAACCCTGCTGGGCAATAGCCTCGTGGTTGTGGCACCGAAAGAGAGTGCTCAGGGCGAGATTGCCATCAATAAAGAGACCCCATGGACCAGCCTCCTGAAAGAGGGGCGGTTGGCGGTGGGTGACCCGGAACACGTTCCGGCAGGCATTTATGCCAAAGAGGCGCTGCAAAAACTGGGTGCCTGGGAGACGCTGTCACCTAAACTGGCACCAGCCGAAGATGTGCGTGGTGCCCTGGCGCTGGTGGAGCGCAACGAAGCCCCGCTGGGGATCGTCTACGGTTCCGATGCGGTCGCCGGAAAAGGCGTAAAAGTGGTGGGGACCTTCCCGGAAGACTCCCATAAGAAAGTAGAATATCCTGTGGCCATCGTCGATGGACATAAAAACGCAACCGTCAGCGCCTTTTACGACTATCTGAAGGGGCCGCAGGCGTCTGCCATCTTTAAACGTTACGGATTTACGACTTACGAATGATATTAACCGATCCTGAATGGCAGGCCGTGCTGCTGAGCCTGAAAGTATCTTCCCTGGCAGTTGCATTCAGTTTGCCCTTTGGGATCTTCTTCGCCTGGTTACTGGTTCGCTGTAAGTTCCCCGGCAAAGCGCTGCTCGACAGTCTTCTGCATTTGCCGCTGGTGCTGCCGCCGGTGGTGGTAGGGTACCTGCTTCTCATCGCCATGGGGCGTCGCGGGTTTATCGGTGAGCGTCTGTACGAGTGGTTTGGCATCAGCTTTGCCTTCAGCTGGCGCGGGGCCGTCATGGCGGCGGCGGTAATGTCATTCCCGCTAATGGTGCGGGCGATCCGCCTGGGGCTGGAAGGGGTGGATCTCAAACTCGAGCAGGCGGCCCGCACGCTGGGGGCCGGGCGCTGGCGCGTGTTTATGACCATCACGCTTCCCCTGACGCTGCCGGGCATTATTGTCGGTACCGTACTGGCGTTTGCCCGTTCGCTGGGTGAGTTTGGCGCGACCATTACCTTTGTTTCCAATATCCCCGGCGAAACACGCACCATCCCGTCGGCGATGTACACCCTGATTCAGACGCCCGGTGGTGAAGGGGCCGCCGCGCGTCTTTGCATTCTCTCCATTGTGCTGGCGATGGCCTCGCTGCTGGTGTCTGAGTGGCTGGCCCGCCTGAGCCGTGAGCGGATGGGGAAATAACCATGCTGGAACTCAATTTTACCCAGACTCTGGGCGAGCACTGCCTGACCCTTAACGAAACCCTGCCAGCCAGCGGGATCACCGCCATCTTTGGTGTCTCCGGGGCGGGGAAAACATCATTGATCAACGCGATAAGCGGCTTGACCCGGCCGCAGTCCGGCCGCATCGTGCTCAACGATCGGGTGCTGAATGACGTTGAAAAGCGCATCTACCTGGCACCAGAAAAGCGCCGGATTGGCTATGTCTTCCAGGATGCGCGGCTGTTTCCGCACTACAAAGTGCTGGGTAACCTGCGTTATGGCATGGCGAAAAGCATGGCCGGACAGTTCGATAAGCTGGTGGCCCTGCTGGGGATTGAGCACCTGCTTGACCGGTTGCCCTCCTCGCTGTCGGGCGGAGAAAAACAGCGCGTGGCGATAGGCAGGGCGTTACTCACCGCCCCGGAGCTGTTGCTGCTGGACGAGCCGCTGGCTTCACTCGACATCCCCCGCAAGCGTGAGCTATTGCCCTACCTGCAACGTCTGGCGCGCGAAATTAATATTCCGATGCTTTACGTCAGCCACTCGCTGGATGAGATCCTGCATCTGGCTGATAAGGTACTGGTGCTGGAAGATGGGAGCGTTAAAGCGTTCGGGAATCTGGAAGAGGTGTGGGGCAGCAGCGTGATGCATCCGTGGCTGCCGCAGGAGCAGCAGAGCAGCATTCTGAAGGTGAGCGTGCTGGAGCATCATCCGCACTACGCAATGACTGCGCTGGCGATCGGCGATCAGCATGTGTGGGTCAACAAGCTGGATAAACCCCTGCAAAGCAGCGTGCGCATTCGCATTCAGGCGTCGGATGTTTCGCTGGTGCTTCAGCCGCCGTTACAGAGCAGCATCCGTAACATTCTGCGCGCCAAAGTGGCCCAGTGTTACGACGATAACGGCCAGGTTGAGGTCCAGCTGGAAATTGGCAGCCGCACGCTGTGGGCGCGCATCAGCCCGTGGGCCAGGGATGAGCTGGGGATCAAACCTGGCCTCTGGCTTTACGCGCAAATCAAGAGCGTGTCGATCACCACCTGATTACACCAGATGGGTATAGATAAACTGAGCGATGCTGTCGGTCGTGTTGTCGCCAATCACGATATTGGCGCGCGCTTTCACCGCGTCGTCAGCATTGCCCATCGCCACCCCTGTACCCGCCGCTTCGAGCATGCTGATATCATTGTAATTATCGCCAAAAGCAATCACATCCTTCATTGATCCGCCGATGGATTCAACATACTGCGCAAGGCGTTTGCCCTTGCTGTTGCCTTTGCGGGCGATATCCACCTGATCGTGCCAGGACCATTCGCACTCCAGCCCAAGCGTCTGCTCGACATGTTTTGCGAAAGTATTCAGTTTTACCGTGTCTTCACCGGTCAGGGCGAATTTCCAGATGGCGTTAACCTCCCGGGCCGCCTGCGCCAGCGACGGCACCTGGGTGAACACCGGACGCTGCGCTTCCGGCAGCGACAGCGCCCAGTTGCTGGTGCGAATAACGTGGCCGGTCGGACGCTCGTACATCATCGCGTCGTCAACATACATCAGGCCGTGAATATCATGTTCATCGAGCAGATCAATCAATTGCAGCGCGTGCGTAACCGGTAAAGGATCGGCTTCCAGAACCTTTTTAGCTTGATAATCATACAAATAAGATGGCAGCTATACAAACAAATTAGATGTACGTGATACAATCGGAATAGATGACGTTGGAGTACTCATAAATGAAAAAATGCTTTATGTATTACAGGGTTAGCTCTGATAAGCAACTAGGCGGTACAGGCATTGAACGTCAGGAAGAGAACTTACGAGCATATGTTAAGCGTCTTAACCTGTGTAGTCAGATGGATGTGCCACTGCCTATAGAACTTTCTGACCCTGGTGTCAGTGCCTTTAAAGGACTGAACATGTCAGAGGGCAACCTCGGTAAATGGATGAAAGAAGTTGCTACAGGCATTCATGATGGCTCACTTCTCGTACTTGAATCCATAGACAGGTTTAGTCGCCAAAACCCGTTCACCGTGATGAAATACCTCAGTACTCTGGATGAACATGATATCAGCATTCATGATGTCAGCTTGGGTCTGGTCATCAACCGTTCTAACAGTTCGATGTTGCCTATAGTGGCTATGTCTGCACAACGTGCCTATGAAGAGAGCAAGTATAAGAGTACTCGTATCAGCGATGGCTGGCAGCGTAAACGCATCACTGCTTTTGAGAAGGGTACTGTAGTTACAAACAAGCGGCCTTTGTGGATTGATGTTGTAGATGACTATTATGTACTCAATGAGAAGGCTGAAATAGTCAGAGAAATTTTCAGACTTTATCAAACCGGGATCGGTTGTCCGACAATTGCAAAAATCCTACAGGCGAAAGGTGACGAATGGAGACTAGCTTCACCAAAAAACCGTGGTGGTTGGCGAGCAGAGTCTGTATATAAGGTACTCACTAATAAGCGTGTGACGGGTGTCATTTTCATTACCCAGATTGTTCGTGACTTTGACAAGTATGATACTGACGCAGTACAGAAAAAGTACGAAAGAAATGTTTACCCAGAAGTCATCAGTATGGAAGAGTTTGAACTCGTTCAAAAGATGCTGGAATCACGCAATCCTAAGAATAATCAAAAGACAATTGGTCGAGTTAGTCAAAAGAATGATGACGGTGCACCATTAATTAAGAGCAACATCTTCACAAGTGTTTTTAGATGTGGGAGGTGTCACGAGGGGATGTATCATAATGTCGTTACACGTGAGAGGTTTGCTAAACGCGTAGGCGAAATAGTAACGTCCGAATATCGTTATATTAGGTGCATTGCCGAACGTGATAAGTTATGTGACAACAAATCGTTGCGTTATGAAGTACTCGAACAGTTCATTATTGAGTATATTAAGAACCTCAATTTCACGCAGATTATCAAGTCAGGTGAACTGAAACCTGAAATTGAGTTGCTGCAAATGAAAATTAAAGAAGAGCAAGAACATATTTCTGACTATGAGCAGGGTATTGAAAAACTGAAGTCCAAAGGTAAAAAAGTACCTTTTGATGCTTTGGTAGAGTTAGAAGAAAGTCAGACCAATTTGAAGGCAATGCAAGAACGGTTAAATGGCATCAAGGATGTGAGTATAGATACGGAAGTACTAACAGAGATTGATATTGCCACAGTATTCGATGTTGAGAATATAGAATTGAGATCTCGAATTGAATACGAAATCTCAAAGGTAATAGATCGCATAGAGCTAGTCACTGAAAGTAACCACTATATCTGTACTCTACATTATAAAGATGTGGACGTACTCAAACATGTACTGATTATTCAGAGTGGAAAAAAACCTAAACTCGCATCAAGCGTTTCAATCTCGCGTGAAGTTGACGAGACACACTATAAAACACCTTCGTTTGAACTGATCGTTAAAGATAATGAATTCACATTAACAGTACTTCAAAATGTGATTGTCTTTACGGACTATGCATTACTACTGAACTATGTAGACACATTACCAGGTAGTAAAGTACTAGGTGTGTGGATGCGTGAACATTTCAATGAAGTACTAGCGAATTCAGTACTGTAATCCTCTAAATAGCCCCAGGAATGGGGCGTAATTATTTTTCACAAAACCCCCTCGTTTCAGCCTCATTTTCTGAGTAATTTGATAAATAACTATGTAAAGAGCAAAAAGCCACGCTCATTTTGGGATGAAAAACGCATGAGTGTTACAATCAAAATTATCAAGACGAGTTCGACTCCCTTTCGATTGTGATTATGTAAGCCCCTTGCAATTAGGGGTTTTTCTTCACGTCGGAAAACACCTTTTTTGAACTCAAATTTCACAGGAAAAACACATGCAAAAGATTAAAAAAACTGGGATGGTAACAGTGCGACTGACTGAAATGCAGATGCAATATCTACAATCATTAGTCGATGGGGGGCAAGCCCCGAAAGGTTTACCAGCGGCAATACAATATACAATCAATCAGATGATTATCACCAAAAAGTAAACAAGGAGTATGAATATGGAAATTGTAATTCACAATGGTAAGAAAGTAATGCAGTTCAGTAATGTAAAAATCTGGGGTGTGTGGTTTGAGGACAATATCGGCTCATTACCTGGATTCAGGGCAACTTTCGAATTGGATGGTTGGAAAAATGCAAGTCGCGGTTTGATCGATTCCACATGGTATGAAGCCTTTGCCGCAGATATCGGTATGTCGTATGCAGAACTATATAAACTGTTGTTCCAATATCAAGACGCCAGCTTCAAACACTAACCAAAAAAAAGCGAGGCTAAATAAAGCCTCGCTTTTCAGTATTTCGGTACTGGGAATACCGAAACGTAAATACCTAACATCAACCAAATACAGATAAGGATATCACAATGTATTTATCAACAAACCAAATGCTGAAAGTAACCTACTTTCAAAACCGATTTGCATCAGATAATGCTGAACTCAAAGCGAAGGCCGCAGCAGAAGGCCGTACAGTAGCCGCTACTGTACATACAGAATGGTCATGGGCAGAGATAACTAATATGGTTATGGATCGTTCTAAATGCGCTACATTCACTGCCCACGATGCAGACGCATATAGCAAAGCTAAACAAAAATTTGATGCCGTTGTTATTGCACAGATGATTGAAGGTGGTGCACGTAGTGCAAGTAACGTCATTGCTCATTACGCTGTTGTACTCGATATTGATGACGGTATTTCAGTACAGGATGTTCAGAAGGATCTCAGTCAATACGAATATGTACTGTACTCAAGTGGCGGTACTGGTATCAAACATGGCGAACGCTTCCGCGTAATCCTCCCACTGGCTAAAACTCTAAGTGCTGAACAGTGGGCTGATTATTCAGAGTCTCTGAAAAAGCGTTTTCACTATTCAGATGCGTCATTCAGTAAATCACTGCAAATTCAGTACCTACCGCAATTGAACACAGCACATGCTGATAAGTTCGTCAGTCATCATAATCAGGGACACTGGCTCGATGTACAGGCCGATATTGAATTCGTTCAACCGATTCAGAAGGCCGCGTACATAAACCCATTAGTGCCAGTTCAGTACGATTTTGGTGATTCACTGGATCAGTTAGTCAATGACCTAATTCAACATAACGCCGGGCAGCTTGAATATGAACGCCGCCGAATTTTGGGCAACCATATGAAAGCCGCAGGGTTCAACGATGGGCAAATGTTGGCAGTACTGAATGTTGTTGGTCGTCCTGGGGCAGAGAAATCTGGTCAGAAAATGCTGGGTATGGCTAATGCTTCATACGGTGATATCAAAGGTCTGTATAAGTACTTACCAGCAGGGTACGTAATGCCGATGCCGCAGGTGAAACTTTCATTCATGGACGTTAAACCAGCAGTACTGAACTCTAAGAGCAAATATGACTACGAGTTGTTTCTGAATGCTGACCAGTATCTGAGTGATGTCGCAGACCAATTCAAAATTGAACGCGGTGTGAACCTGATGGGTGCTGTTTGTGGTGGGGGTAAATCGTACTACTGGTCGAAACAGGATGATGTACTGATGGTTTGCCCGTTGCTCAGTATCGTGTCACAGAACCAGCGTGAGGGGGCAGAGTTCAACAACTTGAAAGAGGGTGGTGTGGGTACATACCAGCAGTTGTATTCAATCAAGAATGACAAAGTCAATCACGCGAAATACTCCAAAATGACCCTAGTCGTTGATGAAGCACACGGGTTGTATTTGGATAGTGGTTTCAAGGCCAGTACTAACAAAATGGTTATGGACTGTTTTAGTCTGTTCAAATCAGTTGTATTGATGTCTGGTACTGTTTGCCCTGAATACTTCAGCAACATCAAATTCACAAATGTAATTCGCGTGAATAAAGAACAACAGTTTGAAAAGGTGTTGCACCGTCAGTACTGCGAAAATGACGTGGTAGGTACTGCCATTGAACATATTCAGCAAAGTAAGAACAAAATGGTAATTCTGTTGAACGATAAAAATGAAATTGCTGTACTGAAACGTAAGTGCAAGGGTAAACGATTCATTGAAATCACGGCTGATACAAAAGATACAGAAGAAGTACAGGCGTTCCTGAAAGATCCAGTACTGTCACATTTCAATTACGATGGCGTGATCGGTACTAACAGTATTGTTGAAGGTCTGAATATCAATGATGTTGTGGACCAGGCTGATGTCATTGTCATCGGTAGCTGTTCGCCAGAACGCGTACAGCAGGTTACACACCGCTTTCGTAAGGTAACTGGGACTATCCATACTCATCATTTCACCGATGGTCTAGTACTGGATAATGTGCAGGTAATTGACAGTACTGATTTGGTTCAGTTGGCAATGTCGAATGCAGAGTTGATGAACAAGCGTATCGCGGCAATGTCTACGAGCCGTCGTAATAGTTACGTGAACTCATACCGCCGTGAAAGCAGGGACGAGATGATTTACTGGGACGGGAAATGCTTCCAGGTTTCCTATACATGGGTAGATCATGAGATGGCAGAACAACGTGCAGATCGTGCTGCAAATGATTTCAGCCATTATGCACAGGAGCTATCACAGTATGGTTTCAAGTTTGTGCAGCCTGGCCGCCGTGTTCGTGTTGCCGACCTGGTAGAAGAACGTGCGGCAGTGAAAGCTGATGTGCGTGAACAGCATGAATCGACGGTTGATCTACTTGTGTCACAGTGGGTTGATGGTGAATTTGTACCTAACGCTGAGACTGATATAGCAGATGCAAAAGTACAACGTAACCACGTCCATTCGTTCATCAATCGAGGTCTGAGCCGTGCTGATGTTCCTGAGTACCTGAATCGACTGAAAGTCGATAAACAGTACTGGCAGCGTCTGAACGGTGATTTGAATAGCCTGGCGGGTAATGCCGTTCGTGATTTCATCATTGCCCAGTTACCGCAATATCTGGTTAGCTACGGTAAAGGCCAGCAGGGGTTAACTGCACAGGGTAAACGCGATCTGGCTGAATCAGTGGTTCAGTTCGTGTTACGTGATCGGTTTGATGGTGATTGGGTTCGTATGAAGGGTACTAACTGGTGTTCAGTAATGGCAAGTGATCCACATCCTAATAGTGATCCTTATAATACTGAAAAAGATGTGGATCACTTGATGAATGGAGCAGATAAATCAGCAGATGCAGTACTGAACCGGTTCATCACAATGGGTAAATCCCAACGTGCCAGAATCAACAAGAAAGCTGAACGTATCACACCAGTACTGTATACCTCGCTAACAGGGTTCGACCTGATTTCAGGTCAGCCAGCTACAACGGGTATTCAGTCGCAGGCAGTGCAACAATTCAGGGTTGAACTGGTGAAGTCCGTAGCCGCTCCGGTCATGCCTGATGTTGTTCACGTGCCTGATGTTGTGACACAGCAGCCAGCTAACGAAGCAGCTAAATCTAATGCACGTTCTTTCCTGAGTAAGGCACGAAAACGCTAATCGGTAAAGGTGGCAGTACTTGATAGTACTGCCACCGTCATTTTAAATGCTTACAAAAAACAAGGTAATGCGAATCATTAATAAATGTATTGAAAAAAACAATACATAACCTAAATCTCTAAAATATATGCATTGCATCTAAATTGATAGCTATATAGTCTATACATGTAAGCAAATGTGTGAGGTTAGGATGAATAACAAAAGCAGTTTGAACATCCCCAGTGAAGTATTTGAAATTCTGGTAAAAGAGCTTCATCAATACTCTTTAAATGACGATGACGTCTGTAATGAGCTTTTTGAAGAGTCTAAGAAAAATATTGAGATATACAGAACTGCTGTAGAACATAGTAGTACAATTATGCTTAGTCGAGAGACTATAGGCATCGCATGTTATTGGCTTTTGCTATTGTCTGAATTAACTGAAAATGACAAGCATTGGAAATTAGTTATTCAGTTGTTAAGCGTTGATAAGGGCTTAAGCCTTTACCAGCATCTTAATGAAGTACTTGAACTCAAAAAAGATGCTATAGAGAATTTGGATCTAATCGTTCAAAAAGCACAACTAAAACATAACAACACGAAACAATATGAAGATTTTTTTTGATATAAAGCGGAAGTAATGGTACATGATTTGACATAAGATTAGACATTGCGATGCCGGTACGTCATGGTAAGCTGTGAATCCCTGCCAGTACTGAACCGTTTGGGGTTTGTTGATTAGGGTTCGGTACTGGCGGGGGCTTTGGCAGTACTGAACAGTACAGCCAAAATACGCTAACGGAGTCTCCACGTTTCAACTAGCTCTGTAGCTGTTAACAGTTTCAGTACTAGTTCGTCTGATGAACGATTCTCGCTGAGCGATGAAATGAATCTACTGATTTCAGTTATATCAATACTGCAAGTGCGGTAATTTAACTCCATATACTGAGCACCATTTGTAACATCTATTTTGTCAAAAAACGGTTTAACCTCATTGGAAATAGTTTCACCGTATTTTTCCTCAAACGATACTGGATTAGGATTGTTATAAATTTCAACTGCGTGTATGAAATTAGCATCCAGATATAATCGGGCTGCAACAGCAGAAGCTTCAAAGCTGTTGGAAATTTTGGTACGTAGAAAACTGTTAATTTTTTCTAATTTTGCGTTTGCAGGCGGTAGTTCTACACCTTCATTCCACATATCCCTGATAAGTTCACTCGTTGCTGTTTTCTGAGATGTGAAGCTCAATTTGTTTTGTTCTAACAAAGCGGTGAACTTCATAACTACAACTCGTAAAAATTCCTCACTTCTGAATAGTTGGTCTAGGTAACTAACTGGCACTCCCTGTTTGAAACTTAGGGTTCTGACCACGCCGATAAACTCATTCCGTTTATCATCGTTATTGATCCAGGTTGGGCGATAGAGATCTTTAGTTTCATTCAGCTCTCTTTTTGCCCGAGTTACAACTGCATAATACCGTCTGGTTTTAGCTTTGTTGTACCCGCCGATAATTACATAACCGAGCCATGCGACAATCAGTAACCCTATAATTTCCATATATTCTATCCCGCAATGTAATGTGCCATTATTAATTTAAATTCGAATAATTTGAATCTTAAGTACTGCAATCCAGCCAAAACATTATGTCATCCCTTATTGAACTGTATAGACCTACTAAAAATGGTGGGGAAAAATAGTGCTACACGATTTGAGTGCATGTTGCATATGCGACTTGCACCAGGTCATTTTAGAACATCGCCAGTAATCATTCTTACTAAGGTTATGGCTTACATTATCTACAAAGCAGTTGAGTATTGATAAGGGCCGAATGGGATTGAGTAGTTGCTTATCGAAAGGATGCCCGGAGATTACAAGAATTATTAAAGGACTTCATACAACGGACTGTTTACAAAATCCATGACAAGGATAGAATCTTCATTCCTTTAAGGATAATCAACAACATAGAACAACAAGTTAAAGCAACTACAGCGAGTTTATTATGCTAAAGAAATTAAGCCTTGCTATCAGTGTGTCATTGGTACTTTACGGTTCATCCGCGTATGCAGCAGCCTTTGATTGTTCAAAAGCAAATGGGTATGTTGAACTGACAATTTGCACTACTCCAGCACTATCATCTCTTGATGATCATTTAAATGCACTATATAAACAGGTCAATCAGGCGAAGCCAGAAAATGCTCAGCTTGTAAGAAAAGCCCAGCTTTTGTGGTTGAAAGAAGTGCGTAATAAAGCCACAACAGCCCAGATGATTCAGCAAGCGTATCAATCAAGAATTAATGATTTGAATATGATGGTAAATGATCAGCAATCATTGCCACAGCCACAGCCACAGCCACAGCCACAGCCACAGCCACAGCCACAGCCACAGCCACAGCCACAGCCACAGCCACAGCCACAGCCACAGCCAAAAGTCATCAAAAAAGATTATAGTGATGAGGTGAAGAAACTAAGGAGGGTATATTCAACTGCAATAGAGGATCAGGGGGCAATGATTTGGTATTGTCACAGACACGTCAGTGCTAACGGAGATAGGGGCATGGATGCATTAACGGTTTGGTCAATGCAACAAGGACAACAAACTCAACAGGCAACAGATTTAGGCGATGCCCTTTACAGAGTAATTAAAAGTAATGAATTAGTTGATGATCCAAATGTTCAAAGTACAGTAAATGAGTTGAAATTACGAAGCGTGTCAATCTGCCAACAACTTTCTGACTTTGCAGTACAACATGGCTTGGTAAAATAAATAATTGCTAAAAAAGCCCGCTCACCGGGCTTTTCAAATATTATTCATTGCTAGAGATACTACGTTAGTCACTAAGACATGAGGTTTTTATTTTAAATTCAAAATTCACCAGAGATTATATTCAGGCCAATCGAATTTTAACGGTATTTTTCTTTGTCACGGAAAATATAATGAAACACCCAGACAACAAGCCAGAGGCCAGCAGTAAAAAATGTTAGAACAAAATGCAGCAAGTGGGGAAAACTTTTAGGTGCGACATAACCAGGGTGATAACCATTGCCGTTATTATTATTGTTGTTATTATTATTACTAACCACAATGTTAGGGTTTTGAGCACGATCCCGCTTTAACTGCTCGATGTCTCGCATTTGCTGATCTAAAATCTCGCCACAATGTTTACATTTTTTTGCGTTTAACGAAATTTTTTCATCACAGTATGGACAATTTTTTTCATTTAAACTAGCTGACAAATCCATTCTCCCCCCTAAGGATATTATGAGATTGTTGAATCAAAAGTCTCTGGTTTTTTAGATAGTTACAACAGAGGAGCAAACTTACAAAGTTTGTAAGAATATGTCAAACATATCAGTAGGGGTATACCAGCAAGCCCGCAAAAACTGCTAAGAAGTCTCCGCTTTACAAGGACTCTAACGCCGTCAGAACCTCCCGTGCTTTCACTAGATGAGATGTGCATCTTAGATGTATGTAACGCCACTAAACCACTCTGGCGGAAGAACGCCATACATTCTGGGTTTAGAAATTCAGCCAGCACTCATGGTAAATACTCACCCACACACGAGTAAATTACCTTATGAGAACATCAATATACCTTCCGCAATATGGCAGTACTGAACTCTATTTCGAGATGGTTCAGGAACTACTAGCAGTCATCGATACAGAACCACTAATCAAATTAGATATGCAGTACGACGAACATAGTGAAGTACTGCACATCTTTTTTAGCCATCCAGAACCCGATCAACAGAACTTCATGCAGGGCCTGGTATTACTCTATTGCCCTGATTACCACTGGCACTGTTAGAACGGCAGTTCACCCTGGTCACAGAACCAATCATCATCGTCGTGTATCTGATGCATACGGTGTACTGAGTCCAGATAGGTAAGGCCGTCTAGCACTCGTGGTAGAGGTTCAGGGTAGAGCAGTACAAAGCAATCAGGTTGAATCTGACCTAACCAGTACTGCCTATGCTCGTTCTGAAAGAAGACTTTATCACCCATCCTGAACTCATCTAGAGCTGAACCCCAATAGCACACAGTAGCCCACTGCCCATGATGTACGAACCGCTGTATACCACTGGTGATTGAAGCATCGTAGCCATCTTTGTTCCCCATCCCTATACCCTCCATTTATACTGTATGTTTGTACAGTATTGCAGACAGTAAGAATAAGATCCAGACTGGCCGGAGTTTAAACAATAACACCGGGAAGTGTATGAAAATCGTACAAAGTATCGCAGACGATACACTGGTATTTGAATCATTGTCTGCTGATGAAAGTATCAAACTGACCCACAACGCTTTAGAACTAATTTCGAAGTTTGAACAAGGTTCGGAAGAACCAACCGCTAAAGAACTGGGCAGGGCGTGTTGCCTATTACTGACTGTCGCAGAAGACTTTATGAATGTTGAGTACTGGCAAACTGTAGAAGAACTATATTCTGGTGTTAACCATTCGTTCTACAAAGAAGAAGTTATTGCAATCCGTGATTACTATTTAGAATACCTCTTAGAACAGCCTGTATCACTTCACAAACAACGCTAGAATTATTCACGCACGGACGCGTTTAATTCAGTACAGACGCATACAGAGCGATACAGACGCATTAAAAGGCACTCCCAGACGGGGGAAGCCTCGCGTAGTTTCGGCAGGCCGATCTTTTATGTGTATATTCAAGTTTTGAACACTCGCGTACCGCACAATAACAGTACTGGTACATGCTTTGATGTGATCCCAGTCATTACGCTATAGATTGATTTTCATGGAATACTGTAAACTTCGTTTAGTACTGCCCAGCGAGTAATATCGTTCGTATATATTAGATGTTATACATACCTCACCCCTAAATTTGATCCGTGTGGGGTCAAACAAGTATACATGGCAAAAACCTTATAACAGCTATATCTGATGAATACATACAATAAGCTGTCCGGATATGTTGAGTATCTTGGATGAAACGAAATGTCACTCTCATGTAATATTTTTCTGTCGAATCCTAAAGCTTATGTCCTGTACTTTTTTTGAACTGTGGAATGGTATTGGTGCCTTTATTATACCTTTTAGTTTTTTTTAAACAATGGTTCAGTATTGAGTAGCACCGATCAAGATATTGCATGCTTGACCAATAAATTAGCACAGACCATATACTAATGATATATAGATGAGTAAACAGGGGGAAAAGCATACATCGCTATCCTCATTATGAGTGTATGCTCAAAATCCAAAATGAGTACGCCGTACATGAGTAACTCTTCCTCTTCGTAGTACTTTTCAACGAACGGCCAAAATTCGAGTAGTTCTTCATTAACAAATGAAAATTCATCATTCGGCATAGTTCCAGTACCGTTTCACAGTGGCAATTGAAACAGCAAGTTTTTTTGCTGTCATAGACTGGGATAATCCCTCACGTTTGCATTCCTGAATACGCTCAGTGCTGACAGCGTTAGGACGCCCAAGTTTTTTCCCAAGTGATTTGGCCTGAAGCAAGCCATCCATAGTACGTTCGCGTATGCGGTCCCTTTCAAAGTTAGCAACACTAGCGAGCACCGACATCTGGAAGCGTCCTGCAGAACTGGTCAGATCCACACCATCAAGATCCAATGACTTGACGATTATCCCTTTGGTCCGGAGCATATCAACAGTACTGAGAACATCAATCATGTCCCTGCCCAATCGGTCAAGCTTTAGGACGATTAATTCATCACCTGGTTCGAGTTTGTTCTGTACCATATTTCTGAACTGGGGGCGTTCCATTGCACATACTCCCCCGCTGATGGTTTCAACAACTTCACGAGCTGGCGGAACGTTGTAACCACGTTGGCTTAATGCCAATAACTGGTTTTTTACAGTCTGTTCCGTTGTACTCACTCGACAGTACAGAAAAATGCGACTCATGATCATCACCTATAGTATCAAAAAGGTAGGCTCATAGTACAAGTGGTATCAAAACTGTCCAGTACTATTTTTTGATACTAGTTTTGATAGTTGTCTGTGCTGGTGTCAAAAACGAACGATTCTGATACTGCATTAGAAGCCATATACATTGTTGATATTACTATCCGATGAATTTGTAGTGTTGGAGCGGCTGGCTTCAGATATGGACAAGATCATAAAAAGGTATTTAATTCATTGTCAGTCAGAAAGAGGGAGTAGTATTCTTTTAGTCGCGTGTTTTATCATTGATAAAAATCATGACCAATATTACTTTCCTGACGCGATTGTGTGGCGATTTTAGACAGTCTTAGTATGGGCATAAAGCAGAGGTAGTATAGTGAATTTAATTAACAGATTGCAATACGAGACTAGTTTCAGTCATGCAGTATTATCACCTTGCCGCCGCTACCGCTACGCCTTAAGCCGTGTATGGGACGCAGATAAGCCTTATGCTCTGTTCATAGGACTGAATCCTTCGACGGCGGATGAGGCTTTGGATGATCCCACCATTCGCCGCTGCATCGGGTTTGCCAAAAGCTGGGGATATGGCGGCCTCGTGATGGCTAACCTTTTTGCCTATCGTGCAACTGAACCGGAAGAAATGAAGAAGCAGGATGACCCACTTGGTGAAGAGAACGATTACTGGGTGGTGGAATTAGCCAGATACGCTGGGGTGGTTATTGCTGCATGGGGGAATGAAGGAAGTTTCCGACAACGTTCAGCACATGTAAGGTCATTAATACCTGAGTTGTATTATCTAAAATTGAATAAGTCAGGTGAACCTGCCCATCCACTTTATCTCAAATCGACATTGACTCCAGCTCTCTGGGCGAAGTTGATAGATAACATCACGGCGTATTAATAATACAGGAAGTAAGTTATGGCCATAATTTACCCTTCTTTAGAAAACATATCTCGCTTGAAAGTAAAGCCCACAGAAGGCGAGTTTTACTTACTTAGCTACTTACATGAAAATTTGGATGACACGTTTGAAGTTTATTTCAATCCATTTTTAGATGGAGATCGACCAGACTTTATTATTTTGAAGGAAAATACAGCGATATTTGTCATTGAAGTAAAGGATTATAATTTAGATAACTACTGTGTCGATAGCTTTAATAAATGGCATGTTAAAACCAATCGGGGTTTAGTTCGTATTCCTTCACCACAGTCGCAGGCATTTATTTATAAATCTAATTTATATCAATTACATTTGCCTGTGTTGGGTCTTTCATACTTAGAAAATAGAAATTTCTTTAATCTTGTCCATCCGTTTGTTTATCTTCACAAGAGTGATAAAACGTTGGTTGATGATTTTTATAGGAGTGCTGACAACCAAATCCGAGAAAAATCAAAAGAACTTAGCGATCAATATAAAAAAAATGAGCTCACTCAAGAGAAATACAATCAACGGGCTGAACAATTATCGGCAAGTAAAAAGAAGCTCTCAAGGGATAAATCAATGATTTTTGGTTTTGATCGAATCAAAGATCTGGCCAAAAAGATACAAAGTTTTAAACCACATGTATTATTTGATCAGCGAGTTTACGATGATCTAAAACGACGTCTAATGCCTAGTGAACATACGCTTAAACAAGGCAAAAAAATACCTTTAGATGATAAACAAGTTAAACTTACTATAAGTGTACAAGCTAAAGAAAAAATAAAAGGTGTTGCAGGTTGTGGAAAAACCACGATTATTGCAAGCCGTGCGGTCAATGCACATATGAGGCATCAGGATAAAGTACTTATTCTGACTTTTAATATTACACTGAAAAACCTCATTAAGGATAGGATTAGTGACATTTTAGGCTATCGAGATACGCAAAATTTTGCTGTGACAAATTATCATCAATTTTTTAGTTCTCAATTGAATTCGACAGGACAAGATATTGGAGATTTGATTGAAAGATTTGGTTTAGATAATTTATATAAACGCGATTGTTTTCAAGGTACGTCAGTTGAGCAATATCAAACTATACTGATTGATGAGGTTCAAGACTTTGAAAATGAATGGATAAAAATTATCTGTGATAATTTTTTAGTCCCTGATGGTGAAATGGTGCTGTTTGGGGATGAATCGCAAAATATCTATGAGCGAGATAGTGAAAAAGCTGCTATAAAAGTGGATGGGTTCGGGAGATGGAGAAAATTAAAACGCTCTTATCGGAATAGTTTAGATTCTCCACTAAATGAGATTTTTAAAGACTTCCAATCAAAATATTTAATAAGTAAGTATTCTGACTCTGAATTAATGGAGACCATACCAGTTCAGGTAGGAATGAATTTTAATCTTCTAACATACTATACGTGTGGTAAGGATTGGATAACTCAGTCGTTTCAAAAAATCCAACACTATATTAACAACTACAATCTTAATCCTAATGATATCGTCATATTGTCATCAAATATTTTTATTGTAAGGAGAATTGCGGAGTTATTTAATGAGAGAGAAAAAACACACTGTATGTTTGAAACATACCATGAACTTTTTCAATTGATAGCTCAATACAGTCATGATTATAGTGTTGAGTCACTTAAAGTTATGAAAGAGGAAGAATTGCGAGGTGTGATTAAAAGGTTCCCATTACTTAAGATTGATTTAGAGCGAGCAAGAAGAACTAAAAAAAATCATTTTTATGCTAATAGCGGACTAATTAAGCTTTCAACGGTACATAGCTTTAAAGGGCTTGAGTCAAAAACAGTTTTCTATGTAATGGATGACAAAGACACACCGGAGATCATCTATACGTCGATTACTCGATCAACAGAGAATTTGATCATCTTGGATAAAAGTAAGGAAGTTCCATATTTAGATTTTTTTAAATGCATTAGTTCTGACTAAACTCCTCGCTATCATCTGGGCGAAAACAATCTATTCTCTGGAATATGTTATGTTCATCGCCCATTGTCATCTTTGTTTTAAGCCATGGACTGACGGTTTTCCTCAGTATCAGCATAGTTGGTACTGTAATCATAAGTACAGCAAGAAAACCTTTTAAATTTGAAGCTATTCTATATACGTCAGGCAGGTAGTACTGATTAAGTACTGGACAACGTTTTTCAGGGTGCTACATTACATTTGTTGCACCAAAACGTAATCTCATGATAACTCTACACAATTCAGTACAGTAAGTTGGCTGGTCCCACATATTTCTTGATAAGCACAGATAATTAACTATCCCATTATTCGCAATTCCTCTCAAAAACATTAGCGGTACAATAATTATTAATCAGTTCAGGGCTGTACTATGTCATTTATGCTCTATAAACACTGGCAATAAAGAAGAGACATATTACAGATTGCTTTATACTTCCCGGATTTAATTTTTAGTACTCTCTCCAAGAATACAATTAAATCATTTAACGAGCGACTATAAGTAAATACCTAACATACCCTTACAAGGAGAACCAAATGAAAAACAAACCTCAAGTACAAAAATGCCTAAAGCAGTTGCAGCAACAGCAATTAAGGAGAGATATTCACCAAAAATTCACTGGATGGGTAGATCTACATACATTGTTAGGGAAGAACAGACCGAAGTAAAATTTTACAAACTTCCAATTCCATTATGGCATTGTTTATAGGCGATCTATAGTACCTACATGAAGTGGAGATAATGATGATCAATTTTTACTTATTGTGAACTGTGACAAGCGTACTATGTCACACGTACAGGTTAACTTCATGATAAATCAACACCGTTTAACGTGATTGAATTGAGCAAGGTATGGATCGTAAAGATTCTAGTGAATGTTAGTCTAAGAATCCTTTCAAGGTTAAGACTAAAATCAGTGTTCAAGGTGATAGTATGGAAGCATTACATCGCATACATGTTTGCGTTCCTTATCGCATAGAACTATGTCATTGCACCTGTAGTACTGGCAGTGTTCGGCGTATGGTTGCCGCCTGTGTAGTACTGGACGATGTGATCAAGATGCTGGTGCTGATATTGAGCGGGGTCTAACGGTGCAGTACTGGCAAGTTCAGTCTGATTATGACGGCATAAATGTTTGAACTATGCCGCCATAATCAGAATTACACTGGTTCGGTTGCTGGTACATACATAAAGTACTTGTTCACTATCTCAGCAATTCCAGTTTCTGTATTGTCGCCAATTACAAGATCGGCATTTGCTTTGATCTCATCGGCAGCATTACCCATTGCTACGCCTAAACCAGCAGATTTGAGCATACTGAGATCGTTAAAATTATCCCCAAACGCGATTACCTGGTTCATAGATAAACCCTGCGATTCTACCCATTGTGCTAATCGCTTACCTTTGCTATTTCCCACTTGTGCTATATCAACCTGGTCATGCCATGACCATTCACATGCAAGTCCCAGTTCACGCTCTACGATCTGACCGAATTTTTGTAATTTGACTGTATCAGTATCAGTGAGGGCGAACTTCCAGATCCCGGATACTGCATGGGCTGCTTCACGTAGTGAAGTTACCTGTTTAAATACCGGACGTTGTGATTCTGGCAACGATTGAGACCATTTTTCAGTACGAATGATATGCCCCGTGGGTTCTGTATAAAACATGGCATTATCGGCATACATCAAACTGTGAACATTGTAACTATCAAATAGGTCAATCAACTGTGTTGCCTGGTCTGGATGTAATGGATCAGATGTAATAACTCTCTGTTCATGATAATCGTACAGCAACGCACCGTTACAGCAAATTGCAGGGGTTTCCAGTTCTAACGCCTGATAAAAAGGGTGGATGGCACAATGATGACGTCCAGTGACTATCACCACTTTTGCACCACTCTCGCGTGCACGCCGTAATGCTAATAGGGAATCAGGCAGGATTGTTTTTTGTGGCGTTAACAGCGTGCCATCTAGGTCAAGGGCAATTACTTGATAGTTCATGTCTTGTTTCGCGTGTTAGAGTTGAGAAGTCATGCCGATGGTACACCGCTTGTTAAGTACTTCAAAATTACGAGACAAGGAATTAGATGTATGTAGTGCAAGGATTTGTTTGTATAATATTTAAGTCATTCAAATAAGTGCCATTACAACAAATTGCAGGTGTATCTAACGCCAGTGCCTGATAAAAAGGATGAATAGCAACGTGATGTCGACCCGTCACGATGAGGAGTTGATATCCCACCTCCCGGGCGCGCTTCAGGGCGTCGAGGGAAGAGGGGAGCAGGGTTTTTTGCGGGGTTAATAGCGTACCGTCTAAATCCAGTGCAATCACACGCGAGGTCATTTGATATTCCGGGTTAATGTTGAAATGGCAGAATGAGCAGATGGTACACCGCGTAACTAACGCTGCAAAATTCCTGATTAAAATTCAGCATTCACCGTTAAAAAAGACTATCCTGGTACATTACTTTTACGCGCAGTGAGGAAAGGAGCATTCATGAAACAAACCGTTTATACCGCCAGTCCTGAAAGCCAGCAGATCCATGTCTGGCGTCTGAATCCCGAAGGCACACTCACCCTGGTACAGGTCGTCGATGTTCCCGGCCAGGTTCAGCCGATGGTGATCAGCCCGGATAAACGTTTCCTGTATGTGGGCGTGCGCCCGGAATTCCGTGTGCTTGCGTACCGTATCTCTCCTGACGATGGCGCTCTGACCTGGACGGCCGAAGCCGCCCTGCCGGGTAGCCCAACCCATATCTCAACCGATCTACAGGGGCGCTTTATCTTTAGCGGCTCCTACAATGCCGGTTGCGTTAGCGTGACCCGCCTGGATGACGGCATTCCGACCGAGACCGTAGAGGTGGTTGAAGGTCTGGAAGGTTGCCACTCAGCCAACATCTCCCCGGATAACCGCACCCTGTGGGTACCGGCGCTGAAACAGGATCGTATCTGCCTGTTTACTCTTGGCGACGACGGCAAGCTGGCGGCGCAAACGCCTGCGGAAGTGACCACTGTAGAAGGCGCTGGCCCGCGTCACATGGTCTTCCACCCGAATCAGCAGTACGCCTACGTCGTGAATGAGCTGAACTGCTCTGTGGACGTCTGGGCGCTGCGCGATCCGCACGGCAACATCGAGTGTGTGCAGACCCTGGACATGATGCCGACGGACTTCACCGATACGCGCTGGGGTGCGGATATTCACATCACTCCTGACGGACGCCACCTCTATACCTGCGATCGTACTTCAAGCCTGATCACCATCTTCAGCATCTCTGAAGATGGCAGCGTGCTGGCAATCGAAGGCTTCCAGCCAACCGAGACCCAGCCGCGCGGCTTTAACGTCGATCACAGCGGTAAATTCCTGATTGCGGCGGGACAGAAATCCCACCATATCGCCCTGTATGAGATTCAGGGCGAGCAGGGCCTGCTGGAAGAGAAGGGGCGTTACGCAGTCGGCCAGGGGCCAATGTGGGTGGTGGTTAACGCGCACTAAGGCCGATGAAATAAAAAAACCTCGCCAATGCGAGGTTTTTTTATGCCCGGAGGTAACCGGGTGAGCACACCGAAAACACCAACCCCACTATTAATCCCGAGCTGATGCGCTATAAACAGGGTTGCTGTTTTGCAACGGCTGGATGCGTATCTGAGGCGCGGTGCCTGACATGCCCAGCCGCAGCAATAAGGGGGAGTCACTCCCCCTTGTTACCAGAATCTTACTGCTTTGGTTCGGCGATAACTTTGCTGCCTACACCGCGGTTGTTGTATTCCCACATGCGGTTGAAGTTAGCGTCGTTAAGGTTACGCTGCACGTTGCCTTTATCATCCACCGCACCGGTGTTACCCGCATACGGACGCTGAGAAATCGCGGCGTTGCCCCAGGGTTTTGCCATATTAAAGCCTTCGTTGATCACGCTGTCGCGGATCACCACCTGGCCGTTAGAGGCAGAATCGACATCCAGCGAGCGGCCCAGCTGCGCCACACCATCACCCATCGCGGTAAAGCGGCTGTTTACCGCCAGGAAGCCGTAGAACATGTTCGACAGGGTAGCCGGTGCGAAGACATAGCCTTCCTGCTGCGTACGGCTGTTCATCACGCGGAAATCGGTATTATCAAACACCACCGCACCGCGACCTGAAACAATATCCACATCGCCTTCGATGTAGCTGTTAGTCACCAGGGTGCGGGTGATGCGGTTGTTTTTCAGGGTGTTCTCGACACCGCTGTTGGTGACGAAGAAGGTGTTCTGACGACCCAGAATATTCACCTTGTCGATCTGCACCTGATCGCCATCGCTGCGCAGGGCTACCGCCTGGTGGTTTCCGGCATCGACGCTGTCACCCAGATTGTTTTCAATCGTCAGGTTCTGCAGCTGCAGGCCGTTGTTCTGCGACCAGAAGACCGCGGAACACATCACGCCGATGGTGGCGCTGTGCTTGCTCTGGCAACGGTCAAACATGTACCAGGCTGGTTTGCCAGGCATGTATTTACCGCCCGGGTTAACCAGACGACGCCAGGTGGTGGTATCGATTTCGGAGTCGATCGCCAGACCAATTTTCACATCAATGGGTTTTTCGCCCGTACCGTACAGGGTCACGCTGCCTGGCGCGGCAGGTACATACACCGTCCCTTCGTATTCGCCGGGTAAAATGGCGATGTACTGGCGGGAGCTGCTGTGCTTAGCAATGGCTGCATCGACGGCCGCCTGGATAGTGGTATGCGTAACGCCCTGGGTTCCCGCCGGGCCAACAACAAAGTTTGGCTGTGCAGGCAGGCGAATGGCATAAGGACTCCACGGCGCCGCGTTCGGATCCATGGCCGTGAAGTAGCGGGCCTGCTGGAAGTTTTTCGCTTCATCAGCGGAAAGGATCGGGCGGGAAGCCGTGCCTGGCGCGGCCTGCTCTGAAGGCAGTTGATCCGGCGGCGTAGAGCTGCACGCAGACAACGTCACGCCAAATGCGAGGGCCAGCGCCAGACGAGAAATCCTGGAAATGTTCAAGGGAAGCTCCTGCTAAGCATATCAATAGGGGGATAACTGAAATAGCTTGCTTTTTTATACTAAGTTGAGCGAAACGGGAAGATGAAAAGGCAAAAAGTTACTTTTTCTTCCCACGCTTAGCGGGAAAGTTGTCACAAATAAATAACAATTTCGGTAAAGGCGATTGACAGGCCGCCGGGAATGAAAATAAATGTCTATACAACTCATGACAAGCGGAAGCCCGATGCTGCAACTTCATCCCGACGACGTAATCTGGCGTAACCTGCGCCTCGCGACCCTGGATCCTGCCCACGGCACAGCCTATGGCCTGCTGGAGAATCGGGCGTTAATTGTGCGCGGTGAGACCATCCTGGCGATCGTGCCTGAATCTGACCTGCCTGCGGATCTGCCCAACGCCAACGATTTACAGGGCCGGCTGGTCACGCCGGGCCTGATCGATTGCCACACCCATCTGGTGTTCGGCGGCGATCGCGCCGCCGAGTGGGAGCAGCGGCTGAACGGCGTCTCCTATCAGACCATCAGCGCCCAGGGCGGTGGGATTAATGCCACGGTGACCGCCACCCGGAACAGTACGCCAGAGCAGCTTGAGCAGCTGGCGCAGCAGCGTTTACAGCGCCTGATGCGCGAAGGCGTCACCACCCTCGAAATCAAATCCGGTTATGGCCTGAACGACGAAACGGAAGAGAAGATGCTGCGCGTGGTCCAGCGTCTGGCGCATACCCATCCCATTGAGATCAGCCCGACGTTGCTGGCCGCTCACGCGGTGCCGAAAGAGTACCGCCAGGATCCCGATGCTTATATAGACCATGTTTGTCAGCACACCCTGCCGCAGCTGTGGGAGAAAGGGCTTTTCGAAGCCGTGGATGTGTTTTGCGAGAATGTCGGCTTTACTCCAGCACAGAGCGAGCGGGTGTTTCAGGCGGCACAGGCCCGGGGGATCCCGATAAAAGGCCACGTCGAACAGCTCTCGAACCTCGGCGGCACCGCGCTGGTGAGCCGTTACCAGGGGCTATCTGCCGATCACATTGAATATCTTGATGAAGCCGGGGTGAGCGCGATGTCCCGAAGCGGCACCGTGGCGGTGCTGCTGCCCGGTGCTTTCTATTTCTTACAGGAGCGCCAGCGTCCGCCGGTTGCGCTGTTGCGCCAGCAGGGGGTGCCGATGGCCGTCGCCACCGATTACAACCCTGGCACCAGCCCGTTTGCCAGTCTGCATCTGGCGATGAACATGGCCTGCGTCCAGTTTGGTCTGACCCCGGAAGAGGCGTGGGCAGGGGTGACCCGGCACGCCGCACAGGCGCTCGGTCGCGGCGAAACGCACGGCCAGCTGAAGGCCGGGTTTGTCGCCGATCTGGCGATCTGGGATGCGAAAAGCCCGGTGGAGATGGTGTATGAGCCGGGGCGTAACCCGCTTTATCAGCGCGTATTCAGAGGAAAAGTACAATGAGTGTGTGGCAGCCCGTTTCACCTGACATCTGGCAGGGGCGCGACGACCGTCACGAGGCCAGCAACGCCCTGCGCCTGTTCCAGACCGTACGGCAAAGCGACACGCAGCAGCCTTCCGGCGACGGCATCGCCCTGATCGGCTTCGCCTGTGACGAAGGGGTGAGACGCAATCAGGGCCGGACCGGTGCCGCACAGGCCCCGGATACGTTACGTCGGGCGCTGGGGAATATGGCCAGCCATGAGGGCCATGAGCGGCTGACCGACATGGGCAACATTCGCGTTGAAGGGGAGGCGCTGGAGGCCGCCCAGCAGGCACTGAGTGAGACGGTGACCGCCTGTCAGCAGGCGGGAATGCGCACCCTGGTGTTCGGCGGCGGGCATGAAACCGCCTGGGCGCATGGCCGGGGCGTGCTGGATGCCTTTCCCGGCGAGCGGGTGGTGATTATCAACCTGGATGCGCATCTCGATCTGCGAAACGCCAGCCAGGCCACCTCCGGGACACCCTTCCGCCAGCTGGCGCTATACTGCGCCGAACAGCAGCGTGAGTTTCACTATGCCTGCCTGGGGGTTAGCCGGGCGGCAAATACCCGGGCACTCTGGGATGAGGCGGCCCGTCTTAACGTCACCCTGGTCGAGGATCTCGACTTCCCGCAGCAGGCGTTACGGGTAGTTGAGAACATCCTGAACGAGGCGGATCGGGTCTATCTCACCATCGACCTTGACGTGATGCCGACCGGGGAGATGCCCGCCGTGTCCGCGCCTGCTGCGCTGGGCGTTCCCGCCCGGGATCTGCTGCCGGTCATTGAGCGGGTCTGCCGCAGCGGCAAACTGCAGGCGGCCGATCTGGTAGAGTTCAGCCCCGGTTTCGACCGCGACGGTCAGGGCGCGAAGCTCGCCGCGCGGCTTGCCTGGCAAATAGCTCACTGGTGGGCATAAAGGCTGTATATACTCGACTTTTTCTTCCGGCTTAAGGAATTGCTATGTTTTCTCGCGCCCCGCAGCAGCAGGCCAATACGCCAGCCCCTTTCTATGAAAAGGTAAAACAAGCGATCAGCCATCAGATCGCCACCGGCGTCTGGCGTCCGCACGATCGCATCCCGTCCGAAGCCGAGCTGGTGGCGCAGTTCGGCTTTAGCCGGATGACCATTAACCGCGCGCTGCGGGAGCTAACCGATGAGGGGCTGCTGGTGCGTCTGCAGGGGGTCGGCACGTTTGTGGCCGAGCCGAAGGGGCAGTCGGCGCTGTTTGAGATCCGCAGCATTGCCGATGAGATCGCCTCCCGCAACCATCAACACCGTTGTGAGGTGTTGCTCCTCGAAGAGACGCAGGCCAACGCCGTGCAGGCCGTGGCGCTGAATGTTAAAGAGGGCACGCTGATCTTCCACTCCCTGATGCTGCACTACGAAAACGACGTACCGGTCCAGATAGAAGATCGCTGTGTAAACGCCACGCTGGTGCCGGACTATCTGCAACAGGACTACACCGTCACCACGCCTCATGCCTGGCTGTCGCAGGTTGCGCCGCTGACGGAAGGGGAGCATATCGTTGAAGCGGTACGCGCCACGCCGCAGGAGTGCGAGCTGCTGCGCATTAAAGAGCACGATCCCTGCCTGCTGATCCACCGCCGCACCTGGTCAGCCTCGCACATCGTTTCCCACGCCAGATTGCTGTTCCCGGGCAACCGCTACCGGCTGCAGGGCCATTTCATGTCATAAGCCAAAAGCGTGATTGCTGACGCAATATAACAAAAATGTATCGTAATTGTTAAAACCAGCCTTGTGTGCACTTGTCTATACAAGTATATCTTACTGTATATTCTGTCCCCAATGAGGAGCACACAATGTCGTCAGGTAAGTATCGCCAGCAAGAGATCCGCGCCCCCCGTGGCACCACGTTAAATGCCAAAAGCTGGCTCACCGAAGCCCCGCTGCGCATGTTAATGAACAACCTCGATCCCGACGTGGCGGAAAATCCTCACGAGCTGGTGGTGTATGGCGGGATTGGCCGCGCGGCGCGTAACTGGGCCTGTTATGACGCGATAGTTGCCGCCCTCACCGAACTGGAAAACGACGAAACCCTGCTGGTGCAATCCGGTAAACCGGTCGGCGTATTCAAAACCCACGAAAACGCCCCGCGCGTGCTGATCGCCAACTCCAACCTGGTGCCGCACTGGGCGACCTGGGAACACTTCAACGAGCTGGATGCGAAGGGGCTGGCAATGTATGGCCAGATGACCGCGGGCAGCTGGATCTACATCGGCAGCCAGGGCATCGTCCAGGGCACCTATGAGACCTTTGTCGAAGCGGGACGCCAGCACTATAACGGCTCCCTGAAAGGACGTTGGGTACTGACTGCGGGCTTAGGCGGGATGGGTGGCGCACAGCCGCTGGCAGCGACCCTGGCAGGCGCCTGCTCCCTGAATATTGAGTGCCAGCAGAGCCGCATCGATTTCCGTCTGCGCACCCGTTACGTCGATGAGCAGGCCGACTCGCTGGATGACGCCCTCGCACGCATCAATAAATACACCCAGCAAGGCAAAGCGGTCTCGATTGCCCTGTGTGGCAATGCCGCCGATATCGTGCCGGAACTGGTGGCGCGCGGCGTGCGCCCGGACCTGGTCACCGACCAGACCAGCGCCCACGATCCGCTGCACGGCTACCTGCCAAAAGGCTGGAGCTGGGAAGAGTATCAGCAGAAAGCCCAGCAGGATCCTGAAGGCACCGTTCTGGCGGCGAAGCGTTCGATGGCCGAGCACGTTAGCGCGATGCTGGCCTTCAGCCAGCAGGGCGTGCCCACTTTCGATTACGGCAACAACATTCGCCAGATGGCGAAAGAGATGGGTGTGACCAACGCCTTCGATTTCCCGGGCTTTGTCCCTGCCTATATCCGCCCGCTGTTCTGCCGCGGCATCGGCCCGTTCCGCTGGGTGGCGCTCTCAGGCGACCCGGAAGATATCTACAAAACTGACGCCAAAGTGAAAGAGATCGTCGCCGATGATGAGCACCTGCATCACTGGCTGGATATGGCCCGCGAGCGCATTAGCTTCCAGGGCTTGCCGGCGCGTATCTGCTGGGTGGGGCTGGAGTGGCGCCAGAAGCTGGGCCTGGCCTTTAATGAAATGGTTCGTAGCAGGGAAGTCTCCGCGCCGATTGTCATCGGTCGCGACCATCTTGATTCCGGCTCGGTTGCCAGCCCGAACCGCGAAACCGAAGCGATGCAGGACGGTTCCGACGCAGTATCCGACTGGCCGCTGCTGAACGCCCTGCTCAATACCGCCAGCGGCGCGACCTGGGTCTCGCTGCACCACGGCGGCGGGGTAGGGATGGGCTTCTCCCAACATGCCGGGATGGTGATCGTCTGTGACGGCACCGATGAAGCCGCAGCCCGTATTGCCCGCGTTCTGCACAACGATCCGGCGACAGGCGTAATGCGCCATGCTGATGCCGGATATGACATCGCGATTGATTGCGCGAAAGAGCAGGGCCTGAACCTGCCGATGATCACCTCCAGAGAAGGAAAGCACTGATGAACGCCTTAACCCTGATTCCCGGTTCACTGACGCTGGCCCAGCTGCGCCAGGTCTGGCAACAGCCGCTGCAGCTGACGCTTGATGAATCAGCCCACCAGGCGATTAACGACAGCGTGGCCTGCGTGGAAGCGATAGTGGCAGAGGGGCGCACCGCCTACGGGATCAACACCGGTTTTGGCCTGCTGGCGCAGACGCGTATCGCCACGCACGACCTGGAAAATCTGCAACGTTCGCTGGTGCTGTCCCATGCGGCGGGCGTCGGCGAGCCGCTGGATGACAACATTGTGCGTCTGATGATGGTGCTGAAAATCAACAGCCTGGCGCGCGGTTTCTCCGGTATCCGCCTGAGCGTGATTCAGGCTCTGATCGCGCTGGTCAATGCCGGGGTTTATCCGTGGATCCCGGCCAAGGGTTCGGTCGGCGCGTCCGGCGACCTGGCTCCGCTGGCACACATGTCCCTGACCCTGCTCGGCGAGGGCAAAGCCCGTTACCGTGGGGAATGGCTACCGGCCGCCACCGCCCTGCAAAAAGCCGGGCTTGCCCCGGTCACGCTGGCGGCAAAAGAGGGGCTGGCGCTGTTGAACGGCACCCAGGCTTCCACCGCTTTTGCCCTGCGAGGCCTGTTCGAAGCCGAAGATCTGTTTGCCTCGGCGGTTGTCTGCGGGGCGCTCACCACCGAAGCGGTGCTTGGTTCCCGCCGTCCGTTCGATGCCCGTATTCATGACGTGCGCGGCCAGCGCGGGCAGATCGACGCCGCGGCGCTGTTCCGTCACGTGCTGACCGATACCAGCGCCATTGCCGAATCGCATCACAACTGCGACAAAGTGCAGGACCCGTACTCCCTGCGCTGCCAGCCGCAGGTGATGGGCGCCTGCCTGACCCAGATGCGCCAGGTGGCAGAGGTCCTGCTGGTTGAATCCAACGCCGTTTCCGATAACCCGCTGGTGTTCGCGGCCGAAAACGACGTGGTCTCCGGGGGGAACTTCCACGCCGAACCGGTGGCGATGGCGGCGGATAATCTGGCCCTGGCGATTGCCGAAATCGGCGCGCTGTCCGAACGCCGTATCGCGCTGATGATGGATAAACACATGTCGCAACTGCCGCCGTTCCTGGTGCGCAACGGCGGCGTAAACTCCGGGTTTATGATTGCCCAGGTGACGGCGGCGGCGCTGGCGAGCGAGAACAAAGCCCTGTCGCACCCGCACAGCGTGGACAGCCTGCCGACCTCAGCCAATCAGGAAGATCATGTCTCGATGGCCCCGGCGGCGGGGCGTCGTTTGTGGGAGATGGCGAGCAATACCCGCGGCGTGCTGGCGGTGGAGTGGCTGGCGGCCTGTCAGGGCTGCGATCTGCGCGACGGTCTGACCTCCAGCCCGCTGCTGGAGCAGGCGCGGCAGATCCTGCGGGAGCAGGTGGCGCACTATGATGATGACCGCTTCTTCGCCCCGGATATTGATGCGGCGATGGGGCTGCTGGATAAACGCACTCTGGTGGCGTTATTGCCTCCCGTGCTGTAACGGTTTGCCCGGTGGCGTTTCGCTTACCGGGCCTACAAAAAAACCGGCTTATTGGCCGGTTTTTTTAGTTAACTGTACATCGCCGTAATCGACGCGCTGCCCAGGGTATGGAAATGGACGTTAAAGCCCACCATCGCACCGCTCGCCTCTTCATCGACCTCGATTCTCTCCACATCCAGCGCATGCACCGTAAAGATATAGCGATGGGTTTCGCCTTTCGGCGGAGCCGCGCCGCCATATCCCGGCTTACCAAAATCGGTACGGGTCTCCACCGCGCCATCCGGCAGCGCCACCAGCGAGGAGCCGGAACCCTGCGGTAGCACGCGGGTATTGGCGGGAATATTGGCGACGATCCAGTGCCACCAGCCCGAGCCGGTAGGCGCATCCGGGTCGTAACAGGTCACGACAAAGCTTTTGGTGCCCGATGGCACCTCGTCCCACGCCAGATGCGGAGAGATGTTATCTCCCTCATATCCCATACCGTTAAACACGTGGCGCAGCGGGAGTTTATCGCCGTCTTGCAGATCCTGACTGATCAGTTTCATCGTATCTCTCCGTATAAGCCCTGCAAAAAGTGTAATCCTGTGGGCTTAAATCGCAAAGTGGGCGGGATTATTCACAGCATCCACCACGGCGGCGGTCAGTTTGCTGAGCTGATCGCGGCCAATGATATACGGCGGCATCAGATAAATTAGCTTTCCGAACGGGCGTACCCAGACGCCACGCGCCACAAAGAAGCGTTGCAACGCCGCCATGTTCACCGGATGGGTGGTTTCGACGACGCCGATGGCCCCCAGCACCCGCACGTCAGCGACATATTCTGCCATCCGCGCCGCCGCCAGCTCATCCTTCAGCTGGGCTTCGATGGCGGCCACCTGGCTCTGCCACTCGCCGCTCTCCAGCAACGCCAGACTCTCGCTGGCCACCGCACAGGCCAGCGGGTTGCCCATAAAGGTCGGGCCGTGCATAAAGCAGCCTGCTTCGCCATTGCTGATGGTCTCTGCCACCTGGCGAGTGGTGAGGGTGGCGGAGAGCGTCATGGTGCCGCCCGTCAGGGCTTTGCCGAGACAGAGAATGTCCGGCGTAATGCCCGCGTGCTCACAGGCAAACAGCTTGCCGGTACGCCCGAAGCCGGTGGCAATTTCATCGGCAATCAGCAGGATGCCTTCGCGGTCGCACATCCTGCGAATGCGCTTCAGCCACTCCGGGTGATACATGCGCATCCCGCCCGCACCCTGTACCACTGGCTCAAGGATCACCGCCGCAATCTCATGGCGATGGGCGGCCATCAGACGGGCAAAGCCGACCATGTCCATTTCATCCCACTCGCCGTCAAAGCGGCTTTGCGGTGCCGGGGCAAACAGGTTTTCTGGCAGGTAGCCTTTCCACAGGCTGTGCATGGAGTTGTCGGGATCGCACACCGACATCGCGCCGAAGGTGTCGCCGTGGTAGCCGTTGCGGAAGGTGATAAAGCGCTGACGGCTTTCGCCTTTCGCATGCCAGTACTGCAGGGCCATTTTCATCGCCACTTCCACCGCCACCGAGCCGGAATCCGCCAGGAAAACACACTCCAGCGCCTCGGGGGTCATCGCCACCAGCCGACGGCAGAGATCTACCGCCGGTTGATGGGTGATCCCGCCGAACATCACGTGGGACATGCGGTCAATCTGCGCTTTCATCGCCGCATTCAGCCGCGGGTGGTTGTAGCCATGAATGGCTGCCCACCAGGAGGACATACCGTCCACCAGCTGTTCGCCGCTGGCCAGCGTCAGCTCGCAGCCGTGTGCTTCCGTCACCGGGTACACCGGCAGGGGCTGAGTCATGGAGGTGTAGGGATGCCAGATATGGCGCTGATCGAAGGCGAGATCGTCCGTTGTCATAATCGACTTGTAAACCATTTTGAAAACATTTAGGTTTACAAGCATAACCCGAACCCATCCTGAACTAAACCCCTTTGGAGACGCCCCATGGCTCACCAGACTCGCTGGACATTGTCGCAAGTCACCGCATTATTTGAAAAACCGCTGCTGGAACTGCTGTTTGAAGCGCAGCAGATCCACCGTCAGCATTTCGACCCGCAGCAGGTTCAGGTCAGTACTCTGCTGTCGATCAAAACCGGCGCCTGCCCGGAAGATTGCAAATATTGCCCGCAAAGCGCGCGCTATAAGACTGGCCTTGAATCCGAACGCCTGATGGAGGTCGAGCAGGTGCTGGAGTCGGCGCGTCAGGCGAAAAACGCCGGTTCGACCCGCTTCTGCATGGGCGCGGCATGGAAAAACCCGCACGAGCGCGACATGCCCTACCTCGAGCAGATGGTGCAGGGTGTGAAGGCCATGGGCCTCGAAGCCTGTATGACCCTCGGCACGCTGGACGACACCCAGGCCCAGCGTCTGGCCTCGGCAGGGCTGGATTACTACAACCACAACCTCGACACCTCCCCGGAGTTTTACGGCAACATTATCACCACCCGCACCTATCAGGAGCGTCTGGATACGCTGGACAAAGTGCGCGATGCGGGCATTAAGGTCTGCTCGGGCGGGATTGTCGGGTTGGGCGAAACGGTGACCGATCGCGCCGGTCTGCTCCTGCAACTGGCGAACCTGCCGACCCCGCCGGAGAGCGTGCCGATTAACATGCTGGTGAAGGTGAAGGGCACCCCGCTGGCCGACAACGACGATGTGGACGCGTTTGATTTTATTCGCACCATTGCGGTTGCGCGCGTGATGATGCCGACGTCGTTCGTGCGCCTCTCGGCGGGCCGGGAGCAGATGAATGAGCAGACCCAGGCGATGTGCTTTATGGCCGGGGCCAACTCCATTTTCTACGGCTGCAAGCTGCTCACCACCCCGAACCCGGAAGAGGACAAAGACGTACAGCTGTTCCGCAAGCTGGGGCTGAATCCGCAGCAAACCGCGGTGCTGACGGGCGATAACGAGCAGCAGTATCAGCTCGAACAGCAGTTGATCAACGCCGATACCGACCAGTTCTACAACGCGGCGACGGTATGACCTGGCAACAACGCATCGATGCTGCCCTTGATGCGCGCCGGGCGGCAGATGCCCTGCGCGTGCGCACCCCGGTGGAGAACGGCGCGGGGCGCTTTCTCATCCGCGAGCAGCGGCAATACTGCAATTTCTCCGGCAATGACTATCTCGGCCTGAGTCAGCACCCGGCGATCATCCGCGCCTGGCAACAGGGCGCGGAGCAGTACGGGGTAGGCAGCGGCGGCTCCGGCCACGTCAGCGGCTACACCCACGCGCATCAGGCGCTGGAAGCGCATCTTGCTGACTGGCTCGGCTACCCCCGGGCGCTGCTGTTTATATCCGGCTTTGCCGCCAATCAGGCGCTGATTGCCGCCCTGACCGGCAAGGACGATCGCATCCTGGCTGACCGCTTAAGCCACGCCTCGCTGCTGGAAGCCGCCAGCCTTAGCCCGGCACAATTACGCCGTTTTGCCCACAACGATGTCGCCCAGCTGGACGCGCTGCTGGATAAACCCTGCGAGGGGCAACAGCTTGTCGTGACCGAGGGGATCTTTAGCATGGACGGCGACAGCGCGCCGCTGGGTGAGATCCATGCTGCAGCGCAGCGCCAGGGCAGCTGGCTGCTGGTGGACGATGCCCACGGCATTGGCGTCACCGGGCCAGAAGGGCGAGGAAGTGCCGCCGGGCAGGGGGTAAAACCCGAGCTGCTGGTGGTGACCTTTGGCAAAGGCGTTGGCATCAGCGGGGCGGCGGTACTGTGCAGCGACCCGGTAGCCGACTACCTGCTGCAGTTCGCCCGGCACCTGATCTACAGCACCAGTATGCCGCCCGCCCAGGCGGTGGCGCTGCTGGCGGCCTTTAACCTGATCCGTAGCGACGAAGGTGAAGCGCGTCGGCAGCGGCTGGCGGGGCATATCCGCCAGTTCCGAGCGGGTGTGGGTGACCTCCCGATGACGATCACCGCCTCGCAGAGCGCCATTCAGCCGCTGATTGTGGGCGAAAACGCCCGTGCGCTGCATCTGGCGCACACCCTCAGGCAGCAGGGGATCTGGGTAACCGCGATTCGTCCTCCTACCGTGCCGGCAGGGACGGCGCGCTTACGCCTGACCCTGACGGCGGCCCATGAGTCGGCTGATATCGCCGCATTACTGGAGGCGCTGCATGTCGCAAGTGAATAAACAGGCGATTGCCGCCGCCTTTGGCCGGGCGGCGCACAGCTACGCACGCCACGACGGACTCCAGCGGGAAAGCGCTGACGGGCTGCGGGCCTTGCTCGCTGAAAACCGTTTCCCCCGCGTGCTGGATGCGGGCTGCGGACCGGGGAGTAACAGCCTCACCTGGCGCAAGGCCGGGAGCCACGTGACGGCGATGGATCTCTGCGCCCCGATGCTGGAGGAAGCGCGTCGCAACCAGGCGGCCGACCACTATCTGCAGGCCGATATCGAAGCCATTCCGCTGGCGGAGGGGCAGTTCAGCCTCGTCTGGAGCCATCTGGCGGTGCAATGGTGCGCCAGCCTGCCGCAGGCGCTGGCCGAACTCTACCGGGTGGCGCAGCCGGGGGGCAAGGTGGCCTTCACGACGCTGCTCAATGGCTCGCTGCCGGAGCTGAATCAGGCCTGGCAGGCGATAGATACCCAGCCACATGCCAACCGGTTTCTGTCCGGGCAGCAGGTAAACGACGCCCTGTCCGGCTGGCAGTACCGCTCCGCGGTCCAGATCGTCACGCTGCTGTTTGACGATGCGCTCAGCGCCATGCAGTCCCTGAAGGGGATTGGGGCCACCCATCTTCACGCCGGACGGTCGAATAAACCCTTAACCCGCGGGCAACTGCACCAGCTGGCCCAGGCCTGGCCACAGCAGGCGGGGAAATTCCCGCTCTCTTACCAACTTTTTCATGGGATTATCGAACGTGACTGAACGTTATTTTGTCACCGGCACCGACACCGAGGTCGGAAAAACCGTTGCCAGCACCGCTCTGTTACAGGCGGCGCGTGCGCTGGGTCGCCATACCGCGGGATACAAACCGGTGGCCTCCGGTAGCGAGATGACCGCAGCAGGGCTGCGTAACAGCGATGCGCTGGCGTTACAACGCAACAGCAGCGTGGCCTTGAGCTATCCGGCGGTCAATCCCTACACCTTCGCCGAGCCGACCTCGCCGCATATCATCAGCGCGGATGAGCAGCGCCCGATCCTGTTCAGTACGCTTTCCGCCGGGTTACGTACGCTGGAGACGCAGGCTGACTGGGTGCTGGTGGAAGGCGCGGGCGGCTGGTTTACGCCGCTGTCGCAAGAGCAGACCTTCGCAGACTGGGTGATGGCCGAGCGCCTGCCGGTGATCCTGGTGGTGGGAGTCAAGCTGGGCTGTATTAACCACGCCATGCTGACCGCGCAGGCGATCCGCCAGGCAGGGCTGCATTTTGCAGGCTGGGTAGCGAACGGGGTGGTGCCGTCCGGCAAGCGCCATCCTGAATACATGGCCACGCTCAGGCGCGTGCTGCCAGCCCCCTTGTTGGGCGAAATCCCGTGGCTGGGCGACGAGGCGGACACCGCAACCGTCGGGCACTATCTTTCCCTTACTGCGCTGACGCCGCAGGCCCCATCCAGTGGGCTATAAGCGGATCATCCAGCTCGCTGACCCTGCCCTGGGCTACATTTCGCCCCCGGTAAAGCAGGCAAAAGCGATCCGCTACCCGGCGGATCAGGGAGAGGTGCTGCTCGGCCAGCAGCACCGATAACCCCAGCTCCCGGTTGAACCTGAGCAGCAGTTGCGCCAGTTTGAGAGTAAATAACTGGCCGGTCCCGCGGCTCGGCTCGTCGAGGATCAGCAGGCGAGGGCGGGTCACCAGCGCGTTCGCCAGCGCCAGCTGATATTGCTGATCGTCGTTAAGACCGGAGGCCCGCAGCTGGCGCAGCGGATAAAGCTCGGGAAAGAACTCAAAAACGTCGCGGCTTGTTGTTCCGCCCGCGACGCCTTTCGCCATTCGCGCAATGTGCAAATTCTCCTCTACCGTCAGTTGCGAGAAGATCCGCCTGTCCTGCGGCACAAAGCTAATTCCCGTCCTGGCCTGCTGCAAATCGCAGGGCGAGGCCCCGGCGTCATGCCAGACCATGGTGCCGCTGGCAATCGGCAGCAGGCCAGCAATACAGCTCACGAGGGTGGTTTTCCCCATCCCGGGTAGCCCGAGTACGCCGGTGCAGACGCCGGGGGGGAGATCGAGGTCAACGTTCCACAGGGTGTGGCGATCTCCGTAATACTGATTAACGGCGCGCAGGCTTAACATGGTGGTGCTCCTTTTTCAGGCATCGGTGACACCTGATACTCTGCAAGACTCTTGCCACTGCCTATAAAAGGGCGTTTAAAGCGGCTTTTTTCGGAATCGGCTCAAAAATCAGCGCGGTGAGCCAGGGGCGATGCACCGCGTCGGTGCCCTCTGAGATGCGCCTGGTGCAGGGCGATTTTGGTCAAAATGTGAACAGGATCTCACCAAATCCTTCGGTGATTTTGGTCATCAGATCGCCAAAATTAGGCGATAAAAATTTTTTACCGTTCCGTTGTGGGTAAAAACCGGGAACGAGCCGAGTCACGTTCCGTATGGGCTGGCGGCAGTTATCCACTATTCCTGTGGATAACCATGTGCATTAGAGTTAGAAAACACAAGGTAAGCGAGAGAATACGCGGCCTGCGCCTGAATTGCTGCGAAACGCGTCTTTTTGAAAACTTTTAAGCAGATCAAAGCGTTAAATAAAAGCAATCATTGTCATCAAAGTGTCAACTTGCAGGGGTGAAGTCCAGCGGCTCGCCTTGACAAATGTTAAAAAATGAAAAGTTCTGGGGATAACCCACCCCTGTTGGAATTTTATCCCGTTGCAGTCGAAATTTTACGCAGCTTCGCTCGATTCCCACTGCTGCTGGCACAAAATGGCGCGGATGCCACTGGATTTATATCCAGTATAATTTACTGGCAAAAATAGCCATCAGGAGTAAAATTACACACCTGCCGTATTAACCATCATCAGGTCGCCGCTCATGAGTAAACCGTTCAAACTGAATTCCGCTTTCCGTCCTTCCGGCGATCAGCCTGAAGCGATTCGCCGTCTGAAAGAGGGGCTGGAGGATGGGCTTGCACACCAGACGCTGCTGGGCGTGACCGGTTCGGGTAAAACCTTTACCGTCGCCAACGTGATCGCCGATCTGCAGCGGCCGACCATGGTGCTGGCACCGAATAAAACGTTGGCTGCGCAGCTATACGGCGAGATGAAAGAGTTCTTCCCCGAAAATGCGGTGGAGTATTTCGTCTCGTACTACGACTACTATCAGCCGGAAGCCTACGTCCCTAGCTCCGATACCTTTATCGAAAAAGATGCCTCGGTGAACGAGCATATCGAGCAGATGCGTCTGTCCGCGACCAAGGCGCTGCTTGAACGCCGTGACGTAGTGGTGGTGGCATCGGTATCAGCCATTTACGGCCTCGGCGATCCCGATCTCTACCTGAAGATGATGCTGCACCTGACCCAGGGGATGATTATCGATCAGCGCGCCATCTTGCGGCGGCTGGCGGAACTGCAGTACACCCGTAACGATCAGGCGTTCCAGCGCGGCACCTTCCGCGTTCGCGGGGAGGTCATCGATATCTTCCCGGCTGAGTCGGACGACTTCGCGCTGCGTGTCGAGCTGTTCGATGAAGAGGTCGAGCGTCTGTCGCTGTTTGACCCGCTGACCGGCCAGGTGGAGTCAATTATTCAGCGCTTCACCGTCTACCCGAAAACCCACTACGTGACCCCGCGCGAGCGCATCGTGCAGGCGATGGAAGATATCAAAGTCGAGTTGGCGGATCGCCGCAAAACGCTGCTGGACAATAACAAGCTGCTGGAAGAGCAACGTATCAGCCAGCGTACCCAGTTCGATCTCGAGATGATGAACGAGCTGGGCTACTGCTCCGGGATTGAAAACTACTCGCGCTATCTCTCTGGCCGCGGGCCGGGGGAGGCACCGCCAACCCTGTTTGACTACCTGCCGGCGGATGGCCTGCTGGTGGTGGACGAATCCCACGTCACCATTCCGCAGATTGGCGGGATGTATCGTGGCGACCGGGCGCGTAAAGAGACCCTGGTGGAGTACGGCTTCCGCCTGCCGTCAGCGCTGGATAACCGCCCAATGAAGTTTGAAGAGTTTGAGGCGCTCGCACCGCAAACCATTTACGTTTCCGCAACGCCGGGCAACTACGAGCTGGAGAAATCGGGCGACGAAGTGGTCGATCAGGTGGTGCGTCCGACAGGCCTGCTGGATCCGATTATCGAAGTGCGCCCGGTTGCGACGCAGGTGGATGACCTGCTGTCGGAGATCCGCGCCCGGTCGGCCATCAACGAGCGCGTGCTTGTCACCACCCTGACCAAACGCATGGCCGAGGATCTGACCGAATACCTCGAGGAGCACGGCGAGAAGGTGCGCTATCTGCACTCCGATATCGACACCGTGGAGCGAATGGAGATCATCCGCGATCTGCGTCTTGGCGAGTTCGACGTGCTGGTGGGGATCAACCTGCTGCGTGAAGGGCTGGATATGCCGGAAGTGTCGCTGGTGGCGATTCTGGATGCCGATAAAGAGGGCTTCCTGCGCTCTGAGCGCTCGCTTATCCAGACCATTGGTCGCGCTGCGCGTAACGTCAACGGCAAAGCGATTCTCTATGGCGACAAAATCACCCCGTCAATGGCAAAAGCGATTGGGGAAACGGAACGCCGTCGCGAGAAGCAGCAGGCCTACAACGAAGAGCACGGCATTACGCCGCAGGGTCTGAACAAGAAGGTGGTGGATATCCTGGCGCTCGGCCAGAATATTGCCAAAACCAAAGCGAAAGGTCGCGGCAAGTCACGCTCACCGGTTGAGGCTGATACCGTTGCCCTGACGCCGAAGGCGCTGCAGCAGAAAATTCACGAACTGGAAGCACAGATGATGCAGCATGCGCAGAATCTGGAGTTCGAGGAGGCCGCGCAGATCCGCGACCAGCTGCACCAGCTGCGGGATCTATTTATCGCCGCGTCCTAGGTAAAAGCGAAATGGCCATCTCTGGAGTAATGCCAGTCAGTTGAGTCTGGCGGAATGTTCCGTTCACCTCAGGTTCAACAGAATAT